>DASXXB010000439.1:0-27219 GCA_036503355.1 Kribbella sp. | reverse complement strand
GCGTTCGAGGCGAGGTCGGCCGGGAAGATCCCGACGGCGTCGTCCCACAGGGTCTGGCCGGCCTGTTCGTAGAGCTTGGGCCGGGCGGCCTGGTCGACCGACGAGCGCGCGTCGAGCAGGAGCTTGTCGACCGCGGGGTTGCAGTACCCGTTCCGCTTGGCGCTGCAGACGTACAGCCGGGCCAGCGTGTAGTCGGCGTCACCGGTGCCGGTCACGTTGGTCTGCAGGTTCATGTCCCAGTTGAGCTTGCCGAAGTCCTCGAGCCACTGCGCCCGTTCCTTCTCCAGCGGCTTGACGGTGACACCGATCTTGGCCCAGTCCGAGATCATCGCCTGCGCCAGCGCCCGGATGTTCGGCCCGCCCTCGAGCGGCCACTGCATCGACGTGGTGAACCCGTTCGGGTACCCGGCCTCGGTCAGCAACTGCTTCGCCTTCGCCGGGTCGTAGCTGTACGGCGCGAGCTTCGGCGCACCGATCACGCCCTGCGCGAGCGGCGCCTGCGCGACCGACGCCAGATCACCGAACAGGTCCTTCACGGTCCGGTCCAGGTTCAGCGCGTGCCACATCGCCTGCCGGACCCGCTTGTCGTCGAACGGTTTCCGCTTCGAGTTGAACCAGTCGAAGTAGTACGTCCAGCTCGGCGTGGTCGAGTACGTGATCGCGTCGCTGCCCTTGACCGAGCCGACCTGGTCGGGCGGGATCTGCGTCAGTACGTCGACCTCGCCGTTCTCCAGCCCGGTGATCCGCCCGGCGACCTCCGGGATGTTCACGAACTCGAGCTTGCTCAGCTTCGGAGCTCCGTCCCAGTACGTCGGGTTCGCCGCGAGCTCGAGCTTCTCGTCGGGCTGGAACGCCGTGACCGTGAACGGCCCCGTCCCGATCGGCTTGCTGAAGAACCCGTCGGTGTTGAGCTTGGCGGCCGGACCGATGAACAGCAGCGTCAGCGAGCTCAGCAACGTACCGAGCGGCTTGCTGGTCTTCACCGTCACGGTCTCGTCGCCGGTCGCCGCGAACGACGTCACCGTCGAGTACAGAGGCACCAGCGGGCCGTCGAGCTTCTGGTGCCGTTCGTACGACGCGACCACGTCCTTCGCGGTGAACGGCGTACCGTCGGAGAACTTCACGCCGGTACGCAGCTTGAACACCCACGTGTTCGGGTCGGGGTTCTGCCACGAGGTTGCCAGTACCGGGACGATCTTGCCGTCGTCGACGCGGACGAGCGGCTCCATGATCTGCTGGATCGCGGTCTGCACGCTCTCCTCGCCGGCGTACTTGTAGGTGTCCAGCGATACCGGGAACATCGCCGGCGCGTACCGCAGGACCTGTTCGCCGCTGCTCGGCTCACTGGCCGGTGAACACGCGGCCAGACCGAGCGGTACGGCCAGGGTGACGGCGGCGAGCGCGGCCACGAATCGCTTCCTCAGCACAGGATTCTCCTCAGGGGTGATGCGTGTAGGTAGCAACGACCGGGTAGTGGTCGGACGGGGCGCGGCCGTCGTGGAAGAACTCGACGACCTCACTGGATCGAGCGGCGAGCGGGCCGCGGGCGAAGATCCAGTCGATCGCCTTGGGTGGTGAGGCGAGTGGCGACAACCTGGTTCCGATCGGGCCGGTTGCGACCGTCGGCACCACCGGGTGGGTCACCGGCGAGTGCCGGCCGAGGGCGGTGAAGCTGTCCAGGAACCCGGCGTTCCCGAGCTCCCATTGCGGTGGGCCGATGTCGTTGATGTCCACCGTGAACAGGCAGGCACCGTCACCGGCCAGCCGCTCGAGTGCCTCGCCGATGGCGCGCGCCTGGGCGATCCGGCGGTTGACGTGATCGGTCCGCTCGTCCGGGTGCCCGGGCCAGGTGAGGTGCGCGGTACTGAAGATCAGCTCGGTGCCGTCGGGCGTCTGGAGGCGGACCCAGAACAGGCGCGCGTCGGGCGAGAGGATGCCGACCTCCTCGGCGCCGTGTTCGACGTACGTGAACAGGTCACGCCGCCACCAGAGATTGCTCTGGGTCTCCCAGCCCGCGCTGCCGTCGACGCGGTCGTGGTCGGGCAGGACGTCGTCGAGGAGCTTGCGAGTGACCGGCCGGAGTTCCTGTACGGCGAGCAGGTCCGGCGGCCGGATCGTGAACAGGCTGCCGATCGCGTCCCGGCGCTGGTCGAGGTGGAAGTCGGCCCACAGGTTGTACGTCATCGCGACGAAGGTGAAGGTCATCGGTCCGTCCAGACAGACACGGTAGGCACGTTGTACGACGAGAGTCCGTCGAGGCGGAGAGTGGTGAGCGAGCAGTTGGCCGGCGGATCCAGCAACATCTCCGAACCTGCTGGGAGCCGGAGCGCGGACGCCGCTGCGACGCGAATGGGTCCGCCGTGCGTCACCACCAGCACCCGCTCGAGACCCGCGATGTCCTGGGCTGCCTGCCAGACGCGGGTCCGCAGTTGGCGGAACGTCTCGCCGCCTCCGCGCGCTACGTCTTCACCACATCGGAAGGCGTCGACGACGTCGGGCTCGTCGGCGTACACGTCCGCAAAGGTCCGCCCTCCCCACGTCCCGACGTCGATCTCACGCCATCGCGCATCGACCCTGACCGGTACGTCGTCGCGCAGGTCGAGGTACGGCTGCAGGGTCTCGGTCACGCGCTGGAGATCGCTCGCCACCACCGCGTCGATCTGCAGCGATTGCAGGTAGTCCGCGGCGTCCTTCGCCTGCTGACGCCCGCGCGCACTGAGGCCGGTGCCAAGCTGTCCTTGGTAGCGATCCTCCGCGTTCCACAGCGATTCGCCGTGGCGGAGCAGGACGAGTTCGGTCATCGGGCGGCTCCGGTGAGCTCGGTGGCGAAGTGGCAGGCGGCGGGGTGCAGGTCGAGCCTCGTGGTGAGCTCGGGAACCTCGTGTGCGCAGGCCTCGTCCGCCTTCCAGCAGCGGGTGCGGAACCCGCAGCCGGACGGCGGATCCGCAGGCGACGGGACGTCCCCGCCGATGATGATCTGCTCGCGCGGCGGCCGGTCCCACGGCTTCGGGTCAGGTACTGCGGACAGCAGCGCCTGTGTGTACGGATGCAGCGGTCGCGCGAACAGCTCGTCCTGGGACGCGGTCTCGACGATCCGGCCGAGGTACATCACCGCGACGCGGTCCGAGATGTGCCGTACGACGGACAGGTCGTGGGCGATGAACAAGTACGCGAGCCCGAGGTCGCGGCGCAGGTCGTCCAGCAGGTTCAGGACCTGTGCCTGCACCGAGACGTCCAGCGCGGAGACGGCCTCGTCGCAGATCACCAGTTTCGGGCGGAGGGCCAGCGCGCGGGCGATGCCGATCCGCTGGCGCTGACCACCGGAGAACTGGTGTGGGTAGCGGAGCGCGTGGTCGGGGTTGAGGCCGACGCGCTCGAGCAGTTCGCGGACCTCGGTGCGGTGCTGGTTGCGGGGGACGACGTCGGGGTGGATCTGCCAGGCCTCGGCGATGATCTGCTCGACGGTCGCACGCGGGTTGAGCGAGGCGTACGGGTCCTGGAAGATCATCTGGAGCTGCCGGCGCACTCGGCGCATGGATGCCTTGGGCAACGAGGTCAGTTCCTCGCCGTCGAAGACGATGCTGCCGGAGCGCGCCTTCTCCAGCCCGATGACGGTCCGGGCGACGGTCGACTTCCCCGACCCCGACTCCCCCACCAGCCCGAGCGTCCCACCCACCGGAATCTCGAACGACACCCCCGCCACGGCCTGAATCTCCCCCACGGCCCGCCGCAACACCGCCGACCGCAACGGAAAGGACGTATGCAAGTCCCGCACAGACAACAACGGGGGCGGGTTAGTCGGCATGGGCCAGGGCTCCTTCCGGGTGGTGGCAGGCGGCTTGGTGGAGGGGGCTTGTGGGGAGGGCTTCGAGGTCGGGTTCGACGTCTGCGCAGAGAGCGTCGGCGTGGGGGCAGCGGGGGCGGAAGGGGCACCCGGTGGGGAGGGCGAGCAGGTCGGGTGGGGAGCCTTGGATGGGGGTCAGGCGGTTGCGGGGGCCGTCGAGGGCGGGGACGCTTGCCATCAGGCCGGTGGTGTACGGGTGTGCGCTGTGTTCGTAGACCTCGCGGAGCGGACCGGTCTCGACGACGCGACCGGCATACATCAGGACCACCCGATCCGCGACGCCGGCGACGACGCCGAGGTCGTGCGTGATCAGGACGAGCGACATTCCCTCCTCGGCCTGCAGCCGGGTGAGGAGCTCCATGATCTGCGCCTGCACCGTGACGTCCAGCGCGGTCGTCGGCTCGTCCGCGATCAGCAGCCGCGGCGACAGCGCGAGCGCCATCGCGATCATCACCCGCTGCCGCATCCCACCGGAGAACTGATGCGGGTAGTCGTCCAACCGCTTCGACGCGGCCGGGATCCCGACCCGCTGCATCAGTTCCAGTGCGGCCGCCCGCGCCTCCCGCCGCGACGCACCGCGATGCCGGCGGAACATCTCCGCGATCTGCGTACCGACCCGGAACACCGGATTCAGCGAGCTCAACGGATCCTGGAAGACCATCGCGATCTCCCGCCCCCGCAGGCCTTTCGCCACCCCCGGCGCGAGCAGATCACGGTCGTCGTACGTGATGGTGCCGCCGGTGATCCGCCCGGCCGGCTTCGGCACGATCCCGAGCACCGCCTGCGCGGTGACGCTCTTCCCGCTGCCGGACTCGCCGAGCAACGCCACCGTCTCGCCGGCGCCGACGTCGAACGACGCCCCGTCGACCGCCGCGACCACGCCGCCCGCGGTCGCGAACTCGACCCGAAGGTCACGGACACTCAGCATCACAGACTCCTCAGCCGTGGGTCGTACCGGTCCCGGAGTGCGTCCCCGAGCACACCGAGCGAGATCACCAGGAACGCCAGCGCGATCCCCGGGATCGTCGAGATCCACCACGCGTCGGCCAGGTAGTTGCGTCCGTTCGCGATCGTCACACCCCAACTCGGCGTCGACGCCGGGGTCCCGAGACCAAGGAAGCTCAGCGACGCCTCGGCGAGGATCACGTGCCCGATTTCGACCGTCGCCACCACCAGTACGGGGGCGGTACAGGCCGGCAGCACGCACCGGGTGATCAACCGCCAGGTCCCGGCGCCCAACGTCCGCGAAGCGTCGACGAACTCCCGGCGCCGCGTCGCGAGCGCCTGCCCGCGGGCCACCCGCGCGAACGTCACCCAGTTCGCCACCGCGAGCACAATCACCACGTTCACCACCGACGGGCCGAGCAGCGCCGCGATGAAGATCGCCAGCAGGATCGAGGGAAACGCGAGCTGGATGTCCGCCAGCCGCATCAGTACGCCGTCCAGCCAGCCGCCGAAGTACCCGGCCGCGAGACCGATGGTGACGCCAATGGTCCCGGCCAGCAGCAGCGTCGCCAGCCCGACCGCGATCGAGATCCTTGCCCCCTGCAACATCTGCGCGAACAGGTCCTGCCCGACCTGGTCGGTGCCGAAGATCGCGAACGAGTGGTCGGACAGCCGGCTGAACGGCGGCCGCAGGCGGTCCGCGGTCCGGGTGTCGACCGGGTTGTACCGGAACAGCCACGGCCCGATCGCGGCAGCCACGACGTACACCGCGATCACCACCAGACCGAACCGGATCCGCGCCGAACCGGCCCTGGTACGGCGCCGCGTCGCAACCTGGGCGCGCACGGAGAGCTCGACAGTCATGTCAGTCACCCGCCAGACGGACCCGCGGGTCCAGGAAGCCGTACACGAGATCGACGAGCAGGTTGATCAGCACGAAGATCGTTGCCACCAGCAAGATCGAGGCCTGGACGACGCCGTAGTCGCGGCGCCCGATCGAGTCGATCAGCAGCCGCCCGACCCCCGGCCACGCGAACACCGTCTCGACGATCACCGTGCCGCCGAGCAACGCACCGAACTGCAGACCGACCACCGTCACGATCGGGATCAGCGCGTTCCGCATCGCGTGCACGAGGATCACGATCCCCTCGCCGAGACCCTTGGCCCGTGCGGTCTGTACGTACCCCTCGTGTACCACCTCGAGCAGCCCGCTGCGCGTCAGCCGTAGCAGGATCGCCAGGAACGGCAACGCCAGCGTGATCGTCGGCAACACCAGATGCGCCCAGCTGCCGGACCCTGCACTGGGCAGCACCTTGAGCCCGCGCGCGAACACCAGGATCAGCACGATCCCCAGCCAGAACGACGGCGTGGACTGCCCCATCAGCGAGAACACCGAAATCGTCCGATCCACCCACGTGTGCGCTCGCAGCGCCGCGACCACCCCGAGCGGCAGACCGATCAGCAACGACAGCAGCAGCGCGGCGGTCGCCAGCTGGATGGTGGCCGGAACGCGTTGCAGGACCAGGCTCATCGAGTCCGCGTTCAACCGGAAAGACTGGCCGAAATCCAGGTGCACGACGTTCGTCAGGTACGTCGCGTACTGCTGGATCAGCGACTGGTCGAGCCCGAGCTGCGCCCGCAGTGCTGCCACCTGCGCCTGGTCCGCGTCCGGCCCGAGCATGATGTACGCCGGGTCGCCGGGCACGAGACGCAGGACGACGAAGATGATCGTGACCGCGCCCCACAGCACGAACAGCGAGAAGAACAGGCGCCGGACGACGTACGCCCCCATCAGGCGCCGCTCCGCAGCACCGAGACGACGCGCCGGAGCTCGTCGACCGAACCCTGCTGAATCAGCTCCGCGCCGAGCGCGCCCGCGCAGGTCCCGTCGCCGGCCCGCACCGGCACCGCGACCATTCGCGGCAGCGACGCCACCGGCCGGGCGTTGTGCGCGAAGCCGGTGATCCGGATTCGTTGCAGGGTGTCGAGGAGATCGGGGCTGCCCGTCACCTGCTCGACCGGAAGTGCGGACAGGTACGCGCGGCCGAGCGCACTGCGATGCAGCGAGACCGCATGGCCCGGCTCGACGCGCAGCACGCCGCGTTCGCTCCCGCGGGCGACGGCGGCGATCTGCAGCACCGTGCCGCCGGTCTTCGGTAGCGGCTTCGCGAGCACGACGAGGCGGCCGAGGCGGTCCCCCAACTCGACCAGTCCCTGCTCCGGGGCAACCCGGCGCGGGGTCGCGCGGCGGAGCGCGGCCAGACCGTCGCGGGCGGTGTAGCGGTGGTCGTCGACGCGGTCGGCCAGGCCGTGCGCGCAGAAGGTCGCGAGGATCCGGTGCACCGTGCTCTTGTGCAGGCCGACGGTGCCGGCCAGCTCGGTCACGCCGTACGCGCGATCCTCGCGGTTCAGCTCGGCCAGGACGGTGAGGGCACGACTCAGCGACTGCATGGAGCCTCATTCCGTGAACGTTAACGGGAGCGTTAATGCACCGTAGAAGTGTGTGATTTACGTGTCAATAGACCACCGTTGCGGAGAGCGAAACAGACCGTTGACGGTCATTTCCCGTGAACGTTAACTTTCACTCCATGACGACTTCCGACGTCCGTGCTGCGCTGCTGTCCGCCGATCCGAAGCTGTCCAAGTTCTCGCCACTGCCGCGGATCCTGGCCTTCGACGAGTTCGACAGCGGTACGCACGGCTGGACCGAACTGCTCGGCAACTACAACGGTCGTGGCGACCTCAGCACGGTCGACGACCACATGCGCGACTTCCGGCCGCCGCAACTGTCGGCCTGCAACTTCTTCGACATCGGTACGCACGGCGCGCTCAGCGGCACGTACGCGCTCAAGCTCGCGACCCGCCCGCACAAGGGCCACACCGCGGTCGCGATCCGCCGGCTCACGATGAGCGGCCGCGGCCTCGTCCAGCTCGAGACGTACTTCGCCTTCAAGTCCGAGGCCACGCTCGGCGGTGGCGCCGAGCTGGACAACTTCGGCGACGTCCAGTGGGACGGCAACACGCACCCGTCCGAGGCGCAGTTCGGCGCGTTCACCGTGGCCACCGATCTGTGCGGCGACGGCGGGCTGCGCTACCACACCGTCGCGCGCTACCAGAACACTGACCTGGACAACCACTTCACCCGGCGCTGGATGGCACCGACCGTGCCCGAGCCGACGCCGCGCGAGCACTTCGAGGGCAAGGTGAAGCTGGAGTACGCCGCCGACTTCACCGCGCCGAACCCGGAGGACTGGCAACAGTTCGGCGAGCCGCAGGAGCTCTGCTACAACGAGGTCCCGACCAAGGTGAACTGGCACTACCTGCGCTGGCTGATCGACACCGACAAGCGCCGCAACGTCGAGCTCCAGGTCAACGATCGCGTCATGGACATGCGCGACGTACCCGTTCCGCCGTACGAGGAACGCTACGAGACGCTCGAGAACCTGCTCAACTTCTACTTCTCGGTCCGTACCCACAGCTCGGTGCGCAACTTCCTCTTTCTCGACTCCGTCCTGATCTCGGTTGATTGGTAGGCCCATGCGACAGTCCATGACCGCGGTGCTCGAACGCGACACCACCTTCGGCACCCAGTTCGCCACCGAGCCGTACGAGGTCGCCTGGGCGGGTGAGGCGCGCTGGTTCGTGCAGCACGTCGGCGGCGACGGTACGGCGACGTACGTCACCCAGATCTCGCCCGACGGCATCACCTGGTGCGACCTCGACGACTCCGGGCACGTGGTCGGCCCCGGCAAGCTGGTGAGCTGGCCGGCCGCCGGCTTCGGTCACTGGCTGCGGCTGCGCGCAACGGTCGACGGCGAGGTGCAGGTCCGCATCCACCTGGCCGTCAAGGCGTAAGTTACGTCCGAAGATCCGAGGGTCCGCACCCACAGTTCTTCGGACGCAAGCGGGGAGTTGGAGGAGGTTCGATGGTGGCGGCGCGGCGGGCGACATTGCGGGACATCGCGACGGCGCTCGGTCTGTCGGTGAACACCGTGTCGCGGGCGCTCGGCGACAAGGACAGCGTCAGCGCGAGGACGCGGGCCGCCGTCCAGGCCGAGGCGGCGCGGATCGGGTACGTCCCGAACACGCTCGCCCGGTCGCTCGTGCTCGGCTCCGCGATGACGCTCGGCCTGGTCATCACCAACCCCTCGAACCCCTTCTACGCACAGCTGATCAGCAGCATCGAGCTCCGGGTCCGCGCCCAGGGGTACTCGTTGCTGCTGCTCGTCACCGACGAGAGCGTGGAGAACGAGCAGCGCGCCACCGATGCACTGCTGCGCTCCGCGGTGGACGGCGCCGTGGTGGTCCCGGTGCAGGCCGAGTGGGACCACTGGCGGCGCGTCCGGGACAGCGGGATCCCGCTGGTGTTCGTCAACCGCGACCTGCCCGAACTCGACTGCGACATGGTCGGGGTCGACTACGAACGCGGGTCGTACGAGGCGACCAGTCATCTGATCGCGGGCGGCGCCAAGCGGTTGCTGCTGCTCGAGGAGGACCTGCCGATCACGACCACCGCGGACCGGATCACCGGCTTCCGCCGGGCGCTGGCGGATGGCGGCATCGCGGTCTCGGACGACCTGGTACGGACGGTTCCGACGCGCCGGTACGACTCACTCGCGCTGCCCTGGCAGCCGGAGGAGGCGTACCGGTTCGCGCAGTCGCTCGACCTGCCCGACGCGATCGTGACCGGCAACGACTACTTCGCGCTCGGCCTGCTCCGAGTGCTCGCCGAGCGTGGTCTCGCCGTACCGGACGACGTCGCGATCACCGGGTACGGCGACCACCCGTACGCGGCGTACCTGCAACCACCGCTCACCACGGTCCGGCTGCCCGCGGCCGAGGTCGGCACCGCTGCCGTCGACCTCCTGCTCCAACGCCTGAAGTCCGCCGGCACCGAACGCCCCCGCAAGACCCTGATCCGCCCGGAGCTCGTGGTCCGCGCGTCGACGTCGGATCGCCAGGCCATCACAACTGATCGCTGAGGGCGGCGCCCCGCCTGCGGTGGCGGCTACCGGCGAATTGTGATGGCGTGGGGATCCGCCTTACTCGTCCTCCAGCCACGCGCGCACCGACTCGTTGTGCTCGCCGAGGCGTGGGGGTGGGAGGTTGGTTTCGCGGGCGCCGGCGTAGGGGTTGTCGTCGAAGCGCAGTGGCGGGCCGGGGAGCTGGATGCGGCCGAGGGTCGGGTGCTCGACGTCGATCAGCAGGCCCTGCGACAGCGTCTGCTCCCACTCGTAGACCTGCTGGAAGTCGCGGACCTTGCCGGCCGGGATCCCCTTGTCCGCAAGGCGTTCCAGCCACACGTCGGCCGAGTCGGCGGTGAAGGCGGCCTCGATCGCGGCGGTCAGTTCGTCGCGGTGGGCGACGCGCGCCGGGTTCGTCGCGAAGCGTTCCTCGCCCGGGTCGAGGCCGACGACCGGGGCGAACAGCCGCCAGAGACCTTCACTCCCGACCGCCACCTGCACGATGTCGTCGCGGGTGCGGTAGAGCCCGTACGGCGCGATCTGCGCGTGATGGTTGCCGACCCGCTCGGGGAGCTGATGCGCGACCGTCCACTTCGTCCCGTGGAACGCGTGCACGCCGACCACCGACGCGAGCAGGCTGGTCCGGACGACCCGTCCCTTACCGGTGATCGACCGCTCGTGCAGTGCGGCCAGCGCACCGTAGGCGCCGTACATGCCAGCCAGCAGGTCGGAGATCGGCGCACCGACCTTGGTCGGCTCGGTCTCGCCGGTGATGCTCATCATGCCGCCCTCCCCCTGGGCGATCTGGTCGTACCCGGCGCGCCCGCCCTCGGGCCCGTCGTGGCCGAAGCCGGTGATCGACAAGATCACGAGTCCGGGGTTGAGCTCGTGCAGGCGTTCGGTGGAGAACCCCAGCCGGTCGAGC
Source organism: Kribbella sp. (assembly GCA_036503355.1). GTDB lineage: Bacteria > Actinomycetota > Actinomycetes > Propionibacteriales > Kribbellaceae > Kribbella. Next base: position 16,541 of record DASXXB010000439.1, on the reverse strand, counting down.
ACGCCGGGCCGGAAGTTCTCGATCAGTACGTCGGCCTTGCGGACCAGCTTGGCCAGGAACTCCGCGCCGTCGGCCGACTTGAGGTCCGCGGTCACCGACTCCTTGTTGCGGTTCGCGGACAGGTAGTACGTCGACTCGCCGTCCACGAACGGCGGCCCCCAACCGCGGCTGTCGTCGCCCCCGTTCGGCGTCTCGACCTTGATCACCCGCGCCCCGAGATCCCCCAGCATCATCGCCGCATGCGGCCCGGCCAGCGCACGGGTCAGGTCCACGACAACGACATCCGAGAGAAGGTTCTGCACGCAGCCGAGCGTAGGCGAGTGGCCCAGATCCGGCCGTGACGCGACTCTCAGGTGGACACCTTGCGGGCCAGGGAGGCGAGGCGGTGGGTGACGTCGCGGGGGCGTTCCTGCATCAGCATGTGGCCGGCGCCGGGGTAGATCCAGAGGCGGGCGGTGGGCAGTTCGGCGGCCATCCGGTTCGCGTGGCGGACGGGCAGGAGCCGGTCGCGGGTGCCGTGCATGATCTCCACCGGCAACTGGTCGAGCACCTTGAGCGCGTGCCCGCGGTCGTGCTCGAGCATCGCCTCGAAGAATCCGCCGTACGACGCTCCCGGGACGACCGCGAGGTCCTCCAGGAACAGGTCGACCTCGGCCGGATCCGGCTTCTTCCCGAACACCACCTGCCGCAACGCCGGCCGCTGCAACCGCGCCGCCCGAGCGCCGGCCGCCCGCGCCACCGCGGCCAACCGGGCCGCAGACCGCACGTCACCACCGGCCCGAGCCCGCACACTCGCCTCCGCCGCATCCGCAGCCTCCGCACCGGCTGCGACCGAGGCCTTGCGGGCGAGGGACTCCGCGCGGCGATCGATCCTTCGGCCCACAGCGTTCAGCACGCGTGGCGCGATTCGTACGGCGGCCGGGTCGAAGCGCGCGGGTAGGCCCAGTGCGCCCTCGGTGAGGTGGCCTGACGTGGTGCTGACCAGCGCGGCCGCGCGGATCCGCGACCCGAACAGCTCCGGGTGCCGGTCCGCGACCGCCATCAGCGTCATGCCGCCCATCGAGTGCCCGGCGTACACCACAGGTCCGTCGCCGACAACCTCGTCCAGCACCGTGAGCAGGTCGTCGGCCAACTGCTCTAGCCGCGTCGACCCGGCCGGCGCGGCGTCGGAGCGCCCGTGTCCGCGATGGTCGTACGTGACAACACGTACGGCGTCCGGCCCGAGGATCTGCGGCAATCCCTCGACCTGGTTGTGCCATGAGCGCGTCGAGCAGGTCCATCCGTGCACCAGCAGCACCGTCACCGGCGCGTCGGCGGATCCGCTCACCTCGACGTTCAGCCGTACTCCGTCCGAGGTCGTCAGTCCGGATCGCTCCAACTGGATCGTCACGCAGTCTCCCGTTCCCGTTCACCGGCCGTCAGTTGGGCCGCTCGCATCCGTCCGCCGCGGGCGCCACGCCCGACCAGCCAGGCGATCCCGATCACCTCGAGCAGTCCGACCACGCCGAGCAGCGCGTACCCGGCGTTCCACATCCATCGTGGCACGTCGGTCCGCTCCTCGCGCCGCAGTACCTGCTGTTCGTTCACGAAGTCGATCCGCTGCCCGTTCGAGACCTGGATCGCGGGCTTCTCGATCGCGAGGTCCTGCGGCGCGTACACCCAGGCGGCGACCATGTCCCGCTGCCCCTGGTGCAGCCGGATCATCGACTTCCACTTCCCGTACATCGGCAGCGCGTCCCGCGACCGATAGGTGCCGTCAGCAACCTTCTCCATCGGGTGGTACACCAACCCGCCGCCCTGCCAGGCCAGCGCCTCGAACCAGCGCGCTCCGTCGGCCGCGTCGACCGGGTCCAGAGTGACCGTGACGTACGCCGTCGGTTCGGCCCCCGTGGCCACCCGCTCCAACGACACGACCCCGGACACGCCCGGATCCGCGGTCCGCGGCACGCAGAAGAACACCGTCGCGGCCACGGCGACGAGTCCCGCAGCGCCGAGTTGATGGGTACGCCGGACCGCGACCGGCCGGATGTACTTGATCCCCATCGCCCGCTCGTCGCCGGCCACCTCGGCGTACCGGGTCGCGAGCCAGGCCCCGACAAGACCGGCGCCGACGCCCACCACCACGCCGTACCCAATCGCCGACGGCAGCATCGACGACGGCCACGCGATCGGCATCCAGACGTGGCTCCAGGCGTACTCCGTGACGACACCGACAGTCCCGATCAGCACGCCGGCGACGACGCCGAGCCGGAAGCGATTCTTGTTGCTGAGGGCAAACGCCGCTACCTCCACCAGCACCGCTTCGACGACCAGCAGCGGGAAGTGCCCGACGATCTCGCCCAGCGGCTCGGCCACCGCGAACGCGATCCCGCCGCGAATCACCAGGTAGATGCCCAGCGCAACGAACGTCGTACCGGGTCCGCGCCGCGCCCGCAGGATCGTGAACGCCATCGTTGCGCCGAACACGATCAGAATCGGCTGCAGGATCAGCGGGAACTGCGGTACGCCGTAGTTGAACTCGGTGCTGAACAGGTCCCACGCGATCAGCAGTGCGCCGACCGACACCATCTCCTGGAACAAGCGGCGCTTGTTCGGACCGACCAGCTGCTCGACCTCGGCGAGCGCGAGCAGCCGGGCGAAGATCGAGAACACCACACCGCCGATCATCAGCAGGTGGGTCGGCCCCCACAGCGTCACGTCCTCGCCGAACAGCCGGTGCCAGACGTCGTCCAGCGGGAAGCCGACGAGCGCGAACGTACCGCAGACCGTGACCAGCGCAGCGCTGCACGGGATCCGCCATCCTCTGGTGAGTTTGACGGTCCGGGCCGGCAGCGGCCTGCCGGCGAGCGCGATCGGCAGTACGCCGGACACGATCACGCCGAGGATGCCGAAGAAGATCGGGTAGTGCGCCGGGGTCCCGAACGGGCCGGTGTCGCGGCCGCGGTCGATGTGCACCGCGATGTCCCACCAGACGCCGAACGCGCAGGCCAGCAGCGAGACCGCGTGCAGGTACGGCGTGAGCGCGGCCCATCGGGGGACTCCGTCCAGGTGGGCGACGGTGCCCGCGAACCTCCCTACCAGCGTGACGTGACCGGTGCGTTCGCGCCACAGGAGCACGGCGAGTGCGACGTACATCAGCGAGACCACGCCGGTGACGATCGCGATCTGGTCGAACGTCGCCGTACCGGTGGTCGCCAACGGGATCGCCATGGGCGGTCTCCTCCAAGGACGTTCCAGACATGGGTCATGCGCCATGCAGCATGTTACATCCACTATGTAACGTGGAGTCTGGAAGACTGTCAAGGGTGGAACTCAAGCCGGACGAAGAGCTCACCGTCGATCAGCTCGCCGCCAAGGTCGGCATGACGGTCCGGAACGTGCGCGCATACGCCGGGCGCGGGCTGATCCCGCCGCCGCGGCTGGTCGGCCGCACGGGGTACTACGGCCACGACCACGTCGCCCGGCTGACACTGGTTCGCGAACTGCTCGACAAGGGCTACACGCTGGCGGCCGTGGAGCGGATGCTGAGCGAACTGCCCGACGGAGCGATGGCGCTCGGGGTCTTCGAGACGCTCGTGAACCCGTGGACGCCGTCCGAGCCGGAGGAGCTCGACGAGCTCCAGCTGGCCGAGCGGGCCGGCGTACCGCACGACCCTCAGGTGATCCAGCAGCTCGTCGACCTCGGGATCGCGGAGCGGCTCAACACCGGCCGGCTGCGGATCCCGAACCCGGACCTGCTCCGCACCGGCCTCGAGGTGATCAAGCTCGGCGTCCCACTGCCGGCGATCCTCGCGATGCTGCCGAAACTGTTCGCGGAGGCGGACGCGGTCGCGAAGACGTACGTCGAACTGTTCCGCTCGACCGTGTGGCGCGACTTCACCGACGCCGGCATGCCCGCCGACGGCTGGCCCGGCATCCAGCGCACCCTCGAAGGCATCATCCCGCTGGCCGGCCAGGCCCTGGTCGCCGCCTTCCGCGAAGCCATGGCCCGCGAAATCGAACTCGCCGCCTCCGAAGAACTAGGCCTCAACCCCAAAGAACTCCCCTCTACCGGTTAGCCACCCTGCGCAGCCGGTCGATCCGGTCGGCGAGATCTTCCGCGCTCGTCTGACCCTCGACGTACCGGCCGAACCAATGCACGAGGCTCGTCGCCTCACGCATCAGTTCGAGTTCCGGTACGGCGGCCAGCTCCGCGTCGGTCAGTGGGAAGGTGTCGAGGTAGCCGCGTTGGAAGGCTTGGCTCGGGTGGCCCGGTGTCCCGAAGAAGAATCGTCCGACGGCGAGGTCCATTGCGCGGTAGCCGGGACCGGCGGTTTCGAAGTCGAGGATGGCGGTGACGCGGTCGCCGTCCATCAGCACGTTGGTGAGCGCGAAGTCTCCGTGGATGATCTGCTGCGGCAGGTCGGTGCGCGGGCGGATGCCGGTCAGGATGCGGGCGACCTCGTCGCGATGGGGTACGCCGTCGATCACCGCGTCGATGCTCGGCACCCGCGGGTGCACGGTGGTCAGATCGCCGTCCCAGATTCGCGGCGGCGGGAGGTCGGCCGGGTCCAGCCGGGCGAGTGCGTGGTCCAGCTCGGCCAGCGCGCGACCGCACTGCTCCGCCCGTACGTCGTCGCCCCGTGCCGGATGCTCGCCGGGGATGCGGCGGCTCAGGCTGGCCAGCACGGGGGCGCCGTGGATCTTGCCGCGGATCGCTGTTTCCCCGTCGATCGGCACGGGCACCGGCACGGCGAAGGACAACCCGTTCAGTGCCTGCAGTACGGCGTGCTCGTACGTCGGTGCGATCGCGTTGCGGTGGATCCGCAGGACGAACTCGTCGCCGACGTAGTAGCCGGTGTTGTTGGTGCCGGTGGTGAGCGGGCGAACGTCGTACCCCTGAAGGCCCCAGCGCCCCAGCAGAGTGTCCACCCCGGCATCTTCCCCTAGTGAAGGTCCGGGGTCGGATAGGTAATCCTCCGCATGTGTGAACCGCTGCTCATGCGGGAGCGTATAGCTACCGGAACACAGCAGGCCCTCGATGCAGGAGGAAGAGGATGCGCCAGATCCAGATCCGACGCCGGCGCCGTACCAGTACGACGACGCGCCGGCAGACGCAGGACCGGACGCTCGACCTCCGCACACCGTCCGGCCGTCAGTTGCCGTTCTGAACCAACGGGGGCTGAGCCAACGGGGAACGGGGAGGTCCGGCGAACCGCAGGGGGTTTGCCGGGCCTCACTTCTGCGCGTGATGATCGGGGAGATCCCCGACGTCCGCATCCCAGTCGTCCTCGTCGTCGGGAAGGTTCGCCTCGTTGCGGCGGGCGATCCGGAGGAACGCGACGATCAGCGCGACCGGGCCGAGCACCATCGCCGCCTCCGGGATCCCACCCAGGTGCAGCGCGATCACGATGCGGTCACCAGCGCGATCCCGCCGGCCGTGAACGCGACCATCGCGGCCAGCAGCGGGTACTGCGCCCTGCGCAGCTGCTTGCGCCGGAACAGCGCGGTAGCGCGATCGTGCGCGGACACCACCCCGAGTACGTGTCCGAGCACGATCGCGCCGATCTGGACCCCCGCGATCAGGCCGGTCCCGAGGAACGCGTAGTCGATCCGCGTCCCGCTCGTCCCGAACAGGTCCCAGCCACGTCCGAACGGGTCCGTCGCGAGCAGCCAGCCGTCCTGTCCCTGGAACAGCGCGAACGAGAAATAGTGCGCCACGGCGTACCCGATCGCGATCGGCACCAGCGAATGCGCGAATGCTCCTGGCAACCCGGCGGCACCGATCGCGCCCGGCCGGATCCGCGCGGCGCCGGTGGTCCGCGCTGCCAGCAGGAACAGGCCGGTGACAAGAGCGACCGGAACGATCAACCCGAGCGTGTACACCAGCAGGTGCTGTGGGCGGCCGAGTTCACCGGTCAGCCGGGACCACGCCGACCAGCGCGAGATCCCGTCGAAGGCCGTTGACCCGAGCAACAAACACAACAGCCCGACGATCCCGGGGCGTTGCGGCATCGTCGCGAGTCCGGCGAGCGGATTGCGTAGCACGATCCCGCCGTCACGGCCCACGGGGCTCAGGCGTCCGAGCACCTCGGCGTACACCTCGAAACTGTCGCCGACCGCGAACCAGAACGGTCCGTAGACGATGCCTGCAGCAACATTCAGTGCGGCGTAGACGGTGACGGCGATCGCGACGACCCTAGGCTCCGAGCCGTCGGGATACACGAGCTCCAGCCAGAGGAACCCGGCCAGGCCCGCGACCGCCGGCCAGTACGCGATCCCGCGCGGGAGTTGCCGGTACGACGTACGCCGTACCAGGCCCGCGATCGTCCGCAGCGGGTTCGCGAGCCGCCAGATCGGGCCGCAGAGCAGCGAGAGCGGGATGATCCCGACCCAGATCCACACGTACAGCCAGGTCGGCGCCGGGTTGCGCGACGGGTCGGAACTACCGGACCACGCGGCGCCGAGCAGCAGGGCGAACGCCGCCAGACCGGCCAGTTTCAGTACGACGCGAGTCGCCGGGCTGTCGACGATCCGGGTCAGCAGGCCGAACGGCGCGCCCGCGGTCCCCTCGGTGCTTTCGAACCGCGGGCGCGACCAGAACGCGGCCAGCGCGAAGAACGACACGGCGACCGCGGCACCGGCGGAGTACACCGCCATCCACAGCGGCACCGGAAGGTCCCCTCGACCTCCGATGCCGTGCAGCGGCAGCAGCAACTCGACCACCGCGGCTCGCCCTCCGCTCGACCGGATTATCCGACCGATCGAATGTAACACGCACGATGTCACATAGCGAGGGTCTGATACTCCGCGGGATCGAACCGCCGGGTCAGCTGCCGGAACCGGAACGTGAACGACGGCCAGAGCGTGGTGTTGCGCCCCTCCGAGTCGAGGTACCAACTGGTGCAGCCACCGCGGGTCCAGATCGTGTTCCGCATCGAGGAGCGGACCCCGTCGACGAACGCGCGCTGCACGTCCGGGCGGACCTCGACCTGCTTGAGGTGCTGGGCGTCCATCGTCCGCAGCGCGTCCACGATGTAGGCGATCTGGGACTCGATCATGAACACCATCGAGCTGTGGCCGAGGCCGGTATTCGGGCCGATCAGCATGAAGAAGTTCGGGAAGCCGGCGATCGCCGTACCGAGATGGGCCTGCATGCCGTCGGTCCACGCCTGCCGTAGCGAGACGCCGTCGCGGCCGTGCACCATGTCCATCACCGGCAGATCGGTGACCTTGAAGCCGGTGCCGTAGATGATCGTGTCGACCTCGTGCTTCACGCCGTCGTCGGTGACGATGCCGGTCGGCGTGACCTCGGCGATCCCGTCGGTGACGACCTCGACGTTCGGCTGCGCGACCGCCGGGTAGTAGTCGTCGGAGATCAGGACGCGCTTGCAGCCGAGCGTGAAGTCCGGCGTGAGCTTGGCGCGCAGCAGCGGGTCGCGGACCTGGTGCGCGAGGTGCTTCTCGGCGACCTTCTGCGCCTGCTTCATGATCGCCGGCAGCTTCGCGAACCCGAGCACCATCGACTCGCGACCCCAGTAGATCCCGGCCCGGACGGCCTTCTGCACCAGCGGGAACCGCCGGTAGACCGCCTTCTCCGCAGCGGAGATCTTCCGGTCCGGCCGCGGCATCACCCACGGCGGCGTCCGCTGGAACAGGTGCAGTTCCTCGACCTCGGGCTGGATCGCGGGCACGAACTGGATCGCCGACGCGCCGGTGCCGATCACGGCGACCTTGCGCCCGCTGAGGTCCAGGTCGTGGTTCCAGCGCGCCGAGTGGAAGACCTCGCCCTCGAAGTCCTCGATGCCCGGCAGTTTCGGGTACGACGGCTCGGCGAGCGGGCCCATCCCGGACAGCAGAATGTCCGCGGTGAACGCGCCCCGGGTCGTCTCGATCTGCCACCGGTCGCCGTCCCAGCGCGCCGATTCGACCCCGTGCCCGAACCGGATGTGCGGGCGGACGCCGAACGCGTCCGTCACCGTCCGCAGGTACTGCTCGATCTCGGGCTGCGGCGAGAACGTCGACGACCAGTCCGGATTCGGCGCGAACGAGAACGAGTACAGGTGCGACGGCACGTCACACCGGCAGCCCGGGTACGTGTTGTCCCGCCAGGTGCCTCCGACGTCGTCGGCACGCTCCAGTACGACGAAGTCGTCGTACCCGGCCTGCTTCAGCCGGACGGCCATCCCGATCCCCGCGAACCCGGTCCCGACCACCACGATCCGGTGCTGCTCAGTCATCCTGGCCTCCGCTCGACTGGAACTTACTCGCAGTAAGTTACTCCGAGTCAGTTAGAGTGTGCAAGTGACGTCCACCACCGCACCCAAGCGCCGGCGCGACCGGGCCGCCCGCGAACGGGAGATCCTCGAGGCGGCCGAGCGGATCTTCGGCGAACGCGGCTACCAGGGCACGTCGATGGACGACGTCGCGGCGCAGGTCGGCGTCTCGAAGCCGCTGATCTACCAGTACTACGGCTCGAAGGACGGCCTGTTCCTCGCCTGCCTCGCGCGTCTGCGCGGCCAACTGCTCGACACGGTCTCCGACGCAGTGATGGCCGCCGCCGACGCCGAGGACGCCCTGTACGCCGGCTTCCTGGCCTGGTTCCGTTTCCTCGACGAGCACCCGCAGGCCTGGTCCGTACTCGTCGACGAAGGCATGCTGAGCGCCGGGCCCGCCGCCGAGGCCACCGACGAAGTACGCGCCGCCTTCATCGAACTGATCGCCACGATGGTCCGGATGAACCTCCCGGCCGACCGCCCGGCCGACGACGACGAGATCCAGATCGTTGCCCAGAGCATCTCCGGCGCCACCGAACGCCTGGCCATCTGGCGCACCCGCAGCGCCACCCCTCCCGCCCCCGAGAAGGTCGCCCGCACCCTCCACGACCTCCTCTGGCAGGGCCTGCACACCCTCAAGACCACCTGATGCGCATCGAGTCGTACGCCGAGTCCGCCCTCCCCGAACCGCTCCGCCGCCAGGTCCACGCCCTCCAGGACGAGGCCTGGCCACCACCTGCGGACGACCTGCCCACCGTCAGCTCGGCAGGTCCCGTTCTGGTGCATGACCCGGCGTTGCGACCGGTGTCGATGGTCCTGGTGGACGACGGGTTGGTGCTCGCCGCGCTGGACATCCTCCGCAAGCCGTTGAGCCACGCCGGGAACACCTTCCACGCGGGCGGTCTCAGCACCGTCGTCACGCGCGCCGACGTCCGCGGGCAGGGCCACGGCCACCGACTGGTCACCGCCGCACGCAATGCGATGATCGATCAGGGTCTCGATCTCGGCATCTTCACCTGCGACCGCCCGCTCCAGCCGTTCTACGCATCCGCCGGCTGGCAGTGCCTTCCCGGCACGGTCCTCATCGGCGGCACTCCCGACGACCCCTTCCCCAGCGATCAGCCCGGCTTCGACAAGGTCACCCTCGCCGCCTTCTTCACCCCAGCCGCCCAGCAAGCCGCCCCCACGTTCCACAACGCCCGAATCCCCCTCTACCCGGGCCACACCGACAAACTCTGGTAGTGGGTCATCGGTTGAAGTCGGTGAGGATGTCGGCGACGGATTCCTGGCCGGTGGTGAGGGCTGTGGGGGTGCGGTGCAGGTAGTACGGGATCGCGATCACTTCGAGCGAGAGCGCCCAGCCGCGGGCGCGGAGCCAGGTCGCGTTGTCGACCTCGAGTGCCTCGCGGAACGCGGTGCGGGATTCGCCCTCGAACATGTACCACGCGGCCAGTACGTCGCCGGCCGGGTCGGCCGCACGCGCCGTACCGAAGTCGATCACGGCCGACAGCTTGCCATCAGCAACCAGTACGTTGCCGGGCATCAGGTCGCCGTGGATCCAGCGCGGGACACCGTCCCAGGTGTCCGCGGCGAGCGACTCCTCCCACGCGGCCGTCAGCAGGCCGGTGTCGAAGTACTCCTTCAGTTCGTCCAATGCCTCGCGGAACAGCCCGTCCCGCGGCGCCAACGGCGTACCGCGGCTGAACGGGTCGTCGTCCGGGACCGGGGCTCCGGTGGTGTCGGCCTCGCGCAGCGTCCGCACGAACCCGGCCAGGTCCCGCGCTGCTTGCACACCGTCGAGATCGTCCAGCGCGAACGGGGCCCCGGGCAACCATCGGTAGACGCCCCAGGTGAACGGATAGCCCGCATCCGGTTGCCCGAGCGCGAGCGGCTCCGGGATCGGCAGCGAGACGTACGGCGCCAGGCGCGGCATCCAGGTCAGGTCCTTCTCGACCTGCCCCTGGGTGCCCGCGGTGCGTGGGAGCCGAACCGCCAGGTCCTCCCCCACGCGGAACGTCACGTTGTCGGTCCCCGATCGCTCGATCACCTGCACCGGCTGACCTGCCCAGCGCGGGAACTGTCGCGCCAGCAGTCGCTCGACCAGCGCGGAGTCGATCTCGGCCTCGTCGTCATGCAGCTTCGGCACACCCGTCACCGCGCGACCCTCACACTCGCAACCGACACAGGTCAAACGATTTCGGTCGGTGCGTGGCCGTACGATCGGGCGCGACGTACTCGTGCCCACCGGACCGCCCGAACGGATGCCCTATGCCGGAACCATCGCAGCTCCCCGCCGACCTCCCGACGCTGCCGCCCCTCGGACCTGATGCCGTCGACGAGTTCACCCGCACGATCTACGGCCGTACGCCGGAAGGTGGTCGGCTGACCGAGCTGGTACTGCGTTCGCGAGAGGACGGCGTGTTCGGCGAGGCAGCCGATCGGCTGCGGCACCGCGCCGTGATCGCGTGCCCGCTCGGCAATCTCGAGCTCGACACCCTCACCCATCTACCGGCCGGGGCGAGCGCCGAACACCCCGTGCCGGTCGTCGTCGTGCTGAACTTCCGGGGCAACGAGGAGACGCTTGAGAGCGACCAGGCCGTGCGCTGGCCGTACGCGAAGGTGATCGAGGCCGGGTACGCCGTACTCACGGTGGACTACCGCCAGATCGAGCCGGACGATCCGGCACCCACCACCCCCGGCGTCCGCGCCCTCTTCCCGTCCGAGAGCGCCGGTGGCGAGTCGTGGGGTGCAGTTGCGGCCTGGGCGTGGGGACTGTCGCGCTGCCTCGACGTCGCGAGCCGCATCGACGGCGTGGACCCGGCCGGTGCGATCGCGCTCGGCCATTCGCGGCTCGGCAAGGCCGCGCTCTGGGCCGGCGTACGGGACGAGCGGTTCGCCGTCACGGTCTCGAACGGCTCCGGCTGCTGCGGCGCCGCACTCTTCCGGCATCCCGGCGGCGAGGACATCGAGGCGATCACCACGAGGTTCCCGCACTGGTTCGTCCCGTCGTTCACGCAGTACGCCGGGAAGGAGCAGGAGCTGCCCGTGGATCAGCACCAACTGCTCGCGAGCATCGCACCGCGCCGCGTGTACGTGGCGAGCGCGGAGGACGACGCGTGGGCCGATCCGGTCGGCGAGTACCTGGCCGTCGTCGCGGCACGGCCCGCGTTCGAGCCCGACGGCATCGGCTACCACGTCCGCCCCGGCGGCCACGACCTCCTCGAGGAGGACTGGCTGAAAGCGCTGGCGTTCGCGCAGGGCTAGTCTGCGAACAGCTCGTGGATGGCGGCTTCCTGTTCGTCGGAGAGGTTCGACTGGATGAGCTGCGCGCGTAAGCCCGTCGCCCTGAAGGTGGCCCGGACCTTGTCCGTCTCCTCGTCGCTGGACAACAGGAACAGCGCGGACGTCCCCGGCGTCACCTCGTCCCGGACGCTCTTGATGAAGTCGTCGTCGATCCCCACGTCCACCAGGGATCCCGCGAACGCCCCGGTCGCGGCTCCGATCGCGACCGCGGTGATCGGCCCCAGGAAGATCGTCCCGAACAGCAGTCCCCAGAACATCCCGCCCACCGCGCCGGGCCCCGTCATGCTCCGCAGCTGCCGGGTCCGGGGCCTGCGCTTCTCCGGCTGCCACGACACCGACGCGGCGTCGTGCATCCGGATCGCTCCGTCCTTGGCCAGCCCTTCCAGTGTCCCGATCGCCTGGTTGGCGCCGTCGGAGCTCCCGAACTTCCACACCGTCAACGTCCCCATCACCAGCTCCTCTCGGCACCAAGCGTCTCCCGGAGCTCTCCGTCCCACCAGCCCTCGACCCTGAGAGCAGACCCTGAGAGTGGGCTGACGGATGTCATGGATGGGTTGTGACGGTCGATCCAGGTCCGCTCCGGCACTGTCCGGGAAGCTCTTGGGTATGACGACAACGACTGCGGTCAGCCTGCGGGGTGTGACCAAGAGGTATGCGGACGTGCAGGCCGTCGCCGGGGTGGATCTGGACATCCGGGCCGGTGAGGTGGTGGCGCTGCTGGGCCCGAACGGGGCCGGGAAATCGACCACGATCGAGATGCTGCTCGGGCTGGTCCGGCCGGATCAGGGCATCGTCCAGGTGTACGGCGGTACGCCGACCGACGCGATCGCCAAGGGCCAGGTCGGCGTGATGCTGCAGAGCGGCGGGATCATCGAGGACGCCAAGGTCGGCGAGCTGCTGAACCTGGTGGCCGGCCTGCACCGCCACCCGATGCCGGTCGAGGAGGCCCTGGAGCGGGCCGGGATCGCGGACCTGACGAAGCGGACGATGAAGGGCCTGTCCGGCGGCCAGAAGCAGCGGGTGCGGTTCGCGATGGCGATCATCCCGGAGCCGGACCTGATCGTGCTGGACGAGCCGACGACCGGGATGGACGTCGAGTCGCGGCGCGACTTCTGGGCGTCGATGCACGCCGAGACCGCCCGCGGCCGGACGGTCCTGTTCGCGACCCATTACCTGGAAGAGGCCGACTCGTACGCTGATCGCGTGGTGCTGATGCGGCACGGCAAGGTCGTCGCCGACGGCACCGCCGCGCAGATCAAGGCGAGCGTCTCCGGCCGTACCATCCGCGCCACCGTTCCGGGCGCCGATCTCGCCGCGCTGGCGTCGCAGCCCGGCGTACGCAATGTCGAGACGCGCGGCGACGTCGTACTGCTCCAGTGCGCGGACTCCGACAACACGCTGCGCTACCTGCTGGACAACACCAACGCCCACGACATCGAAGTGACGTCTGCCGACCTCGAGGACGCCGTCCTCGCCATCAGCTCGGCCCAAGAGGAGACCCTGGCATGAACCGCGACTACCTGATCTTCGACATCCGCCGGACGCTGCGGAACCGCCGGGTGCTGATCTTCTCGATCCTGATGCCGCTGGTGCTGTTCCTGATCTTCGGCCTGACGATCCCCAAGGACGCCAACGAGGCCGGCATCTCCGCGATCGCCTACGTGATGGTCAGTATGGCGATGTTCGGCTCGATGTCCGCCGCGATGAGCAGCGGCGGCGTGATCGCGGCCGAGCGCGACGGCGGCTGGAACCGGACGCTCCGGCTGACGCCGCTGAAGCCCCAGGCGTACGTCGTCAACAAGGTCATCCTCAGCCTGCTGCTGGCGATCCCGCCGCTGCTGGTCGTGTTCGTCACCGGCATGGTGTTCGGGCACGTGCACCTCAGCGCCGGCCAGTGGCTGACGGTAGCGCTGGTGTCCTGGCTCGGTGCGCTGCCGTTCGCGGCGATCGGCCTGGTGATCGGGTACATCGCCAAGCCGGACAGTGTGCAGCCGATCACCGGTCTGAGCACGATGCTGATCGCGGCCTTCGGCGGCCTGTGGCTGCCGGTCGACCAGATGCCGTCGGTGATGAAGCACATCGCGCAGCTCACCCCGGCGTACTGGACCGGCCAGACCTCCCGGAGCGCGCTGGCACAGAGCGGCCTGGACACCCACGCGCTGCTGGTGGTCATCGGCTGGACCGTCGTACTCGGCTTCATCGGTCTGCGCCGGTACCGCGCGGACACCGCTCGGGCCTGACCTCCGGGCGATACCGTGAGCATCATGACGACGCCATCCCTGGTCGGCCGGACCGAGCCCGAGGGCACCGGACCGGGTCGCTGGGGATGGCTCGCCGCGGGGATCTGGCTGTTCTACCTGTCCCAGCCGTTCCAGAAGATCCTGGAGAAGCACGGCGCGACCAGGATCTTCGGGCTGGTCGTGCTGGTCCTCTTCGCGATCTCGTACGTCGCCTACTTCGCCTGGGTGCGCTGGGTCGGGGTCGGGCCCGGCAAGACGACGACCTGGCAGCGGCTGACGTACATGATCGTGATGCTCGGTCTCTGCTTCCTGCTGATCCCGTCGGCAGGCCAGACCGCGCTGACCTGCCTCGTCTACATCGCGGCGGTGGCGATGATGGCGCTCGACGTCCGGATCGCCGCGGCCTTCGCGCTGGTCCTGCTCGGTGGTGTCGAGCTGGCGATGCGGCTCGTGCCGGGCTGGCGCGACGACGGCAGCTACGGGTTCGCGATCTTCCTCGCGGCCCTCGCGGTGTTCGGGATGCGCCGGGCCATCCAGCGCACGATCGAGCTGAACGCGACCCGCAAGGACATGGCCGAGCTGGCCGTCCAGGAGGAGCGGAACCGGTTCGCCCGCGACCTGCACGACATCCTCGGCCACTCGCTGACCGTCATCACGGTGAAGGCGGAGCTGGCCGGCAAGCTGATCGAGGCGAACCCGCAGCGGGCGGCCACGGAGGTCGCGGACGTCGAGAGCCTGGCCCGGGCCGCGCTGGCCGACGTACGGGCCGCCGTCGCCGGCTACCGCGAGCTCAGCCTGGCCGGCGAACTGGTCTCCGCGAAGGCCGCGTTGCAGGCCGCCGAGATCAAGACGGACCTGCCGACGACGGTCGACGAGGTGCCGGAGGAGAACCGGGAGCTGTTCGCCTGGGTGGTGCGTGAGGGCGTCACGAACGTCGTACGGCACTCCGGCGCGAAGCGCTGCACCATCAAGATCACGGCCCGGCAGATCGAGGTCATCGACGACGGCAAGGGGCCAACCCCCGGAGGCGGCGCGTCGGGTCACGGGCTGGTCGGGTTGCGGGAGCGGGCGGACCAGGCCGGGGCCGGGCTGCAGGTCGGTCAGGCGCCCGGCGGCGGGTTCCGGCTGGCTGTGAAGGTCGGCCTGTGAGGATGGTGGCGTGAGTATCCGACTGCTGATCGCCGACGACCAGGCGCTGGTGCGTGGCGCGCTCGCCGCCCTGCTCGACCTCGAGCCCGACCTGGAGGTGGTCGCCGAGGTCGGCCGCGGCGACGAGGTCATCGACGCCGCGAAGAACTCCCAGCCCGACGTCGCGCTGCTCGACGTCGAGATGCCGGGCCTCGACGGGATCGAAGCGGCCGCCGCGCTGCGGACCGCCGCGCCGGGTGTCCGGGTGCTGATGGTCACCACGTTCGGCCGGCCCGGGTACCTGCGCCGCGCGATGGAGGCCGGCGCGGCCGGTTTCGTCGTCAAGGACACACCCGCGACGCAGCTGGCGGACGCGGTACGCCGGGTGCACCAGGGCCTGCGCGTGGTGGATCCGTCCCTCGCCGCCGAGACGCTGGTGGCCGGCACCAGTCCGTTGACGGGCCGGGAGTCCGACGTACTGCGAGCCGCCCGGGACGGAGGCACCGTCGCCGACATCGCGAAGGAACTGCACCTGTCCGAGGGCACCGTCCGCAACCACCTCTCCGCCGCCATCGGCAAGACCGGCGCCCGCACCCGCGCCGAAGCCGCCCGCATAGCCCTCGACAACGGCTGGTTGTAGCCGGTCTCTCCCTCTAGGGTGGCCTCAGGGGAGGGGATCTGAGATGTCTGTTGAGAGTTTCAGTGTCCGGGGGCGGTTGGCGGACACGGGTGAGGGGATCACGGCCGACGAGCTGCAGCTGGCGGCGCGGAATCACGGGATGCCGCTGGAGGGTTTGCGGTACGACGTGACGCCGCCGGGACTGCACTACATCCTGGTGCACTACGACATCCCGGCGACGAACGCGGCCGACTGGCGCCTCGAGGTCGGCGGCTGTGTCGAGGAGCCGCTGTCGTTCGGGCTGACCGAGCTGCGGGCGATGGGCCGGCGGACGGTTCGGGTCACGCTGGAGTGCGCCGGGAACGGTCGGGCGACCCTGCAACCGCGGCCGATCAGTCAGCCGTGGTTGTCGGAGGCAGTCGGTACGGCAGAGTGGACGGGCGTGCTGTTGGCGGACCTGCTGCGTTCGGCCGGGGTTCGCGAGGATGCGGTGGACGTGGTGTTCACCGGCGCGGACCACGGCGTGGAACGCGGGGTCGAGCAGGACTACCAGCGCGGGCTGTCGGTGGCCGAGGCGATCGACTCGGGCGCGATCGTCGCGTGGGAGATGAACGGCGCGCCGCTGCCGCCGCAGCACGGGTACCCGCTGCGTCTCGTCGTACCGGGGTGGTACGGGATGGCGAGCGTGAAGTGGTTACGCTCGATCGAACTGATCGACCACGAGTTCGACGGGTTCCAGAACGCGGTCGCGTACCGGATCCGGTCCGATGCGGAGGAGACCGGGACGGCGATCACCCGGATCCTGCCGCGCGCGCTGCTGGTCCCGCCCGGCTTCCCGGACTTCATGAGCCGGCACCGGTTCGTTGCCGCAGGCACCGTTCGGCTGTTCGGCCGGGCCTGGTCCGGCTGGGCGCCGATCGAGCGCGTCGAGGTCAGCACCGACGCCGGGGTGAACTGGCACGAGGCGAAACTGGATGCCCCCGGCAACGACGAGCT
>DASXXB010000438.1:0-16888 GCA_036503355.1 Kribbella sp. | reverse complement strand
CGACGCCTCGAGGCCTTCGGTGATCTGCCGGTAGCGGTCCAGGCTGCCGCGGTCCAGGGCCACGTTGCGGACCCGGTCCGGGGCGTCCTGGATGACCTGCAGCAGGTCGCGGAGCACCGGCGTACCTTGGAACCGCTCGTCGAGGACCTTGAGTGCCTCGTCGAGGATCGTCTCCTCGCGGTCGTTCGGGTTCTGGTTACGCATGATCGCGATCAGCGCCGAGACCATCGTCTGCCGCCGGCCGTGTGCGTCGGCCTGGATCGCCTCGCGGGCCTTGCCGGTGAGGCGCAGCGCGGCCTCCCGGGACTCGCCCGGGTCGAGCACGTTCAGGTGGCCACGACCGCGGCCGAGCTGGATGACCTGGCCGCCGAGGGCCTCGATCAGGTCCTTGTAGTCCGGCTTGAGGTCGCCGAGCACCAGCGGCTGCACGCCGTACCCGGCCAGGCCGAGCGCCATCCGCCGGGTGATCGTCGACTTGCCCAGACCCGGCTTGCCGAGCACGAACATCGACGGGTTCGAGATCAGCTTGGCGCGCATGAACCAGCTGATCGGGTCGCAGCACATGGTCGCGCCGGACAGGATGTTCCGGCCGATCGGTACGCCGACCATCGGGCTGCCGGTGCCGGCCGAGAACGGCCACATCCCGCAGACCTGCACCGTCGTACCGCGCCACTCCTGCGGAGCCTGCAGGTACGTCGAGTAGCCGCCGCCCGGTCCAGGCCAGCCGCGCGGCATCGGCCGCTTGCCCCTGCGACTCGGGTCGACGGGCTTCTTCTGCTTCTTCTTGTCGCTCACTGTGACTCCCCAGACGTCACTGCGCTCAACTCGATCATAGGGATTCCCGCAGTCCGGCGGGCACCGCGAGGTGGCTCGAGACCACGACGCCCAGAGGCAGCGCGGCGACGAAGGCGGAGTCCTGCGAACCGTACGCCGGTCGCAGCAGCACCCTCGCGGTAGCGCCGAGGTTGTCGATCGCGGCGACCATGTCGGGCAGTTGCTCCGCCGACATCACGGTCCCGGTCACCACCATGCCGAAGTTGACCAGGCCGGCGCCGCGAGCCTCCTCCTGTGCGGACCGGTCGGCGGCCCGGGCCTCGGCCAGGCTGCGTGCGGACGGTCGCGCGGACGTGGTGGCCCGGAACGAGGCGTTGCGCTTGTCGGCCTCGACCATGCGGGCCGCCGTACCTGCGTCCAGCGGGCGATAGAGCAGCGTAACGCGCTTGCGGTCGATGTCGGGATGCGGCGCGACCAGCTGCGACAGCACCGACGAGAACACCTCACCGCGAGGCGCCTGCGACATCTGCCAGGTCATGGACCAGGCGGAGTCGTGCCGGTACTTCTCCCAGAACGCCTGCGCGGCGGCCGGGCCGACGTCGGTCCACTGCAGCTCGGGCGGCATGCCCTGGCTGCGGGCCTCGTCGATCAGCGCGGCGGATGCCGGGTCGTACGCGATCCGGACCGCCTCGCACAGCTCCTGGGCGCTGACCGGCCGGGCGGCACCGGCACCGGTCGCGTTCAGGCTCTGGGTGAGCGCGGGCAACCGGGCCGCCAGCTCGCGGCCCATGTCGTCTTCCTTGCGCCGCTTGCCGCTGCGGTCGGTGCCCTTGAAGGTCAGTGCGACCCGCGCGGAGACCAGCGCGGAGCCCTCCGGATACGTCTGCACGACCTCGGTGAGCATGGCGCGGGCGATGGCCGGCGAGCCGTCCATCATGTTGTTGCCGACTTCGCGGCGCAGGCGGATCCCGGTGTCCGGTGCGCTCTCGACCGTTACCGAGGCGGCGACGATGCCCGGCTCGTGCCCGAGCGAGGCCAGCCACTGGCCCCAGTGCGCTACCCAGACGTCCACCTGCTCCTCGTCGACGAGCGAGGCGCCGTCGGGCTCGGCGTTGATGACGACCGTGAAGTGCCGGGTGCTCGGGTAGTACAGCAGCGCGAACGGGCGGCCGTACGAGTCCTGGTACTCACTCAACTGGGAGGCCGACGCGAGACCGGGAAGCTGGAACTTGCCCCAGGCGGTCCGGCCGAGCGGGCCCGAGCGGTAAAGGTTGTGCTTAGCCATCTTTGCTCGTTGCCATCCAATGTAGGTCGAGAGCCGTTGCAGCGTGGACTGCCCGTGCTTGTCCTTGGTGACCAGGAGCCCGAGCACCACGCCGACGATCACCAGCGTGACGAACGCGGCCTTGATACCGCCGGACATCGTCGCGATGACCACCAGCAGCAGGCCACCCATCATGATGGCCGTGCCGAGCATGCCCAGGCCGGCGATGCCCGCGGAGGCGGGCTGTCGCCAGTTGCCGTAGGTGCGAGGTGCGCGTCGTACGTTCTCAGCCGCTGCCACTTGGTCCGTCCGGTGCTGGTGGTGGTGGCTGGTTGCCTCCACCGTCGTCGTTTGAACTCTGCGCGGTGTTGCGGGTGCTGCCGGACGGGCCGCCGCCACCACCGCCGCCTCCGCCACCGCCGCCACCGCCTCCGCCGCCGGTGTCGCCTTCGCCCATGGTGTCGGCGGCCATGTTGCCGAACGCCTTGGTGGCGTCCACTCCGGCCTTGACCGCTACGACTGCGACAGCAGCAGGTCCGGCAGCTGCGGCCGCACCACCACCTGCCGCGGCTGCTCCACCGCCGGCAGCGCCACCGCCTGCAGCTCCACCGGCTGCGGCACCGCCACCGGCACCACCGGCAGCTCCGGCAGCCGCGCCGCCTTCACCACCGGCTGCCGCGGCACCTTCACCGCCGCCGGCCGCGCCTTCGCCACCGCTCGGACCGCTGCTGGGCGCCTGTTGTGGCGCTCTGCCGACGTTCTGCGCGCCACTCGGACCGTCGCCTTCACCTCCGCCGCTGTCCGAGCCCTGCTGGGCGCCCTTGTTCGCCATGTCGCCGAGTTTGTCCATGCCGACCATCCGCGCCGCGATCATGCCGGCGCCGGCCGTGCCCGCGGTGGCGGCGACCATCGGCACGATGAACCGCATCAGTGCGGGCAGCGCGAACAGCGCGAGCACCAGCATCGTGACGCCGGTGACCATGTTCATCACCTGGTTCCCGACGTCGCCGCCGTCGAAGGACAGATCGCCGTTGTTGGTGGTCAGCCGGATCGCCGTGGCGTAGACGATCGCGGCCACCGGTTTGTAGAGGATGAAGGCGAAGATCCAGGCCAGGATCTTCTTGAACCAGTTGCGGCCCATCTCGGTGTTGGTCGCGGAGGCCGCGATCGGCAGCACGCCGAGCAGCAGGATCAGCATCGCGGTCCGGACCACCATCAGCACGATCTGGATGACGCCGGCGATGATGCACAGGATGCCGATGCAGATCATCAGCCCGATCCCGAGGCCCGGAGCGCCCACGGCCGCGCCCGAGGCGGTGGTGAATCCGAGCAGGGCGATCATCGCCTTGCCGAAGTCCTCGGAGTCCTTGGGGTCGACCTGGCCGAAGTCGTGACAGTGCCATCCGGTCGGCGCGTGGAACGACGACGCGTCCGGGGTCGCGGCCGGGTTCTTGGCCAGCGCAGTGGTGACCAGGCAGTTCGAGAACGTGTCGCCCCAGCTGATCAGCACCTGCGCCACCGCGATGACGAAGGCGCAGGCGACCGCAAGCGTGATGAGCGCCTTGAGCAGCTCGCGGGCCGACTCGCCGCGCTGCGTCCAGGCCATCTGGATGCAGCCGACGATCAGACCGACGGCGGCGATCGTGAGGCTGATGAACGAGGTGTGCTCCCAGACCCAGCTGACCGTACCGCTGGCCGGATCGCCGGTCGGGTACCCCTCGGGCGTCATGTTGCCGATGGACGGTGTCTTGACGTAGATCCAGAACGTGCCGATCGTGCTCATGATGAGCCCGACCGCTTGCGCGATCGCATCGAGAATCGGTTGGAATATCAATTCGATCAGCTTCCCAACTATGCTCTCGGCGCCATGCAGTACGGCCTCGAACGCGTGCTTGAGGGTGTCTACCCAACCGAGCGGGATCATGTCAGGACGTCTTCGGGGAGACGAAGCGGAGAATGGCCGGCAGTGCGACGACCGCGACGATCATGAGCGTGATGCCCATCGCCATGTTCAAGGTCTCGGGGCTGCCCTTCGGCGCACCCTCCACCTTCGGCGCGCCGCCGATCAGCAGGATGGCCGTGGCGTAGATCAGCGCCGCGACGGGTTTGTAGATGATGAATCCGACCAGCCAGCTGACTGCGCGCTTGAACCACATCATCCCCATCTCGGTGTTCGTCGCGGCCGCGGTCAGCGGCAGCATGCCGACCAGCAGCACGAGCATTCCGTACCGGACGACCATCAGGGCCAGCTGGACGATCGCCGTGATCACCATCAGGATGCCGACGAAGATGACCAGCATGAATCCGAAGGTCTCCGACGGTCCCTTCAGCGGATTGACCAGCACCTCGGTGAGCTTGTCGACCGCCGCACCCTGGGTGACGTGGCCCTCCTTGTCCTTGGGCAGCAGCGCCGCGTCGATGATCCACTTCGAGAAACTGTCGGAGGCGCTGATCAGCGTGGCCGCGAAGGTCGCGCCGCCGGCGGACACGACCACCAGCGTGAGCAGCGACCGCAGTACGTCGCGCAGCGGCTCGCCGCGATGGGTGAAGGCCATCTGCATGGCGGCCACCATCACCGCGATCCCGCCGACCACCACGACGATGAAATAGGTATGCGCCTGGATCCAGCTGGCCGGACCCTCGCGGTCGACACTCGGCGTCGCGAGCTCGATCCAGAGGAAGCCGACTGCCTTGATCACGCTGGCGACGGCCTCCAGGACGAGGTCCCGGACAGCCTCGAAGATCTTGCCGAAGAGCTCGCCGACGAACCAGGAGACCGCCTCTCCCACGTACTTCGCGACGCACTCCTTCCAGTCTCCCGGCCACCACGAACATCCGAGCGCGATCATGAGGAACCACTGAACCTTACGTAGCCGTTGAGCGAGGAGAGGATGTCCGGCTCGACCGTTCCGTTGAAGCTTCCGTCGTCCTGCAGCACCGCGCGCCAGTCACCCTTGGACCACTGCATGGTGACCAGCAGGGCACCGACGCCCTGGTCGCCCAACTGGGAAGCGATCTGGATGATCGCCTCGGAGCCGTCCTTCGGGTACGAGACCACCTTGAAGCCGACGAACTGCACGTTGGTGCTGTCCGCGGGCGTCTGCAGCTCCGCCTTGGCCTGGGCGATCGCCTTGACCTGACCCGGTCCGGGCACCACCCGGTCACGCAGTACGTCGAGCGTGATCGACCGGTTCTGGACCTGGCCGAGCAGCACCATCGCCGCGAGCACGGCACCGGTCGGTGAGTGCGCGAAGCAGTACTTGACCCCGCTCGCCTTGGTCGCCGCAGGTCCGCCGGCCAGCTGCAGCGGGATCAGCATGGTCCCCTCGAACTGCCAGGTGACCGCCGTCGGCGCGTAGTAGCGCGGAATCGCCTGCGGCGGATGGGCCACATGGCAGCCACCCGCGGTGTTGTTCGCCGGCGGCGGAGTCACTCGCGGACTCGTCGGCGCGTCGGTCGGGTCCGGTGTGGCGGGCGGTCCACTCGGCTCGTCGGTGGGCTGTTCAGTGGGCGCGGCCGTCGTCGGTGTCTCGGTCGGCGTGGCCGCCGGTGTCCCCGATCCGCCGCCCCTGAGCACCAGGAACGCCACGAGACACAGGATCAGGGCCACGACGACGATCGCTCCGGCGACGAAACCGCGCTGCTGGAGCATGCCGGTTTCGTCGCCGTCGGAGTCCTCCCCCGAGTCCGGGTCCCTGCTGAACAGTCCCACCTACGATCAGCCTCCGAGCAGGTCTACGCGGGCCCGGATCACTTCAGGGCGTCGACGAGCGCGGTCGCCGCGCCGATCACGATGCAGGCGGCCAGCACCCAGCCGAGGCGGGCGGCGTGCTCGCCACCCTCACCGCGGCGCTGCCCGATCGCCATCATGCCGCCGGCGATGATGATGCCCAGACCGCAGACGATGTAGGCGATGTACTTGACCCAGCTGACGACCGTGTCCAGGCCGTTCTTGACCGGGTCGGGCAGCGGTGCCTCGGCCGGGAGCATGGTCGGCAGCTCGGTGGCCAGGTGGTGGAGCAACATCATGGTGATAACGCCTTTCAGTACGGGGCGGGGTAGTCCGCTGGGTTTGACGCGCGAAGTGCGTAGATGGATTCAAGTACTTCGAAGACCTCGTCCGGGGTGTTGTCAGGCGTGGGAGCCTCCCCTCGGCGCCACTCCTCGATCCACGGAATGTCCCAGACCCTCGGGACACCTCCGCCGACGATGTCGGCGAAGTCGTCGAGCACCCGGGGCAGCCGGCCCGGAGCGTCCGCGATCAGCACCAGGCCGAGTACGGCGACGCCCTGCACGACTCCCGAGGCCCACTCGATCGCGGCTCGCTGCGCGGCGCGCAGACCGGACCCGTGGGTCCGGGCGACCAGGATCACCGGTGTGGGCACCGGCGGTGGCGGGATCGGCCAACGGTGGTTGGCCGCCCGGGTCCCCGGAAGCAGCACGGACATCGTGGTCTCGCCGGCGCCACCGTGCACTCCGACCCACCACAACGTGTCCGCCGCCGGAATCGCGAACTTGGGCAAGCGCTGATCCTCCGCGGGCGCCGGCACCCCGTGCTGCGGGGCGGACGGCCCCCGCGGGGTGATGTCCGGCCGAGGTCCCGGAGCCACTGACGCCTGCTGTTGTGGACCCGGAGACTGCTCTCGTGTCCACGGGTTCTGCGTCATGGCCCCTCCTCTCGCGTTCCGTCACAGGCAGTCGCCCACCGTATTCTCTCGCTTTCCGGGTGTACTTTCATGACCCATCCACAGGCGAGGATGTTTCTACCCCCTTGTCGGGGTCAGTCGAGCCGCCGGGCCCGCGTGGTTTCTGCGTGCCCGGAATCCCTGGCATGCCTCGTGCGGGGGACATGCTAGAACGAGGACGTCGGAACCGGATGAACGAGGGAGACCTGTGGCGGGAATGAGAGGCCATCGTGGCTGAGAAGATCCCTTCCTGGCCGAAGGTCACGATTCGGCTCTACGACGACCACAACGCCGAAGTGAAGATCGCCGGCCGTAGTCATCCGCTCAACAACTCCGACCCCCGGGCGGCTGCGATCCAGCTGGTGGCCGAGCGCGCGGCCCAGCTCGGACGGCCGATGAAGGTCACCGCGGTCGAGGCGGACGGTGCCTCCTGGCCGTTGGTCGTGCATCCCGACGGCCAGGTCGACGCGATCGACACCGGTGCCCGGAAGAAGAAGCCGATCTGGCCGATCGTCGTGGCTCTGGTCGTGGCCGTCGTACTGATCGCCGGTACGACGCTGTATGTGACCGTGTTCAGCAAGCTCGGCGACCACAAGCCGGTGGCGACCGCCTCGCCGAAGCTGCCGTCGCTGCCCGAGCCGAGCGTCGAGCCGTACGAGTTCTCTCCCAAAACGCAGCCTCCGGGCTACACGTCGCACGCGTCCTGGAGCGTAGATATCGCCAAGGACAGCACGCCTGCGATCCGGCCAGACGGCACCGAGGTGGCGATTCTGAGCGAGGACGCTGATTCGAACCGCAAGGTCGTCGTGTTCAACAGCGAAGGCAAGGTGCTCTGGCAGGACAAGGTGCCGAAGGACGCCAGCAACCCGGTTTACACCACCATCGACTCCAAGGTGGTGCTCGCGGTCACCACCGAGGACACGCTGTACTACTGGGAGGGCGACGGCGCCTTCCCCAAGGAGATCGAGCTCCCGGACAGCGCCACCGTTCAGTTCTTCGGCAAGTCGCCGTTGATCGTGCTGTCGGGCGACAACGCCGGCGCCATGGTGGTCTCCGGCGGTGTTCTCAAGGAGGCGCCGGCCGGGCCGCGGTTGTCCACCATCCTGCTCGCCGAGGGAGACCGGGCGCTGTACGCGCTGTACGGCGGCCCGATCTACTGGACCCAGCCGGACAAGAAGACGCAACAGCTGGATCTGCAGAAGCCGGGAGGCGCCGGCGCGGTCAAGCAGGTGGTGGCGGCCAGCCCGGACTACGCCTTGGTGCTGTGGACCAGCGTCAAGAGCCCGGACATGGTGATCCCTGTGGTGCACTCGACCGCCAGCGGCAAGTTCGTCGCGGTCTGCAAGCCGCAGCAGAACGGGGACACCGAAGGCTGGGACTGGGTTCCGGACCCGATGCGCAGAGCCGCCGCCTGGGGTCCCTGCGTAATCAACCTGTCCACCGGCAAGAGCACGATCGTCCCCGACTTCCAGCCCCTGTCGCTGGCCGGCGGCTTCATCTACGGCACGATCCACAGCCAGCTCTACGCTGTATCGTCGAACTGGAGCCAGCACAAGTTGCAGGACATCACGCGGCCGTGGGGGATCGCCGGCTCGCACGCGATCGTCGTCTACAACTCCGTCCTCTACGCATTGGACCGGTCATGAGCGCACACCGTACGCCGCGGCTGGTGGCGACCCTCGCCGCGGCCGTGGTTCTGCTGATCCCGTCGACGCAGGCGCTGGCGGACAACAGCCAGCCGCAGCCGCTCGACTGGCCGACGGTCCCGCAGCCGGACCAGAGCGGTCAGCCGTTGCAACCGCAGCCGGTCGACTGGCCCGCCCCGAAGCAGATCGAAGGCTGATACCGCAGAAGGCCCGCGCCCCCAGAGGGGACGCGGGCCTTGTTGGTACGGCGAGGACGTCAGCCGGCTGCGACCTCGAGGCGGACCGTGGCGGCCACCTCCGGGTGCAGCTGGACGGCGACCTGGTGCTTGCCGGTGGTCTTGATCGGCGAGCCGATCGCGATCGCCCGCTTCTCGACCAGCGGGCCGCCGGCGGCCTTGATCGCACCGGCGATGTCGGCCGGGGTGACCGAGCCGAACAGCCGGCCGGTGTCACCCGCCTTGACCGCCAGCTTCACGGCAAGCTGCTCGAGCTGGTTCTTGACCTCGCTCGCGTGCTCCTTGCCCTGGATCGCCCGGGCGTCACGCGCCCGCTTGATCGTCTGGATCTGCTTCTCCGCACCGCGGGTCCAGCCGATGGCCAGGCCGCGCGGGACGAGGTAGTTCCGGCCGTAGCCGTCCTTGACCTCGACGATGTCGCCGGGGGCTCCGAGGCCCTCGACCTCCTGAGACAGGATGAGCTTCATGGTCCGCGCCTCCCTCAGCGAGCCGTGCTCGTGTACGGCAGCAGCGCCACCTCACGAGCGTTCTTGATAGCGGTGGCCACGTCGCGCTGGTGCTGTACGCAGTTCCCGGTCACCCGGCGGGCGCGGATCTTGCCGCGGTCCGAGATGAACTTGCGCAGCAGCGCGGTGTCCTTGTAATCGACGTACGTTGCCTTGTCCTTGCAGAAGCCGCAGACCTTCTTCTTCGGCTTCCGAATGATCTTGGCCATTGTGGTGCTCTCTTCCTACTTCCAGAGCCCGGCGGGTTGCCGGAATGGTCACTGACTAGTGGATTGCGGGCCGGTCAGAACGGAGGCTCCTCCATCGAGCCGCCGCCGCCCTGGCTGGCCCAGGGGTCGTTCTGCTGGGCGGGCTGACCGCCGCCCTGCGGGGTTGCCCAGGGATCGTTCTGCGGGGCGCCGCCACCTTGGTTGCCGCCACCCTGACCGCCGCCGTAGCCGCCGCCCTGGTTGCCACCACCTTGGTAACCGCCGCCGCCCTGGTTGCCGCCACCACCGAAGCCACCGCCGTCGGAGCGCGAGGTCTTCGAGATCTTCAGCGTCGCGTACCGCATGCTGGCGCCGATCTCTTCGACGTCACACTCGAAGACGGTCCGCTTGTTCCCGTCGCGGTCGTCGTAGCTGCGCGCCTTCAGGCGCCCGTGCACGACGACCCGGGAACCGCGGGTGAGTGACTCGGCAACGTTCTCGGCGACCTGCCGCCACACCGAACACGAGATGAAGAGGGTCTCCCCGTCCTTCCACTCGTTGCTCTGCCGGTCCAGCGTCCGCGGGGTGGACGCGATGGTGAAATTCGCCACCGCGGCCCCTGAGGGCGTGAAGCGCAGTTCCGGGTCACCCGTGAGGTTTCCGATCAGGGTGATAGGTGGTTCGCCTGCCATTGCCGTTCCTCCTGCTTTCGGGTGTGGCTGTGTCTTCAGCTGTCGGTAGAGCTATTGGTACCGGCCGGTGCCGACAGTACCGACAGCTGGAGACGACCCCAGGCTCAGTGCTGGTCCGGCCGGATGACCTTGGTGCGCAGGATCGACTCGTTCAGCGTCAGCTGACGGTCGAGCTCCTTCACCACCGCCGGCTCGGCGGTCAGGTCGACGACGGCGTAGATGCCTTCGGACTTCTTCTTCACGTCGTACGCAAGCTTGCGACGACCCCAGATGTCGAGCTTCTCGACCGTGCCACCTTCCTTGCGGACGATGTTCAGGTACTGGTCGATGGACGGCTCCACGGTGCGCTCATCGAGCTCAGGGTCGAGGATCACCATGACTTCATAACGACGCATGCGCGAACTCCACCTCCTTCGGACTTGGCGGCCACGGTCTCTCCGTGGCAGGAGGGCGATGCGGTGTGCTCCGTGCCGGCACTTGCCACCGGCACCAAGCAGCGAGCCCGGTCGATGGACCGGGCCACACCAAAAAGAGTACCAGCGTTCGGACGGTCGATTGACCATATCCACAGGCTTGTTCCGGTGACTCTGCGTCAGCACGCCACCGCAGCGTGCTCACGTTGACGCAGTACGACCAGCAGCAACGGTACGGCGAGAACCAGCGAAACCACCGCCAGAACGGGGAACCCGCCGAGCGTGAACAGCCACGGCGAGGTGGCGGTGGCCAGCGCGGACACCGTCCAGATCGACGACTCCACCCGACTCTCCAGCGCGGCGGACCCCAGCTGGGCGCTGCCGCCGAGGTAGCAGAGGTTCCAGGCGTACCCGAGCAGGAACAGCGCGGGCGTGAAGACCAGGCCGGTCCTGGTGACGAGCAGTGCCGCCAGGAGCAGGCCGATGAGTCCCGCGAGCGTCACAGCTCGCGGCCCGAAGCGGTCGATCGACCAACCGGTCAGCGGCGACAGCGCGAACATCCCCAGCGTGTGGACAGACAACATCACGCCCAGCATCCCCAGCCCGTCATGGTGCTGGTGAGTGTGAACGGGGACGGCCGTCATGACGGAGACCATCACCAATTGCCCGACGATCATGACTCCGGCGGCCAGCAGGACGGGCCGCCCGCCGGTGTCCACACGAGGCTGCGGCGTGTCGGTCGAGTCGGTACGCCGGATGTACGTCGCCGCGACCAGTGCGGAGAAGACTGCCGCCAGAGCGAGCAGGAACGGGCCGGCGATGGAGGGCAGGCCGAAGCTCGAGGCGGCTGACTGCGAAGGCGCCAAGAGGAACGGTCCACCCGCGGCACCCAGCGTGCTGGCCCAGACCACTGTGCTCATGGCCGAGGAGCGCCGAGAAGGCGGTGCGGCGTCGGCCGCCGCGTAGCGGGACAGCAGGCTGGCTGAGTTCCCCACACCTAGCAGGAACATGCCGACGAAGAGCAGTGCGACCGGTGCGCCGACAGCGGCCAGCACTGTAAGCGCTCCGCCTGCCACGCCTACGCCGTACCCGATCTTGAGGGCCTGGGCGCGGCCGAGCCTGGCCGTCCAGCGCCCGACCACCATGGCACCCGCTGCGGTGCCGAGCACACCCGCAGTGTTGGGGAGTCCGGCCAGCGCCGGACCGAGGTCATCGGCGATCAGGATCGCGCTGATCGCGCTGGCGGCGACCATCGCGGCATTCATCAGGGCGGCGGCGAGAATGACGGGAATCAGCATGCCGACAACGCTAGAAAGCCGCCGCGCTCGGTTGAATGCAGAACTGAAGGTCTGAGGCCTTGTGGAGGAGCGATCTGAAAGGTCTTCTGGGACCATGACCTTTCAGGAGCGTGAACTCGACTCCACCGACTGGCAGATCCTGGCCGCGCTGCAGGCCGACGGACGGCTGTCGTTCAACCAGCTGGGCAAGCGGGTCAGCCTCTCCCCGCCCGCGGTCGCCGACCGGGTACGGCGGCTGGAGGAGGCCGGCGTGATCACCGGTTACCGCGCCGAGGTGGACCCGGGGAAGGCCGGTCAGCCGCTGTCCGCGTTCGTGCAGATGCGGTGTACGACGGGCCGCTGCCTGCTCAAGACGACCCGTGCCGAGGACTTCCCCGAGGTGCTCGAGATCCACAAGCTCAGCGGCAACTCGTGCTCGATGCTGCGCGTGCGGGTCACCTCGATGCAGCACCTCGAAGGGCTCTTCGAACGGCTCGGCGAGCACGGCGAGATGAACACCCACATCGTGTTGTCCACAGAGTTCGAGGGCCGCCCGGTCCAGCCGCCGGCGGCCGAAGAACGCAAGGTGACCCGTTCGGCCGGATGGGGTTCCTGAACTGTCCGTGGCCGGTTCTAGGGTGGTGGGTATGACTGTGAAGCTCGGTGCGCACGTGGACCAGGAAGACCCGCTGGCCGAGGCGGCCGATCGGGGTGCCGACCTGGTGCAGTTCTTCCTCGGCAACCCTCAGGACTACAAGGCGCCCAAGCTCGCGTACGCCGACGGCGAGGAGGCGCTGAAGCAGCGGGCCGCCGCCGCGGGCGTCGACCTCTACGTGCACGCGCCGTACCGGCTGAACGTCGCGAACACGAACAACCGGATCCGGATCCCGAGCCGCAAGCTGCTGCAGCAGACCCTGGACAAGGCCGCCGAGATCGACGTCAAGGGCGTGATCGTGCACGGCGGGCACGTCGGCGACGAGGACGACCCGGAGGCCGGGTTCGACAACTGGCGCAAGTGCATCGAGCGCGCCCAGCTGCCGGTGCCGCTGCTGATCGAGAACACGGCCGGCGGTGAGAACGCGATGGCCCGGCAGCTGGACCGGATCGCGCGGCTCTGGGAGGCAGTGCAAGCCTCCGGCAGCGATCGCCTCGACAACGTCGGGTTCTGCCTGGACACCTGCCACTTCCACGCGGCCGGCGAGGAGCTGCCGACGATCGTCGAGAAGGTCAAGGCGATCACCGGGCGCATCGACCTCGTGCATGCGAACGGGTCACGCGACGAGTTCGGTTCGGGCGCGGACCGGCACAGCAACTTCGAGGAAGGCCACATCGACCCGGCCGAGATCGTCGCGGTCGTCGAGGCCGCCGGTGCCCCGGTCGTCGTCGAGACCCCGAATGCGAACAACGGCCAGAAGGCCGACCTCGAATACCTGCGGGCGCACCTCACGCGGTAGGGGTCGAGTCCGTCGGCGGCTTCACGCGGTCCATGCCGTAGATCCAGTAGGTCAGGGCCCACGGGAGCAGCAGCGACAGGGCCGAGTGGTTGTTGCTCGGTACGACGAGGCCGCCGATCACCGCGACCACGACGACCACGGTGCTCGCCTGGAAGAGGTCGACGGAGCCGAAGAGTCGGGTGCGCAGCGTGACGCGGTCGCGTGCGCAGAGGACGTACAGGGCGGTCAGCGCGAGCACGCAGACGATGACCACGACCGCGCCGACCCAGGCCAGACCGCCGAAGTTTCGTGATTGCGCCATACCGGAGATCAGGAAGGCGCCCGCGAGCAGTGTCAGCCAGCCGCAGGACCACTCGAACGCCCGAACCGTACGGCGTGCCCGCTCGGCGGGATCCACCTCGGGCTTCTCGTCCGAGGAGTCCTTCGGCTCGGGGTCTGACTGCGACATGACAGTGACGGTAGCGCAGAATGAGGTTATGCAGCCCTGGGCCGAGCAGTTCCCCGACCTGTTCGCGCCCGGTCACTGGGAATGGGGCGAGCTGGACGTCTCCTACACCGTCGAGGAACCACCGGACGAGCTGATCAGCAACGTCCACGTCGTCTGCCGGACCACCGGCGGAATCGTTGTCTGCGCCAACGACCTGGGCTGGCGTTTCCTGCCCGGCGGCACCCGTGAACCGGGCGAGACGATCCAGGAGCTCGTCGAGCGCGAACTGCTCGAGGAGGCGGGCGCGCGACTCACCGGCCCGCTCACCTGGCTCGGTGCGCACCGAGCCGACCACCGCCGCCCGGCGCCGTACCGTCCGCATCTACCGCACCCGGTGTCGTACTGGGCGAACTATGTCGCGGACGTCGTGGTTGAGCAGCCGCCGACGAATCCCGAGGACGGCGAGCAGGTCACGGACGTACTGGTGCTGCCTCCGGACGAAGCGGCCGGCTATCTCGACGGGCAACCCGGCGGAGTGATGGGTCCGATCGTCAGACTGGCTCAGGCAATGGAGCTGGTTTAGCGGCCCGCCACGGCAGCAGTACGGCGCTGAGCGTGCAGCAGACGCCCGCGACCCACAGCGCGCCCCGCATCCCGACGAGCGTTGCCAGCACCCCGCCGAGCGCCATGAACGCCGGCTGCACGCACCGCGAGCTGATCGACCACGACCCCACGACACGCGCCATGACGCCGTCCTCGGTCACGTCCATCCGGTACGTCGAGAACGACGGGTTGAACGCACCAGCTCCGACGAGCAGCGCCGTCTCGGCCACCGTGATCAGCGCGAACCCGCCCCACCCGTGCGGCGCGAGCGGGAACAGCAACAGCCAGGGCGCCCGCAGTACGCCGAACACCAGCAGCATCCAGTGCAAGCCGTAGCGCCTGGTGAGCCGCGGCGCCATCCGCGCACCGACCACCCCTCCGATGCACGAAACACCGAGCATCAGCCCGTAGCTCCACGGGGCCAGGCCGAGGTCGCGCAGCATGAAGACCGCCATCAGCGGCGAGGTCATCATCACCGGGCCGCCGAAGAGCTGCGAGTTCCAGAACAGGGTCCGTAGCCCCCGATGCCGGAAGATGTATCGCCAGCCGGCCGTGATGTCGCGCTTGCCGTCGCGTTTGACCGGCTGCGGCTCGGGCTGCTGGATCCGCCGGATGCCGAGCGCCGACCCGAGGAACGACACCGCGTCGACCGCGAGCGTGACCGTCGCGCCGACCAGACTGACCAGCGCACCGCCGAGCGCCGGGCCGATGCTCAGCGATACCCAGTTCGTCTGCTCGAACCGGCTGTTCGCCTCGGCCCGCCCCGCCGCCGGCACCAACGCCTTCAGATGCGCCCCGCTCGCCGCCTGGAACGCGATCGTCCCAGCCGCCTGCAGCACGCCCGCCACGCACAGCTGCGCATACGTCAGGACGCCGAACGCCGCGGCGACCGGCACCGACGCCAGCGCCACGAAGCGCAGCAGATCCGACGCGATCATGACCGGTCGCTTGTGCCGCTGCTCGATGAAATCCCCCATCGGCAACGCGAGCGCCGCGCCGGCCAGCGCGGACAACGCGGCGAGGAGCGAGACCTGGAACGTGGTCGAGTCGAGCGCGAGCACGGCGACCAATGGCAGGGCGCCGAGTCCTACCGCCGATCCGAAGGCACTGACCGTGAACGCAACCCACAACCGCCGGAAGTCTCGACCCAAAGACATCCCGTGATCGTAGGGGCCGGCACGGACAGAATCAGCGCAGGTTGAGGCCGCCGTCGAGCAGGATGACCTCGCCGGTCAGATACGAGTTGTGGACAACCGCCGAGATCAGGTCCGCGACATCCACCGGTTGCGCCGCGCGACGCATCGGGCTCGTGGTTTTCCACAGGTCCTGCGCTTCGGTCCACGATTCGGTGAGCGGCGTGTCGACGAGGCCCGGAGCGACGGCGTTGACCCGGACCTCGGGGCCGAGCGCGGCCGCGAGCAGTTTCGTCGTGTGGTTCAGGGCGGCCTTCGAGGCGGCGTACGCGATCGAGCTGCCCTTCGGCCGGACGCCGGCGTGGCTGGTGACGTTGACGATGCACCCGCCGGCCTCACGCAGCGCGGGAAGCGCCGCCGTACACAGGAGCCACGGTGCGATCAGGTTGACGTCCAGGAGCCGGCGCCAGTCGGACGCGGTCAGTCCGTCGAGGTCTGCGTGCGGGACGGGCCAGCTGATGCCCGCGTTGTTGACCAGTACGTCGAGACGCCCGTGCTCGGCCACCACTTCCGGGACCAGCGAAGAAGCCGCGGAGTCGTCCGCGAGGTCGGCCTGGTGGTACGACCCGCCGAGCTCCGCGGCCAGCGCCGCACCGACGTCCCGGCTGGATCGCGAGTGCACCGCGACGGTCATGCCGTCCGCCGCGAGCCGCCGTACGGTCGCCTCGCCGATCCCTGAGGTCGACCCGGTCACCAGCGCGACCTTCATGCGCCGTACCGGAGTCCGTCGAGGAGCAGGTTGAGGAGGCGGTCGGCCTGTTCGCGCTTGGCGCCGGTCGCGAGCGCAACCCCGCACAGGCCGGCCAGCAGGTCGTCCGCAGACGCGTCCGAGCGGATCGCCCCCGCCGCCGCGGCTGCCGCCAGCAGCGGCTTGATCGCGCCGGTGAGCAGCTCGAAGCTCTGCGCGTACGGGTTCGCCCCGGAGGCGATCACGGCGCGGAGCGCGTCCGCCATCCCGAGTTTGCGGGTCATGTAGTCGACGTACCGGTCCATCCAGGCGCGCAGCGCCTCCACGGGCGGCAGCCTGTCGAGCAGTTGCGGTGCGGCGTCGCAGACCGCGGCCAGCTCGTTGCGGTACGCCGCCTCGATCAGCAGCTCGCGGGTCGGGAAGTGCCGGTAGACGGTTCCGATGCCGACGCCGGCGTCCTTCGCGATCCCCTCCAGCGTCGCCTCCAGCCCACACCTGGAGAACGCCTGCGCCGCGGCGGCCAGGATCTGCTCGCGGTTGCGCTGGGCGTCGGCGCGCAGTGGACGTGCTGTCATCTCCCCCTCCTCCCTCGCCCCGAACCTATCGTGTTTGATCACAGGGACCGCTCGGCTCGGCTGCGGCCCTGGTCGGGCACCCCTCCGAGCGATTGCGGCGGAGGGGAGCCCGACCAGGGCCGCTGGGGTTCCGCGGGCCGGGCCGGTAACCTGACCGACCGTGAGTGACTTGAGCATCCGGACCATCTCGTCCGACGAGCACGCCGCCTACATCGCGGCGCAGCCGGCGGCGAGCTTCCTGCAGACGCCCGGCTGGGCCGCGGTGAA
>DASXXB010000437.1:0-14855 GCA_036503355.1 Kribbella sp. | reverse complement strand
CCTGCCCGGCATACGAACGCTGATGAAGCGAAAGGAACTCGCATGACTGTGCACATGCCGCGACTCCGTCGCGGCGGGTCATGGGGCTCGACCTCCCGGTCTT
Organism: Kribbella sp.; assembly: GCA_036503355.1. GTDB lineage: Bacteria > Actinomycetota > Actinomycetes > Propionibacteriales > Kribbellaceae > Kribbella. Next base: position 14,752 of record DASXXB010000437.1, on the reverse strand, counting down.
CCCTCGTCGCTCCGGTCGCTTCGCTCCCTCCGCTCCTCAGTCCAGGACGGGAGGCCCCGCGACACGGCCTCCTGCTCGTCCGGTACGTCGTACGACTGCGGCTGGTTCTGCGGTACGGCCCGTGGTTTGCCGCGGTGGCGTAAGAGCATCGCCTCGCAGTGGTCGAGCCAGCGGATCTCGGCCTCGGCGCCGAAGATCATCGACTCGATGACGAGCTGCCAGGAGATCTCGCCGTCGGTGCTGTTCCGTTTCAGGCGGGTCAGCTCCTGCAAGGACTGCATCGTCGACATCCGTTGCCGCTGCACCACGGCACGGACGTCGACCCCTGGTACGGCGAGGGCGAGCGCGAGCTTGATCGCGAGCTCGTCGCGCGGCCGCGACTCCCGGGTCACCGGGGTCTCGAACCACTTCGCGAGCTCGATCCGCCCGGCGTCGGTGATCTCGTACATCGACCGGCCGTCGCCCTCGTGGGACGCGGCCCGGACCAGTCCGTCACGCTCCAGACGCGTCAGCGTCGTGTAGACCTGCCCGATGTTCAGCGGCCAGGTCGCCCCGGTGGCGGCCTCGAACTCACCGCGCAGCTGGTAGCCGTACTTCGGCTCGTCCTGGAGCAGCGCCAGCAATCCATGCTTGATCGACATGGATACTGAGTATGCATACCGGGTATGTGGTCGTCAATCCTCGCGCGTCAGGCGGCGTACCAGGCGGGCGGTGATCGCCTCCACGTCGTACGGGCGACCGGTGCCGGGCGTGAGCTGGTCGAGGACCAGCCCGTCGATCGCGAAGTGCAGCAGCCGGATCTCCTCGGCGCCGCCGGGCAGGCCGGCGTTCGCGTTGAAGGCGACGTCGGCGTCGAAGCCCTGCCGGAGGGTGCGCGACAGGATCTCGTGCAGTCCGGGGCGGCGGGCCGCTTCGAGGCGGAGCTCGAGCAATGCGAGCGAGAGCTCGGGGCGGCCGAGTAGGCGCTCGACGATGTAGTGGACGTAGTCGGTCATGAGCTCGAGGCCCGGCTTGCGTTTCGCCAGCGGCTCGAGAACGGCCTCGTCCGGCGCGAGACGCTCGAAGATCCGCTCGCCGAGCGCGCCGAGCAGCGCGTCCCGGGTCTTGAAGTAGTTCGACGCCGTACCGGCCGGGAGTCCGGCGGCGGCGTCGACAGCGCGATGGGTCAGGCCGCGGGCACCGGCTTCCGCGAGCACGGTGAGGCCCGCGTCGGCCAGTTGGGTACGGCGTTCCGGGTTCCGGGGCATGTTGACAAGGCTAGCAGAGTTCTACTACAACTGTCGTACACAACAACGACAGCTGTAGTAGTCAGGAGAACGTATGCAACCCGCGGCATTCGGCGCGACCGTCGTCACCGACCATCCTTCGGAGGTCGCCGCCTTCTACACGCAGTACCTCGACCTGCAGGTCGGGATCGATCTCGGCTGGTTCATCACGGTCCGCCGCGGCACGGCGGACTGGGAGCTCGCGATCATGGAGCGCGGGCACCCGACCATCCCGGCGGCGGTGTCGGCCCGGACCGAATCCACAACCGTCTTCGGCTTCGTCGTCGACGACGCCGACAAGATCGCCGCCGCGCTGCGGGACGGCGGTGTGGAGCTGGAGGGCGAACCGGTCACCGAGGCGTTCGGTCAGCGGCACTTCTTCGTCCGCGACCCGGCCGGCACCTGGATCGACGTGATCCAGCTCGTCGAGCCGGACCCGGAATGGGTCGCCGCCAACCTGACCGCGGCGACGTGATCCGCGTCAGAGGGTGAGCAGGACCTTGCCGAGTTGGGTCGACTGCTCCAGCGTCTGGTGTGCCTTCGCGACCTCGGCGAGCGGGAAGGTGGTGTGCACGATCGGGCGGACGATCTTCTCCGCGATCAGCGGCCAGACGTGGCCGACGACCTCGGCCAGGATCCGGCCCTTGTCCTCGACGGACCGGAACCGCAGGCCGGTGGCGATCACCGAGCCGCGCCGGCTCAGCAGGCGGCCGAGGTCCAGTTCGCCCTTGGCGCCGCCCTGCATGCCGATCACCACCAGCCGGCCGTCGAGAGCGAGCGACTTGACGTTGTCGGTCAGGTACTTCGCGCCCATGATGTCGAGGATCACGTCGGCGCCCGCACCCTTCGTGGCCTCGTCGACCACGGACGCCCAGGCGGCTTCCTTGTAGTTGATCGCAACATCCGCGCCGAGCGCCGTACAGAACGCCATTTTCTCCTTGCTGCCGACCGTGGTCAGCACCCGCGCGCCGTGCGCGACGCCGAGCTGGATCGCCATCGATCCGATGCCCGACGAGCCGCCGTGCACGAGCAGCGTCTCGCCCTGTTTGAGATGGGCGCTCATGAAGACGTTGGACCAGACGGTCGCGACGACCTCCGGCAGGGCAGCCGCGCTGACCAGGTCGAGGCCTTCCGGGACGGGCATCACCTGCGGTGCGGGTACGACGACCTTCTCGGCGTACCCGCCGCCGGCCAGCAGCGCGCAGCACTCGTCGCCGACCGACCAGCCGTCGACGTCGGCGCCGACCGCGGCGATCCGCCCCGACACCTCGAGCCCGATCGTGCCCGGTGCGCCCGGCGGCGGCGGGTAGAAACCCTGCCGCTGCATCAGGTCGGCCCGGTTCACGCCCGCCGCGACGACGTCGATGACGACCTCGTCGACGGCCGGCTCCGGGTCCGGGATCTCGCCGATCCCCAGGACGTCGATTCCGCCGGCACCATCACATACGACAGCTCGCATGCCGACCAACTTACCCTCAGCTGTCGGTGAGCTTCTCCAGGTCCTGCGCGATGCTGTCGAGGTAAGTGGTCTCGCCTATCGACTTGAACCAGTCCCATAGTTCGAGCGAGTGGTAGAGCCGGTAGAGGTCGATCCGGTCCTGCGGTACGGCGCCGTACCCGTCGTAGAGTCCCGCGAGCTTGGCGGCGTTGTAGCGCGCGGAGTACTGGATCGTCTTCGCGAGGTCGACGAGCGGATCGGCCGCGATCGCGTTCTCCACGTCGATGAATCCGTTGACCCGCCAGGTCGCCGGATCCACGAGGATGTTGCCTTCGTGGAAGTCGTTGTGACACAGGACCGCTGCCTTGTTCTCGCTCAGCAGATGCTGCTTCTGCTCGACGTGCCGGCCGATCTTCGTGCGCAGGCCCGGGTCGCCGCCGAGGTCCTCGAACTCCTGCAGCTTCTTCGCGAACTGGCGGCGCATGTACTGGTCGTTGTCCGGCAGCGGGTCGAGGATCTGGTCGGTCAGATACCCGTACGCCGGTTGCTCGATCCGGTGGATCTGCCGCAGAAGTTCGCCCAGTTGCGCGTACGTCGTACGCCAGTCCGGCGGCTCGACCTCGGACAGGGGGACGCCGTCGAGCTTGGTGAGGATCGTGACGCCGTCGCCCACGTGCAGGACCTTCGGCACCTTCGAACCGACCTCGGGCGCGAGCATCCCGTAGACGTGGACTTCCTTGGCCTGCTTCCACCGCCACTCAGGCGCATAGATCTTCACGATCACGGCGCCGTCCGCTGTCTGCACTTCGTAGACGGTGCTGAGCTGACCGCCGGTCCGCTCCGTCGTGGCGCCGACCTTGACGTGGAGGGCGTCCTCGACCAGTTGCGCGACATCCATGGGTCGAACTTACGAACACCGTCCAGCGGTTTTAGTTGTCGTCGAGGTCTGCCCAGGTGTCGACGTCGTCGCCGGCTCGGGTCGGCGCGGTCCAGGTCAGGTCGAGGGCGGCGAGCGTACGGCGTACCGACTTGTCCCGCGGATCGCCGACCTGCTGGATCGCGGTGGCCAACGCGGTACGCCGGTACGCGGTCGCAAGCTGCTGCTCCTGGCCGTCGGTGTCGCGCAGCCCGTAGCCGTCGTGATCACCGAGCCCGGCGACGAGCGTCGTCACGTCGGACTCGGTGATCCACGGCAGGTCACAGCTGACCACCACGACAACAGGTGCCGTCCCGTGCGTCAGGCCGGCCGCCAATCCAGCCACCGGTCCACCCGACGGCGGGTCCTCCACCGTCCACTCCACCTTCCGGTACGTCGTGCGCACCGGGCCGACCACCACGGTCGAGGCCGCTCCAGCTGTCGCGGTCAGCACGCGGTCCAACAGCGTCACCCCGTCCAGGACCAGCATCGCCTTGTCCACCCCGCCGAACCGGGTGGACCCGCCCCCGGCCAGCACGATCGCGTCGAAGTCCACGGGGGCAAGTGTCCCAGTGTCGTTCCTGCGGCACCATGGAGAGATGAGGATCGCCGTGGTGCAGACCGCCAGCAGCTACGACAAGGCCGCCAACCGGGACGCGGTCACCCGTCTGGTCGCCGAGGCCGCGCACGGCCGTCCGGATCTCGTCGTCCTGCCGGAAGCGATGATGTCCGACTTCGCAGCGGCGGGGGAATCGGTGGCGGAGGCGGCCGAGCCGCTGGACGGTGAGTTCGTCGCGACGCTGCGGAAGGCGGCCGTCGAGCACGGGGTGGCGATCGTGGCGGGCATGTTCGAGCGGAGCTGCGACCAGGATCGTCCTTACAACACCTTGCTGGCGGTCGGCGCGGACGGCGTACTGCTCGGCGCCTATCGCAAGATCCACCTGTACGATGCATTCGGGTACAAGGAGTCCGACCAGTTGACAGCAGGCGACGTAGCGCCGGTAGTGATCCAGGTCGGTGACCACACGCTCGGGTTGATGACCTGCTACGACCTGCGGTTCCCGGAGCTGTCCCGGGCGCTCGTCGATGCCGGTGCCGACGTACTGGTCGTTCCGGCCGCATGGGTCCGCGGACCGCTCAAGGAGCACCACTGGTCCACGCTGCTGACGGCACGTGCTCTGGAGAACACCTGCTACGTCGCAGCAGCCGCACAGAACGGCACGAAGTACTGCGGTCTCAGCCAGGTCCTGGACCCGCAGGGCGTCGTGCTGGCGTCAGTAGGTGAGTCAGACGGGCATGCGTTCGCGGAGGTCTCGGCTGAGCGGCTGGCCGACGTACGCAAGCGCAACCCGTCGCTGCAGAACCGCAGGTACTCCGTGACGCCCCGCTGACCAGTGCGCGGACCGGTCGTTCTGGGAGGTGCCTGACCCGTTAACCTCCAGAGCGTGCTGGATGGGTTTGATCTGGAGCATCACGGCGATCTCGAGGTCGGTGAGGGGCTGGTCGACCTCGCCGTCAACGTGCGCGCGGGCACCCCGCCGGCGTGGTTGCTCGACGCGATCACTGCCGGCCTGGGCGACCTGGCGGCGTACCCGCGCCAGGACGCAGCCGTCGCCGCTGTCGCTCGCCGGCACGCTGTCGCGCCCGATCGCGTGTTGCTGACCGCCGGCGCGGCCGAGGCGTTCGTCCTGATCGCGCGGGCGTTCCGGCCGCGGCGTCCGGTGGTGATTCATCCACAGTTCACCGAGCCGGAGGCGGCGCTTCGTTCGGCCGGGCACCTGGTCGACCGGGTCCTCCTGCGGCCCGAGGACGGCTTCGTGCTGGACCCGGCCGCCGTACCGAACGACGCGGATCTCGTGGTCATCGGTAATCCCACCAACCCGACGTCGGTACTGCATCGTGCCGACGACCTGCGCGAACTGGCGCGGCCCGACCGGATCCTGGTCGTCGACGAGGCGTTCATGGACGCCGTACCGGGTGAACCCGAGTCGCTCGCCGGTGCGTCGATCCCCGGGCTGGTCGTGGTGCGGAGCCTGACCAAGACGTGGGGGCTCGCCGGCCTGCGCGTCGGGTATGTCCTCGCGAGCGCGAGCCTGATCGAGCAGTTGGCGGCCGTACAACCGCACTGGCCGGTGTCCACTCCTGCACTCGCCGCAGCAATTGCCTGCAGCAACGAGCATGCCGTCGCCGAGGCCGCCCAGGCCGCGCTCGAGATCGAGCGCCAACGTGGCCATTTGATTGACAGCCTCGGTACGGTGAATGGACTTTCGACGTACGGCGTGCCGCGGGCCCCGTTCGTTCTGATCCACGTGCCGGAGGCCACTCGGGTGCGCGAATCCCTACGTCTGCAAGGGTTTGCGGTCCGGCGCGGAGACACGTTCCCCGGGCTGGGGCCGGACTGGTTGCGGGTCGCCGTACGGCCCGAGGACGTCACCGACGGCTTTGTGAAGGTGCTGTCCGAGCTGTTGCGGTGATCGGTTTTCGGCCTGCCGCGCAATCGAGTTGGCGCTGTAACGCGCAAGGGGGTTTAGCCGAGGTCCTCTTTGCGCACAAGATGGCCAGGTGCCCGTTCGGTATCTCCGCTCTGGATCGGTATCTCTGGGCAACTTTCTGGCCATTCCCCCGAAGGGAGCAGCACGATGGGTCTCAACGACGACGACATGAACACCTCGACCGGAGGTGGCGAAGGCCTGGCCGACGGTGGCGCCAACCAGGGCGGTCATGACGGAGGCGCCGATGGCGGTGCCGACGGCGGCGCGGGTGGCGGCGGCTACGGCTCGGGCGGCGACTCCGGCGGCGAGTCGGGCGGCCAGTCGGGCTCCGGCGGCGGGTACGGCGAAGGTTCTGGTGAGGGCTCGGGTGAGGGCTCGGGCGAGGGCTCGGGCGAGTCGGGCGGCGGGTCGGGTGGTGGCTACGAGTCCGGTGGCGACTCCGGCGGTGAGTCCGGTTCCGGCGGCGGGTACGGCGAGGGTTCTGGCGAGGGCTCTGGTGAGTCGGGTGGCGGCTACGGCTCGGGGGACTCCGGCGGCGGTGCCGGCGAAGGGCCTGCTGACGGTGGCGCGTCGCAAGGCGGCCAGGACGGTGGCGCCGATGGTGGTGCGGGCGGCGGTGCCGGCGGCGAGTCCGGCTCCGGCTCCGGCGACTTCGGCTCCGGCGGCTCAGAAGGTGGCTCAGAGGGCGGGTCCCAAGGTGGGTCCGACGGAGGTGCCGATGGAGGCGCGGACGGCGGCGCCGGCGGGAACTCCGGAAGCTGGTGAGTACGGTGCCGGAGGCCGGGTCCTTCGCGCAGCACCCGCAGCCCACCGGCAGTGGGTCGCTGCGGGACGAGCGCCCGGCACTCCGGCGCTGTGTAGCAGGTGACCTGGACGAGTTCGCCAACTCCTACTGGGGTTCTCGCGCGGTCCTGTCACGCGGCCCCGACCTGCCGGCCCCGTACGACGACCTGTTCAGTCTGGATGCGGTGGACGAACTGCTGTCCCGACGCGGTTTGCGGACGCCGTTCTTGCGGATCGCCAAGAACGGCGCGGTCGTCGGCGACAGCCAGTTCACCGGGCCGGCCGGTGCGGGTGCGGAGATCGCGGACCAGGTGCGCGACGACAAGGTGGCTGCTCTGTTCGCGAGCGGGCACACCGTCGTACTGCAGGCATTGCATCGGACCTGGCCGGCGCTGGTCGACTTCTCCACGCAGTTGGCCACTGACGCCGGCCACCCGGTGCAGATCAACGCATACATCACTCCTGCCGAGTCCCAGGGCTTCTCCGCGCACTACGACGTCCACGACGTCTTCGTGTTGCAGGTAGCGGGCGAGAAGCACTGGACGGTCCACGAGCCGGTGTACGTGGACCCGCTGCGCAACCAGCCGTGGACGGATCACGCGCGCGCAGTCGAGGCTGCTGCGCGTGACGCGGCTCCGGTGATCGACGACGTACTGCGACCCGGTGATGCGCTGTACGTGCCACGCGGGTTCTTGCACTCGGCCAAGGCGCTCGGCGGTGTCAGCGCACACTTGACGGTGGGGCTGCACACTCTCACGCGGTACCTGCTCGTGCAGGAGCTGGCTGCGCTGGCCGCCAACCAGGCCTCTCTGCGTACGGCGTTGCCGCTTGGCTTCGACCCTGGTGATCCGGAGCAGGTGGCGCAGGTGCTGCCGCAGGTGGTCGAGCTCTTCACGCAGGAGCTCCACGCCGCGACCTCAGACGCACTGGCTGATCGCCTGCGTCGCCGTACCTGGTCCAGTAACCGCCCGGCACCACTCCCGCCGCTGGCTCACGCCGCCGCGATCGCGTCGCTGGACGTAGGTACGACTGTTCGTCTGCGGTCCGGTCTGCGGTGCCGGCTCGTACCTGGCGATCCGCTCGTGCTTCAGCTTCCCGACCGGACGATCACCTTCCCAGCGATGACTGCGGCGGCCGTCGCGGAGCTCACGTCCGGGGCCGACTGCAAGGTCGGTGACCTTCCTGGCCTGGACGACCAGGATCAAGTGGTGCTGGTCCGCCGACTGCTGACGGAGGCTGTCCTCGTCACCACTGCCCAGTGATCCCAGTAGTTGAAGGCAGCAACCGTATCGTGAGGTGGTGTGGACCGCGGTGACGTCAGGTATCGCCCGGAGACCGGCTGCGCAGCACAGGCGGAACTCCGTCACGACTCCCTGACCGCCACAGCCCCACCCGCCGAACGCTGGCTCCTCATCGAGTCCTACACCCCGTGGCCCCGCCAAGCCCTCACCTCCCTGCAACCCGGTCCGAGGCTTGGGGAGGTGGTGTCCCGGCGCTGCCGGGAGTCAGGGATCCGGCCGGTGCTGGTCCGCCGGTACGGGCGGGTGGATCGCACCCGGGCGCGACGATGGGGACTGGTGGACTGCCGCTCGGGCAGGGAGGCCGTTCGTTGGGGTGAGTTGCCTTCGGACGAGCACTTGCTGAACGTCCTGGACGGCAGGGATCAGGGCACGCCAAGCTCCGAGCCGGTGTATCTCGTCTGCACGCACGGTCGTCACGACGCCTGCTGCGCCGTCCGGGGCCGACCGGTCGCGGCAGCGCTTGCCGCGCAGTACCCGGAGCGGACCTGGGAGTGCAGCCACATCGGCGGCGACCGCTTCGCGGCGAACGTGGTCGTGCTGCCGCACGGCCTGTTCTACGGATACGTCCCGCCGACGCGCGCCGTCGAGCTCGCGCGGCGGTACGACGAGGGTGACGTCGTACCCGATCTCCTCCGTGGATCAGGTGCGTTCGCCCCGCCCGTGCAGGCCGCCCAGCACTTCGCCCGCGCCGCCGGGCATTCGCTTGCCGTCAGCAACCTCTATCCGAAAACGGTCGAGACGCTGTCCGAGCACCGTTGGCGGATCCTCCTCGCATCCACCAGCGGCCCGATCACCGTCGAGGTGTCAGCACACCTCGACACCGTCGATGCCCGTCTGACCTGCGCAGGTTCCTCGCCTGCCCAGATCCGCCGATTCCAACTCCACAACCTGACCTCCGCCTGACAACCACCTCCTGACAACGACTGCCTGAGAACGACTGCCTGAGAACGACCTGACGAGGACCGCCTGACAACCAGTTGGACACTCAGGCCGGGTCGGCCGGGTCCACCGGTTGATCTGTGCTGTGCGCGCCGTAGTACGCCGACTGGCGGGCCATGAGCTCGCGCATGGGGGTGCCGCGAGGCACGCCGTACACCGTGCCGGGGAAGTCCAGCTCACGTTGGACCTGCCACAGCTCCTCGTGCCGGTCCGGGGAGAAGAGCTGGGCCGGGTCGCCGGCGGCGATCCATCCGATCGGGAGGACCGAGCCTGCCTCCAGCCGTGAGTTGACGTGCAGCACGCTGTTGATCCGGAGCTCCGCGCCTGCGCCGGCGACGGAACCGGGGAACAACGCGGCGCCCGTGGCGATGAAGACTTCGTCCTCGACCGTGGCGCCGTTGACGTGTGCATGAGGACCTACCAGCACCGCGTCGCCGATCACTGCGGGATGGTCGGCCCGGCCGCGCACCAGGGCGTTCTCCATCACCACACTGTTCTCGCCGACTCTGACCTCGCCGTTCTCCGCCGTCAGCACCGCACCGTGCAGAACTCTGCTGCCTTCGCCGAGGACGACGGCGCCGCAGAGCACGGCCGATGGGGCGACATACGCGGAGGCAGGCACGACCGGTCGATGACCGCGGTGTTCCATCAGCATGTGTCGGAGTCCTCTCTTAGGGTCTGTCCTGGCGTGATCACCTCGCTCTCATCGTGTACCCGGTCGGTGCGTGCGGACTCTCCACTGCCCGGGTCCTCACCACCCGGGCGGCGGTGTCCTCCGGGCCGTCCACATCGAGGTGGGAGGCTCGGTCCGTCGGACAATCCGGGGTGGAGAACCGCGAACTGAGCCAACATTAGAACAGATGTTCGAGCGAACGCAACGCATCCTGACAAGTCAGGTGTGATGTCTCAGGACATCGGTAACAACTCTGTGGCAGGACATCGGTGACACTCGACCTCTCAAGACATCAGTGACACTCATGGCCAACCAAGGCATCTGCTCGGCCTGACCGGACGCGCTCGCTCAGCGGCATGGCGAGCGAGATCTGCCGCTTCTCCTTGGTCAGTGCACCTCGCAGGATGGTGGGTGCCGATCACAGGTGCGAGGATCGTCGGCGTGAGCAGCGACAACGACAAATGCTGGTTCGCCGTCCGATGCGTCTTCGCCAAAGGGTGGCCACCGCACCGACCGACTCCCGTCTACGAGGAGCGCATCACCCTATGGCTTGCCGCGTCGGCCGAGGAAGCGATCGAACGAGCCGAGGCCGAGGCTCTCGAGTACGCCGGCTCCATCGAAGAGTCACCCGACTCTTACCTCGGCATCGCGCAGTCCTACCGGCTCTTCGACGCCCCAGCCGACGGTGCCGAAGTGTTCTCGTTGATGCGGAGCAGCGCGCTTGAGCCCGACGAATACCTGGACACATTCTTCGACACCGGTACCGAACGGCAAAAGATTGTGGAGTGACCGCCCGGTTGCGTCCGCGCTTAAACGCGCACCTCGCGGCATGTTCGGATGCTGGCGAGGTCTCAGTTGCTATCGCGGTCTTGTTCCCGCACCGCGTGCGGGGATCGGGCTCCTTCGGTGAACTTCGCCGCAGCTAGCTCTTCGAGATCATTGATATGTTGCGCACCGCAAGGTCGAACACCCGGACCAACGCGCGGCGGACATCCACGTCCCGATCGAGTCGCTCTAGGGAGACGAACCTGTCTGGATCGACATCGACCGTGGCGACTCCGCCCGAATCGCGAGTGTCTTGGGCGTAGAAGAGCACTAGGCGCCGGTACGCACGCACAACCCCGCCTCGCTTCTCACGCATGAATGAGCGGAGAAGAATCCGCCCCTCCCGGACTTGGCTGCGGAGTGCTCCGACTGAGCTCCAATGCGTTCCTCATCGCTGCTCCTCGGCGTGCCGTTGGATCTCAAGCAGGACGTCGAAGTCGACCAGGCACACGGAAGTCAGGATCGGTTGAACGAATCATCGTCTGACGCCAGTACTCGAGGCAGTGGTCATCACGAGGCTCGAAAGCACATGCGCCCGCCGCGGCACGTCCAGATGTTCTGGACCCGCGGCTGGTGGAGACTCAGAGCGTGGACATGTGGCAGGTCAGGCGGCCCTTCTGGTGGGGGCTTGTGCTCCTCATGGACCGGGATACCCCAGACGTGCCGAGCCTGACCGACTCCGTGATCTCTCAGTCCGCAGAAGGGTTGGCGGTGCAGGTGCTTCATGCGCAGGACGTTGAGCTTTCCGGAGCTGAGGCCGGCGACGTTATTCCGCCAGCACAGGTTCAGATCGAGGTCCGCATCGGTGAGCCTCCGCCCGCCGAGGTGCTTTTCAGCGGGGCGATCGACGTCCCATCAGGCATCCTCACCGTGGGAGACGCCGAGCAGGAAGACGCCTTGGAGATAAGTCCTGGCCGCTGGGCCGTGCAGGTCGATTGCGCACCGCCCGAGTTCGCCGAAACTGTCCGCGTGTGGCTACAGGCCTTGTAGTCGCTAGTGCACGGATCTCGGCAGATCCGGAAGGACGTGCCTTGCACGCCGGGCCGAAGAAGTGTCATCACCAAGGCCTCGGAAGCGTCACCGATGTCCGGATACAAATTCGTCACCGATGTCCTGAGACATGACATCCTGACGTGTCAGGAACCGGGGGTCAGATGCGCTCGGTGCTGAGCCGCGGCGCGACTCGGGCGAGTATGTAGATCGTCAGGCTCGCGACCAGTGCCAGTGCCGCGAGTGCCACCCACGGCAGCTCGTGATGCACCTCGAACAGCTGCGCGAAGAACGCCGGCGCGAGCACGCTCGAGAACGTGAACGAGTACTGCCAGTACGACAGGTACTTGCCGCGCCCGATCTCCGGCGAGATCGCAGCCGACAGTGCGTTGTTGGTCGCCGCGTGCAGTACGTCGGCGAACGCGTAGCAGGCGGTCGCCAGCACCAGCACCGGCACAACCCACCCGGCCGGGATGTGGATCTGCAGCGCCATCAGCAGCGCCCACGCGGCGTACGTGACACCGGCCACCACCATGACGTTCGTACGTCGTCGCTGCTCAGTGTGCCGCACTATCAGCGTTTGGCCGGTCGCGAGCACAACAGACGTCGCGGCGATCAGTACGCCGACCAGCCACTTCGGCACCGTCAGCGCTTCGGTGACGTACACGGGCATGCCGACGCCGAGCATCATCGTGCAGAGCGCCAGCAGCGTGTTGGCGGCGATCAGCACCAGGAACGTCCGGTCCTTGCGCAGTAGTGGCGCAGGCCCGGTGTCCTGCTTGGACCGCTCGTGATGTGACGGGTGCAGCCGCAGGAGCAGCAGGCCGGCCAGGTAGAACGACCCTGCGTTCACAGCCATGGCGATCAGGAACGGCCCGTTGCCGCCGATCGCCAACAGCCACCCGGCAGCCAGCGCGCCGAAGGCCAGTCCACCCGCCTGCATCATCCCGCCGAGCCCGAACCACTTGTCCCGCTCGCCCTCGTCGGCGACGTCCGCGAGCAGACTGAAGATCGCCGACCAGAACACCCGCTGACCGGTGGTCATCACGAGTGAGCACAGGAACAACAGCCACATCGACCGCCCGACGAAGAAGCCGGTGAACGCCAGGCCCTGCGCGAACTGCGCCGCAACCACGATGTTCCGCGGACCGACCCGGTCGATGACGACTCCGACCGCGGCCGGAGCGGCGATCGAGAACAGCGTCGCGACGGTCAGCATCACCCCCGCTGTCCCGAGCGGGATGTCGGCGACCTTGTTGAAGTACAGGAGCAGAAGCGGCCCCGCGCAGCCGCCGCCGAACGAGTCGATCGCGAGACCGGCCAGTAGCGGTACCCGGCCGCGCACGTTCGGTAGACCGAGGGAAGTGGCTGCAGGCATGGCGGAGCGCTCCCTTCGGTCATCTCGGCGGCTGGCGAACCCTAGCAAGCGCTCGCCGACCCATTCCAACCGATTTCAGTCCGCTGTGGACACCCGCCGTACCGAGACATGCCGGAGCGGACGCCACGCCACCATGGTCATCACCACCATGGCCACGAAGGAGATCGCGAACGGAGCGGCCAGGCCGAAGCGTTGCGCCAGTACGCCGCCCAGCGCGGAGCCGACCGCAGCACCGCCTACTGAGGCCAGCAGATACACGCTGTTCACTCTGCCCATCAGACTGTCCGGTGTGGCCAGTTGGCGCGTCGTAGTCGACACGATGCCCCACACCACCGCGTGAACGCCGAACACAGCCATGGTCGCGCCGGCCACCCACGGACTCCTCGTGAGCGCCAGTACGAGGTGAACGGTCGTCTCGATGACCAGGCCGACCCGGAGCAGCGTCACCGAGCCCACCCGCGGCTCGAGGAAGTGGTACGTCGGCATGCCGAGCACACCGCCCACGGCGCCGACGGACACGAGCAGGCCGAACTGGGTCTCGGTCAGTCCGAGCCGCTCGCGGGCGAACAGCACCCAGGTCGCGAAGGCCGCACAGAACGTGATGTTCATGACCAGGATCGACAGGGCCAGCGTCCGTACGCCGGTGTGGTGCCACAGCCACCGGACGCCCTCTCTGACCTCGTGCCACAGTGCTGCACGAGTGGACTGGTCAGGCAGAGGTGGCCGTACTGCAACGCGGGCGATCAGGGTTGCTGCTGCGGTGAAGGTGACAGCGTCGAAGACCAGGGGGATGCCGGCTCCTGCAGCGAACAGCAGTGCACCCAGCGGCGGCCCGCCGAGTTGCTGGAGCACGGTGGCGCTGGCGAACAGCCGAGCGTTCGCCTTGCCGAGGTGCTCCTTCGGCACGGCGCTGACGAGCAGGGCGCCGGACGCGTTGTCTGCAAGGGTTTCCGCAGTACCCAGGAGGAAGAGGGCGGCGTAGACAGCCCAGAGTGGCGACGAGTCGAGCAGTACGGCGACACCGAGTGCAGCCAGCACCAGAGCGCGGAACGTGTCGGCTGCCACGATCATGAGGCGACGGTCGAGCCGGTCGACCAGGACGCCGCTGAACAGCGCGAACAGCAACCAGGGCAGCTGTTGGATGAACGCGGCTGCACCAACCGCTGCCGGTTGGGTGGTGATCGAGGCGACGAGAAGCGGGCCGGCAGCGAGCAGGGCGCCGTCGCCGACGTTCGAAATGATCGAGGCCGGGAGGATCTTGCGGAAGTCGGACCCGAGCTCGCGCGGAACGACGTACGCACCAAGAGAACGCATCTGAACTCCCGAGGGCATGACGGGAGGACCCACCTCCATCCGTACCCTCGGCGCCGAGCCGCCGCTGGGCAGACCCTACCGGCCCGGCCCCGCCCCCGCACTCCGTTTCCACCCGCCACCCCTGCGCTATTCTCAACCCTCGGCGGCAACCGCCAGGAGGGTTCGCATAGTGGCCGAGTGCGCTGGTCTTGAAAACCGGTAGGGCGGGTGACCGTCCTCGTGGGTTCGAATCCCACACCCTCCGCTCAACAGTTCGCCAAGGTCTTTCTGGTCGATCGGGTGATCGTGGCTGGTGGTTGTCGGATCCGGGCGTCGCCGTTCGTAGCGTAGGTGGAGGCGGACGTCGGGTCCGCTCGAAGTTGAAGGAGCAGGCATGCCCGAGTACCTCATCTACTTCAACCAGCAATGGGTCGGCGACCACCCGGAGGAGTGGTACCG
>DASXXB010000436.1:0-10285 GCA_036503355.1 Kribbella sp. | reverse complement strand
GTGATGGTCTCGGTGGCCTCCATCCGCCGTTTGCCCATCTGGAACACAACGCGCGAGGTGGTGCCGACCTGGCCGTGTGCTCCGTTCACCGGTTCGTGCAGAACCAGGCCCCGCAGCCACTTCGCCATGTGCGCCGGGTCGGAGATCAGTTGGACCACCTTCTCGCGGGGCAGGGCGATCTCGATCGAGTTGGTGTACTTCATCGCTCGCTTCCTTCGGGGGCGTAGAACTCGGTGGTCGCCACTACCGCAGCCGCCACGTGATCCGGGTCGCCTCCCGCGGCCAGGTGAGCTTCGCCCCATGCCGCCGCGCTGCGCCGAGCGAACTCGCGCCCCTCGGGCACGGTCCGGAACTCATCGTGATCGAAGGTCTCGCCGTCGGCCAGGAAGCCAGCCAAGGTGAGGAGATGCAGATCCCAGCCCACACCGCCGGCACCAGGGCCGTACGTCGGGAACATGGGCTCCGCGACGGCCGCAGCATGGACCAGTTCGAACTCGGTGCCCCCGGCACTGCCCGGGGACAGCCGCACCTCGACCTCGCTCGTACCCGGCCACTCATCGGCCCCGGGCCCGAAGAGCCAGGAAACCCGCAGTCGCCGCGGCGGGTCACAGGCGAGGATCTCCCCGTGCTCACCGCCGTCCAACTCGAACGATCCACCCAGACGCAGGTCTCCGGTCACCGACTTCAGCCAACGGCCCAGCCGCTCGGGGTCGGTGATGGCGTTCCACACCTCGTCGACCGACGCGTCGTAGTTACGCCGCAGCTCGATCGTGTACGCGTCGCCGGCCGGCAGGGTCGTTGTGCCCATCGTCCGGCGCGCAGCGGCCAGTTCGTCCAGTACGTCCTTCACGTCATCTTCCTTTTCGCTCGTGGATCGGCCTTGCCAACACCTGAGGTCCGGGATGCACGCTTGCCGCGGGCAAGCTCGGTTCCCAGCGCATCGAGCCGCTGATCCCAGAACCCGCGAAACCGGTCCAACCACTCGTCAACCTCGCTCAGCGGCGAGGAGTCGACGGCGTAGAACCGGCGAGCCCCCTCAGCGCGGACCGACGGCGAACCCGTTCTCACGCAGAACGCGCAGATGTTGCGAGACAGCCGGCTGGGACAGTGCGAACTCGACCCGAATCACGTCTGTGATCGCGCCCGAGGTCTGCTCACCGTCAGCGAGCAGCTCGAGGATGCGGCGGCGCACCGGGTCACCGAGAATGTCGAACGCATGCACGGCCGGAATATACCTGATCCAGCTTATATAAGCCAGATCTTATGCTTGGCGTCACCTGCGGTGCGCCGCCGGGCGCCGAGCGTTGCGCGCAGTCCGTCCGCGGGGCTGGTGTACGGCGTGGGTCGCGCTCCTCGGCGCAGGCAGGGGGCGGGCGGTCGGTCGTACGTTGTCCAGCGGGTGCTTCCATGGCTGCGAGTACGGCGGACGTAAGTCGGGACGTGAAGGCGCAGGCGGCCTACAGGCTGCGCGTGTAGGCGGTGCATGGCTGCGGTACGGCGTACGCGTACCGGGCTGGGGCAAGCACAAGTTGCGCGTCAGGGGTGGGTCTGCGGTGTGGGCGGTTGCGGAGCGCGTGGGTGGTGGGTCGGGTGCGGTTGGCGGGGTTTGTTGTGGGTTGGTGGCGTGGGGCGGCGCGGGCGATTCAGTGTGCGGGCGGTGTCGGGGGTGGTTCGGTGCGGTTCATTCGTCGGCGGTGGTGGGGTGTGGGGTTGTTGGTTGGCGGCGGGTGGGGTGGATGTCTAGGGCGAGGGTGACGTTGGGGCGTACCAGGGCTGTCGTGAAGGCGTTCCGGTTGGCGTGCCAGTGGTGGCGGTTGATGGGGTGGGCGGCGGTGAAGTGGGGGTTGGGCGCTGGATCGGTCAGGTTGAACGGGATTGTCAGGGGGCGTGTCGTGCCGCGGATGGCGAGGTTGCCGGTCACGTCGTACCGGCGGTCGTCGAGTTGCGAGACGTTCGTTAGTACGAACGTCATTACGGGGTACGTCGCGGCGTCGAGGAAGTCCTTGCGTAGCTGGGCGTCCCGGCGTCGGTTGCCTGTGTCGATGCTGTTCGTCTGCACCGTCAACCAGCCATGGGGGTCCGCCGCGTCCAGCCGTACGGCGCCTTCGAACGCGTTGAACTGCCCGCGCACCTTGCTCCCGCCTCGATGCGCGGCGATGAAGCCGATCCGCGTGCGCTGCTCGTCGAGGACGTAGTCTCCGCTCAGCTCAGCCATACACGCTCGACGGGGTAGCGCGGTGGAGTGTCAGCCGATCACCCCCGTGGTGATCCGTCGCGGGGTGATGTCGAACATCGAGTCTTCGGGCGGATCGGCCAGGTACGCCGCGCGCGCTTCCTCCGGCAGGTACTTCTCCACCATCGCGTGCAGCAGACCGGGGTCGAGCGGCAGGAACTCGGCCGCGCCCTGCAGGTTGACGTAACGAGCGGTCGGTCCGTCGGCCGTCTGGATCGACAGCGACAGGTCACCGGAGCCGGATCTGTGGAGCCGGGTCTTCTTCGACTTGGCCGGCGTCATCACCTGGAACTTGTTGCCGTCCGGCAGGTGGTGGAACCAGACCGGCGTCACATGCGGCGGCCATCCCGGCTCGTCGATCGCCAGGACGGCCACGAGCGGCTGGGCCAGGAACTCGGCCAGCTCGTCGTCGTCCATCTTTCGAAACCCCATACTTCCTCCGATCCTGTCGTCACACAGACCCTTCCACCAGCCACCGACAGTTCTCGTCGCAAGCCCGCCGGCGACCTCGGGCAGCGCATCTCCGGTCGACCTCACCGGCGACGGCGGCAGGTTCCTTGGCACTCGGATCGTTAGGATCGTGCCGTATGGAGGCACAGTGCTCACCTACGTGCTGAACTCGCAGGACCTGGCGGATGTCCGGTTCGCGGTGTCGCCGGTCGCGGAGATGGTGCTGTCGCTGCGGGCGCTCCGCGATCCCGGACGCTTCCCGTTGCAGCTCGGCTGGATCCGCGCCGTACAGCCGCAGGTCGCCGCCCTCGATTGGGACGTACTGCGGTGGCTCGTCAACGACACCATGGGCAGCCCGGACTTCCTGACGCCACGGCCGACCTCACCGCTCACTCAGCTCGCCGACGAACTCGACCTGATCGCAAACGTCGACCGTACGACGTTCGAGGACCAGCTCATCGCGGTGAACGGCGAGCTCCCCCAGGACCTCACCATCGACAAGGTGGTCGAAGCACTGCACCAGTACTGGAACACGATGATGGCGCCGTACTGGAACCGGATGCGGACCCTGCTCTCCGCAGACATCAGCTACCGCGGCCACATCCTCACCCAGCACGGTACCGGCGCGATGCTCAACGGGCTCGGCCCTGTGATCAGCTACGCGGACGGGCTTCTCAAGGTCGACCGTGTCGCCGCGGTCAGTCGCACCGAGCAGATCGACGGCCGCGGGTTGGTGCTCCAGCCGACGCTCTTCGGGCCGCACGCCGTCATCCCGTTCGACCCGGGCGCGGACCCACTGCTCGGCTACCCGCCGCGCGGCCAGGCGCACTTGTGGTCGGTCGTCGCGCCACCTTCACGGCATGACCTGGCCCAGTTGATCGGTACGCCGCGGGCGCGCATCCTCGAGCTCCTCACCCATCCACGGACGACGACGGACCTCGCCGGCGAGTTGAAGGTCACGCCGTCCGCCGTCAGCCAGCACCTCCAGCTGCTCCGCCGTACCGGCCTGGTGGAATCCGAACGCACCGGCAAACAGGTCCTCTACCGCCCGACCGACCTCGCCGACCTCCTCACAGGCACGAGCACAGGCACCACCACCGACTGAACCGGAAGCCGGACGGCTGTCGCGTGGGTTGGTGGGCGTGAGCTAAAGTCGAGGTGTCCGCGGGAGCTCGCAGGAGTGGGCTGAGAGGGTGACTAAGCCGTCACCGACCGCCGAACCTGAATCGGGTAATTCCGGCGTAGGGAGGAAGCCATGGAGTCCGTGTGGGTGAACGGTACGGCGGTCGACGTGCCGGCCGGGAGGTCGGTGGCCGAGCTGATCTCGGAGTACTCCGACCGCAGCACCGGGATCGCGGTCGCGGTGAACCAGAACGTGCTGACCAGGGACGAATGGGCCCGGACCTCGATCAAGGCCGGCGACCGCGTCGAGATCGTCAGCGCGACGCAGGGAGGCTGACATGGACGATCCACTGGAGCTCGGCGGGCGCACGTACACGTCCCGTCTCATCATGGGGACCGGCGGTTCGGCCAACCTGGAAGTGATGGAGGAGGCATTGATTGCCTCCGGCACCCAACTGACGACGGTCGCGATGCGCCGCCTGGGCACCGGTCACGAGGGCTCGGTGCTCGACGTACTGAAGAAGCATGCCATCGACGTCCTGCCGAACACGGCCGGCTGCCACACCGCCGCCGAGGCGGTGCTGACCGCGAAGCTCGCCCGCGAGGCGCTGGAGACCGACCTGATCAAGGTCGAGGTCGTTGCCGACGACCACCTTCTGCTGCCCGATCCGGTCGAGCTGCTGGATGCCGTGGATGCCTTGGTGGCGGACGGTTTCACGGTGCTGCCGTACACGAACGACGACCCGATCCTGGCCCGCCGCCTCGAGCAGGCAGGTTGTGCGGCCGTGATGCCGTTGGCCGCACCCATCGGTTCGGCGCTCGGCATCCGCAACCCGCACAACCTCGCGCTGATCGCCGAGGCGGCGAACGTCCCGGTGATCGTCGACGCCGGCATCGGTACGGCGAGTGACGCCGCGCTGGCGATGGAGCTCGGCTGCGACGCGGTCATGCTCGCGACACCGGTGACGCGCGCGGAGAAGCCTGCCCTGATGGCTGCCGCGATGCGCGACGCCGTCTCCGCGGGCCGCTACGCCCGCCTGGCCGGTCGAGTGCCGAGAAGGTGGCAGTCGGCGCTGGCGTCGTCACCTACAACTGGCCTGCCAGCGTTTTAGCCTCGTCCGCATCCAACGAACGATCCAGCAGTACTGCGGTCAACGACAACGCCAGCTCCTGGTTCGGTTGCAACGCCAACGGCTCGTCCCACGCCAGCGCTGGGCACGCACCGACGTACGCCTCCGTCCGCAGGAACCACGGTCGCACCTGCTCGGGCTGCACCAACAGCAGACTGACCTCGCCCTGCACGAGGGCGAGCCACGGACTGGACGACCCGAACGCCGCGTCCAGCCCGTCACCGTCGGCGCTCAGCACAGTCGTCTCCGTCGCAGGCAGTCGCCAGAAGATCCCGCCGTACGCCGCCCCTTCGCGACCGGTCGTCGCGGGGCTGTCGATCCGGATCGGGCCGTAGCGGGCCGTCAGCACACTGCGCCAGTCGAGGCGCCAGCCGTCGAACGCCGGCGCACCGGTGAGGCTGCGGCGTTCGACCAGTTGCGGCCGGCCTTGCTCGTCGTACCAGGTGATGTCGTCGCTCAGCTCGCGATCGTCGATCGTGACGCCGCGGCTGCGCTGCTGCCCGTGGTTCGTGAGCAGGGTCGGGCCCTGTCCGCGGACGTACGTGCGGCCGCCCCAGTGCGAGGTGCCGTTGACCTGCGCGATCGCGAGCGAGACGCCGTAGTGGTGGCGATGATCGACCGGGCTGACCTCGGTCAACGGCTGACCGGCGAGCGTCCGCACCGGATGCAGGTACGGCCGGGGTGCGTGCACCTGCGGCATCCGCCGCCCGAACTCGTACCGCGCGAGCAACCCCGCCGAACTTCCGAGCTCGAAGATGTCGCCCTGCCGCTGCCACCCGATCCGATCGGCCGGCGCATCCCCGTTCGACCGCGGCTCCTGCGGCACCGGACCGGTGCTCGCCCGCACCGCCAGCCGCAGCTCCGGTACGTCGGCACTCTCGGCCGCAGGTGCCGTGATCGACGCGAGCAACCGCTGCCACGCGAGCTCGCCGAGGTCCTTCTGCGGCACCCGCACGGTCGTCAGCGACGGTAC
Organism: Kribbella sp.; assembly: GCA_036503355.1. Lineage (GTDB taxonomy): Bacteria > Actinomycetota > Actinomycetes > Propionibacteriales > Kribbellaceae > Kribbella. Next base: position 4,377 of record DASXXB010000436.1, on the reverse strand, counting down.
GGCGAAGCGCGCCAGCCCGATGTCGTCCATCCCGGTCACGGACAGATCGGCCGGTACGGCGACCCCGACCTCGTTGAGCCGTGCCAGCAGCCCGAACGCGACCAGATCGTTGAACGCCACGACCGCGGTGACGCGCGCCTCGAGCACCCGTTCCACGGCGGCGTACCCGTCCTCGATCGACCGGCCGCACTCGAGCCGGACGAGTTCGAGCCCTGGGATCTCCCGCTCGGCAATCTCGAGGGCCTCCAGCCGCAGCCTGTTCGAGGCGCTGGCGGCGGGCCCTGACAGGAAGGCGAGCCGCCGGTGGCCGAGCCCGACGAGATGGTCGACGACGATCCGCACGGCGCGGCCGTAGTCGACCACGACGGACGGGACCTCGGCCGGTCCTTGCCGGTTGACCAGGATCACCGGCTGCACCTCGGGCAGAAGCTCGACCAGGCGCTCCTCGTCGATCCGCGGCGAGACCATGATCAGCGCGTCGCAGCGCCGCCGCGCCTCGATCGCGATGGCCGCCTCGGCGGCCGGGTCCTCGTCGGTCTCGGCGACCAGCACCTTGTAGCCGGCGGCCGCGGACGCGTTGGTGATGCCCCGGAGGATCTGCTGGAACAGCGGATTGCCGAGGTCCGGCACGACCAGCGCGACCATGTTCGTCCGACCCAGCGACAAGCTCCGCGCCAGGTCGCTCGGCCGGTAGTTGAGCCGCTCCGCCGCGGCGCGGACCCGGGCGACGATCTCCGGTGCGACACCGAGGCGGCCGTTCATCACCCGCGACACGGTCGCCCGCGACACCTCCGCCGCGCGCGCGACGTCGGCGATCGTGATCGTGTCCTTCGGTGTCCGCCCCACGCTCCTATCCTCCCCCGATGGAAACCGGTTTCTCAACCCTCGGCCGGTGGTTGTGTGATCGGATGGGAGCCCACGCCGAACGGAGGAACAGGTGACAGAACTGGAGTATCCGCAGGTCCCGGGCGTTGCCCCGGGCAACGGTTACAGCCATGTGGTGACCGGAACCGGCCAGTGGGTGGCGGTCTCGGGGCAGCTGGCGCTGGACGTTGACGGGAAGCTGGTCGGCGTCCGGGACCCGGGCGCGCAGGCCGAGCAGGTGTTCGCGAACCTCGAACGCTGCCTGGCGACGGCCGGCGCCACGTTCGAGAACGTGGTGAAGCTGACCTTCTTCCTCACGGATGTCGCGTATCTGCCGGCGATCCGCACGGTCCGCGACAAGTACATCCCCGGGCCCAAACCCGCGAGTACGGCGGTCCAGATCGCAGCCCTCGCCGTCCCCGACGCACTGATGGAAATCGAGGCCTACGCCGTCGTCTGACCGGGGCGCGCAGGCTGAGGGGCCGTGGATGGGGATGGATGGGGATGGGTCAGCGGAGGGTGGCTACGGCGAGGCGGGCGGCTTCGCCTATGGCGGTGTCTACGCGGGGCTGGCGGAGGTCGCCGCGGGCGGCGAGGGTGAAGACGGCGATGGCGTACGCCGACCCGCCGGGCAAGGTGACCACGCCGACCTCGTGCCGGAGCGCGCCGAACGTGCCGGTCTTCCCGGCGACGCGTACTTCGTCGTGCGGGAAGCCGGACGCCAACCGGTGCAGGAAGACCTGCCGGTGCATCGTCGCCTTCACGAACTCGGTCTGCCCGGGCGACAGCAACTCCCCCGCCCACAGCCGGCGCAGCAACAACGTCATGTCGCGCGCGCTGCTCGCGGACGCGTTCGCCGCTTCGTACACCCCGGCCGGGTCGGTGCGGTCGTTGTCGGCGAGTACGGCGAGGGCCGCGTCCGCGGAGTCCGTTCCGGTACGGCGCTGCAGATCGCGCAGATTGCCCGCGGTACCGCGGCGTACCCACGTCCGCTGCAGCCCGAACTCCGACAGCATCGCGGCCAGGCGGCGCAGCCCGACGAGGTCGAGCAACGCATCGGCCGACGCGTTGTCGGAGACCGTCATCATCGACAGGGCGAGGTCGCGCAGCGACGCCGTCACCGGGTCCGCGAACACTGACAGACCGGTCGGCCCGGCGGTGCGCGTCGACGGGTCGAGCGTGAGTTGCTGCCGCGGGTCCAGTTCGCCGAGGTCCACCAACCGGCAGAACCCGGCCAGCAGCGGGAGCTTGTACACCGACGCCAGCGGAACGATCCCGTCGGCGTCCACCTCGACGGTCGACTCCGGCGCGTCGAGCGCGACCGCATGCAGCCAGCCGCGTACGCCGGCGTCCTCGAACACCGCACGGATCCGGGCGTTCACGACGCGAGCGCTTCCGTGAGCTGTGCCATCACGTCGTTCGGACGGAGGAACGGCGTACGCGTCCTCGACCAGACGAGCCGCAGGCGCAGCGGCAGCGGATCGTCGGCCAGCCGATGCCGAGTCACGCCGGGTGCGGCGAGCACCGGGTCCGCGGTCACCAGCGCAGCCTGACCCGCGGCGGCCATCGCCAGGCCGGCGCGTTCGTCAGTCACCACGACTGTGCCACCCGTGGGCCGATGTAGGGCGAGGGTGTCGAGGAACAGATCGCGCGCGGCCGGAGCCTCGGTCCGCGGCCGGACCGCGACCGGTAGCCCGCCCAGCTGGCGCAGCCGAACCACTTCGGCATCCGCGACACCGGCCGGCAGCAGGACCCAGGTCGGCAGCAGCGCGACCGGTCCGGCCTCCAACCCGTCGAGAACGGTGGGATGCGCAACGACCGCGAGCGTCAAACGGCCCGTGCTCACCTGGTTCACCAGCGAACTCGTCGGCGCGGTCACAACGGTCACTCGACTGCCCGCGAGCACCTCGCCGGAAGCGGCCGCGACCGCCGCACCGGCCGACGGCGGGACTTCCGGAGTCAGGCCGAGGCGAATCTCGGGGCCCTCCGGGTCGCGCTCGATGGCCGCCTGATGAAGCTCCTCGATCGAGGTCAGGGCGCGGCGTGCGTACGGAAGCAGCGCGGCACCGGCAGACGTGAGCTCCACACCGCCGGCGCCCCGTTCGAAGAGCTTGGCGCCGACGAGTGCCTCCAGCCGGCGAAGTCCTTGCGACAGCGGCGGCTGCGTGATCCCGACGACCCGGGCCGCGTCGCCGAAGTGCTGTTCCTCGGCCAGCGCGACGAAAATCTGCAGATGCCGTTCAGTCAGCATGAGGACCCAAGTGACCTGCGGCGATATCTCCAGACAATCGGCACATGCCCGAGAGCATATTCGACAGGCGGTCACCGGCTCGCATTGACTGAAGGCCCAGTCGAGCAGAGGAGACAGCGTGAAGGTGAGTCGGAGAGGGATGCTGGCGGGCGCGGCGGCGGCCGGGGCCGCGGGCGTGGTCGGGGCGATCGGGCTCGAGGGGCAGAGCAACGCAGCAATCTCGCAAGCAGCCGGGGCAGCCGGAGCAGCCGGGGCAGCCGGAGGAGCCGGGGTGGAGGGCCAGGCGGCGGCCACGGGAGACCGGGCGGGTCGGGAGCCGGTGGAGCTGACGTGGTTCGGGACGCATGCGTGGCAGATCCGGTGCGGGAAGAGCGTCGTACTGACCGATCCGTGGCTGACCCGGTTCAAGACCGGGACGTTCACTCCCGAGGGCGCGGACCCGAAGACCAAGCTGGTGATCAACCCCGAGGTGATCGACAAGCACCTGACCACGGCCGACGCGATCCTCGTGCATCACGGGCACTACGACCACATGTCCGACGTACCGTACGTCGCGAAGAAGACGCAGGCGACCGTGCTGTGCACCGAGACGCACGCGAACCTGCTGCGCGCGATGAAGACACCGGACGACGTACTCTCGCCGGTCCGCGGCGGCGAGTACCTGCCGTTCGACGGCTTCACGATCGAGGTGTTCCCGTCGCTGCATTCCTGCGGCGGCAAGCGGCACACGTACGCGTACCCCGGCTACCGGTACGACGTTCCACCCCGGCCGCGGGTGATCGAGGACCTGGTCGAGGGCGGCACGCTCGCGTTCGTGATCACGATCGGCGGCCTGCGGATCCTCAGCCTGAGTACGGCGAACTTCGACCCGAACGCACTGCGGGACCTGCAGGTCGACGTCGTACTCGCGGCGCCGGGCGGCGAACCGGGCATCACCGACCGCCTGCTGCGGACGATCAAGCCCGTACGGAAGGTGATCGCGACCCACTGGGACGATTTCGACAAGCCGCTCGACGACCCCGGCGTACCGTGGACCGACCTGACCCCGCTACATACGTCGGCGCAGAAGGCAGGCGCCGAGTTCGTCCTCCTCGACCACCTGCAGCAGGTCACGCTCTAGGTGTGATGTCTAGGGAGGTTGGTCAGTCGGGTGATGGGTGGTTGGCCTCCGATGGCGGAGTGGGGTCGGTGGTGATTGTAGAAGTGGAGCCAGCCGGGCAGGGCGGTGTTGCGCTGGTGGTTTGAGGTGTAGAAGCGGGCGT
>DASXXB010000435.1:0-4589 GCA_036503355.1 Kribbella sp. | reverse complement strand
CTCGATGACCAGCAGGTGGTGCTCCATCGTGCTGACCGACGCCTGCCCGGACTCGGTCGAGTGCTGCACCGGGTCCTTCAGGTAGGTCTTCACGATCTTGTCGACGTCGTTGTCCAGCGTCGCCGAGAACAGCAGGCGCTGACCCTCCGGCGGCGTCATGTCGAGCAGCGTGGTGACGGCCGGCATGAAGCCCATGTCGCACATGTGGTCGGCCTCGTCCAGTACGGCGACCTCGACCGCACCGAGGTCGGCGGCGCCCTGCTCGCACAGGTCGATCAGCCGGCCCGGGGTGGCGATCAGCAGGTCGACACCGCGGCGCAGCGCGTCGATCTGCTTCGGGTACGGCAGACCGCCGGCGATCAGCTTCAGCGACACGTTCATCACGTGCGCCAGCGGCTCGAGCGCATCGTGCACCTGCATCGCGAGCTCACGGGTCGGGACCAGGATCATCCCGCGCGGGCGGCGCGACTCGGTGTGGCCGCCGGCCAGGCGCATCAGCGTCGGGAGCCCGAAGCCGAGGGTCTTGCCGGAACCGGTCTGACCGCGGCCGAGCACATCCTTGCCGGCCAGCGCGTCCGGAATGGTTGCGGCCTGGATCGGGAACGGCGTCGTGATGCCGTCGCGGGCCAGCCGCTGGACGAGCCGCGGCGCGAGCCCGAGTGCGGCGAACTGGTTGTCCTCGGCAACAGTACCGAGATCCACCGGCTCCTCGTTCCGCACGCTCTGCGCACGCGCCCGGTCGTCCCGGTCGAACCGCGGCTTCTCGTCCCGGTTGTAGGGCGTGCGGTTGTCGCGGCTGTACTGCGGCTTGTCGTCGCGGTTGTACCGCGGACGATCGCCCTGGTTGTACGACCGGTTGTCCCGGCTGTACTGCGGCTTCTCGTCCCGGTTGTACGAGCCACGGTCGTCCCGGTTGTACTGCGGCCGGTCGTCCCGGTTGTACGACGTACGGCTGTCGCGGTTGTACTGCGGCTTGTCGTCCCGGTTGTACCGCGGACGGTCGCCCTGGTTGTACGACCGGTTGTCCCGGCCGTACTGCGGCTTGTCGTCCCGGTTGTACTGGGGCCGGTCGTCGCGGTTGTACGAGCCACGGTCGTCCCGGTTGTACGACGTACGGCTGTCGCGGTTGTACTGGGGCTTGTCGTCGCGGCGGTTCGGCGTGCGGTCGTCGCGGTCGAAGCGGGCGCGGTTGTCCTGGGCGCGGTCGTCACGGCGGTACGACGGCCGGTCGCCCTGGCTGTTGCGGTCGGTGGAGCGCTGCCCACGATCGGTCCGGGGCTGCTCGGAGCGGTATCCCTTCACCGGCCTGCGGTCGTCACGCGGTGCCTCGCGGGGCGCGTCGTACGTCGGGTCCGCGGCCAGGCGCTCGCCGTACGACTGGTTCTGGTGCTTCTTGTGCCGCGGCTTCTTGATCCGCCCGTCGGCGGACTCGGAGTCGAACTGGTGGTGCTGGGTCACGCAAACTCTCTCTCGGATTCACGGACGATTGGCGCCGGATCGCAGCCGCACGTGAGCGCCGGTCACGAAAACATGACCGGACTACGTACTCAGCAGGAGACGGGCATCGACCTGCGGGTGCTATCGCGTTGCACCCATGTCGCCGGGATCCTCAGCGGGTTGCTGAAACCGACGGGTCGGAGCGCCTGGAACATCTCTGGTGACGCGACGCGCGCACCGACACCAGAAAAGTATAACCGATCGTGACGACCACCCCGACCACAGTGCCCCAGCCGCACGACCAACCAGAGGTCCACGCCGCGCGTAGCAGACCACTGGATCGACTGGTGCTTTCGGCAACGCGTCCACAGAGTTCAAGCTTGGTTGAGTCTTTGGATCGCCGTCCTAGGGTGGCCGTATGGGAGAGGAGAACGTTCCGAGCAAGGAGCACTGGCTCTCGATCGGGGAGATCGCGCAGCGGTCCGGGGTGGCGGCGTCGGCGTTGCGGTTCTACGAGGACCAGGGCCTGATCGTGTCCCGCCGTACGGCCGGGAACCAGCGGCAGTACCAACGCAGCACCCTCCGCCGGATCGCGTTCGTGCAGGCGGCACAGCGGGTCGGCCTCGCGCTGGCCGAGATCAAGAACGCGCTGGACTCGCTGCCCGAGGACAGGACGCCGACCCGCGCCGACTGGAGCAAGCTGTCGAAGTCGTGGCGCAGCCGCCTCGACGACCGGATCGCCGAGCTCGAGCGCCTCCGCGACGACCTCGACACCTGTATCGGCTGCGGCTGCCTCAGCCTGCAGCGCTGCAACCTCTACAACAAGGAGGACCGCCTCTCCACCCGCGGTCCCGGCGCCCGTCTACTGAACGTCGGCATCCCCGGCGAGAGCTGAGAGCTCATAACCGGGCCACTATGTCCGGCATAGAACGGTCGGCGTGAGACGCGGGTTATCCCCAGGGTTTTTGCCGATCTGGTGCGGAATTCCGGCGGTCTTGGCACCATCCGGTGGTAGCGATCGGTGATCCGCCCGTCGCTGTCCGCCACCGATTCGGAGTGAGGCCCTCCATGTCGCATCGCCGTTTCCTGACCAGTCTCGCGGCGCTCGCCGCCGCTGCACTGGCCGTGCCCGCGCTCGCAGCGTCCCCCTCGACTGCCGCGCCGGCCACCGACCCGAACGTCTCCACCGCCGCCAGCCGTGCGGCGTACGTCGGCTCGCCGCAGGAGGAAGCCGCCACCAAGGCGTTCTACGACGCCGTGATGAAGTCCGCCCGCGCCAAGATGGCCCAGCAGGCCAAGTCCGGTCGCAAGGTCACCGCGGTGACCGTGACGTACGCCGTCGACGCGCCGACGTTCGCGTCCCAGATCTCGGCGAGCACGCAGATCTGGAACTCCTCGGTCAGCAACGTGAAGCTCGCCGAGGGCAGCAACTACGACTTCTACTACACCGAAGGCAACGACTCCCGCGGCTCGTACGCGTCCACCGACGGGCACGGCAGTGGGTACGTATTCATCGACTACACGCAGGCCCAGCAGTACGACAAGACCCGGATCGTCGCGCACGAAACCGGCCACGTCCTCGGCCTGCCGGACCACTACTCCGGCCCCTGCTCCGAGCTGATGTCCGGCGGCGGCCCCGGCCCGTCCTGCACCAACGCCTACCCCGACTCGACCGAACGCTCCAAGGTCAACTCCCTCTGGGCCAACGGCTTCACCCTCGGCAAGACCGCCTTCCACACCTCCAAGTAGGCCACCCCAACCCTCCGGCCCGGAGCCGCCCGGCAGGGGACGACCCCGGGCCGGAGCCCCTACCCTGAACCGTGCGTAGATGGGTGGGGGCCGCCGCGGCGGCAATTGTCGGCGCTCTGGGTCTGACAGGTTGCGGGGTTCCCGCAGGCGGGGTCGTCGGCGTGACGGTTGACGCCACCGGGGCCCCGCAGGTCGTCGTACAGATGTGCGAGGGCCACATCGACGGCGCGACGCTCTACCTGCCGGATCCCGATGCCGACCGGCAGCCGCCGCAGGACGAGACGATGGGCCGCTGGGAAGTGTCCGAGCCGGTGACCGGGTTCTCCCAGTTCTCGTTGGACTCGGGCGGCAACGGCTGGGCTGTGACGGGTGAGCTCGTCGGCCGGGCGCCGGACACCCGGTACACGATCTACGGGTGGTCGCGGGACAACAGTTGGTCGGCCATGCAGCTGGAGTTCAGTGAGCGCGATCTGAAGCAGCTCCGCCCCGGCACGGTTCTCGTTCCGTCGAAGGATGCAGGGTCTGAGGACAACTGGACCGAGGCGGTGGACGACTTCAAGCAGCAGGCCTGTGACGACTGGCAGTTCTAGCGCGCTGGGCCGGTGGAGCCGCGGACCACGAGTTCGGGGCGGAAGAGGAATTCGGTGTGGGGGGTGGCGTGGCCGCGGACTTCTTCCAGGAGGGACTGGACGGCGGCGAGGCCCATCGCCTGGACGGGCTGGCGGATGGTGGTCATCGGCGGGTCGGTGAACTCCATCATCGGCGCGTCGTCGTACCCGACCACCGAGATGTCGCCGGGGACGGACAGGCCGCGCTGCCGGGCGGCGCGGATGACGCCGAGGGCCATCATGTCGGAGCCGCACACGACCGCGGTCACGCCGGCGTCCAGCAGTTGCCGGCCGGCCGCCTCGCCGCCCTCGACGCCGAACATGCTCAGGGCAACCATCGGCTCCAGGTCGTCGTCCGACAGCCCCAGCTGGGCCTTCATCGAGGTCCGGTAGCCGGCCAGTTTCCGCTGTACGACGATGAACCGCTCCGGCCCGGAGGCGAACCCGATCCGGCGATGACCGAGCGCCACCAGGTGCGACACCGCCAGCTCCATCGCGGCGTACTCGTCGGAGGAGACGAACGGCGCCTCGACCGACGGCAGCCAGCCGTTCACGAACACCACGGGCAGCCGGCGTTCGACCAGCGCCTGGTACCGCTCGTGGTCCGCGCCGGTGTCCGCATGCAGGCCGGACACGAAGATGATCCCGGAGACACCGCGCTCGAGCAGCATCTCGACGTACTCCTCCTCGGTCGCGCCGGACGGGGACTGCGTGCACAGCACCGGGGTGTACCCGCGCTGCGACAGCGCCGACTCGATCACCTGCGCGAACGCCGGGAAGATCGGGTTCATCAGC
>DASXXB010000434.1:0-7741 GCA_036503355.1 Kribbella sp. | reverse complement strand
GTCACCAGCGCAACCTGCTTGCGCAGCTCGTCCAGCGGCAGGTCCGTCATACCCACACCGCCAACCGTCACCGAACCGGTGCGCGGCGGATGGATGCCCGCGACCAGCCGGCCCAACGTCGACTTGCCGGCACCGGACGGCCCGACCATCGCGATCCGCTCGCCCGGTTGGATCGTCAGGTCCACACCGTGCAACACGTCGCGACCGTCGACATACGAGAACCGCACGTCCCGCGCCTCGACGAGTTCACCCGAAGGCTCGCGGCCCGATGGCGTCCGGTCATCGGGTACGTCGCTGATGCCCAGCAGCCGCGCGAACGCCGCGCCACCGGACTGCAGCTCGTCCAGCCAGGACAGGAGACGGTCGACCGGGTCGATCAGCTGGTTCACGTACAGGACGGCGGCCGTGACGGCGCCCAGCGAGACGTGGCCGTTGAGGTGCAGCCAACCGCCGAAGAGCAGCGTGCCGACGACGGGCACCAGGTATCCGAGCTCGGCCGCCGGGAAGTACACGGTCCGCAGGAACAGGGTGTACCGCTCGGCGTTGTACGAGCCGCGGATGTCCTGGTCGCCACGTCGCACGCGGTCGTCGTACCGCCGCAGCGCCTCGACCGTCCGCGCACCCTCGACCGTCTCGGCGAGCGAACTGGTCATCTGCGCGTACGCCGCGTTCTCCCGCAGGTACCCGTCCTTGGCGCGGCGCAGGTACCACTTTGTGCTCAGCAACAGCAGCGGCACCATCGCGACCAGCGGCACCAGCACCCACACACCGACCAGCACGGTCGCCACCGCGGTGAACAGCACGGTGACGAACGCGATGATGGTCTCCGGTACGGCGAACCGCACGGTCCGCGACAGCGTGTCGACGTCCCGCGACGTCCGCGACAGCAGGTCCCCGGTGCCGGCCCGCTCGACCGTCCCGATCGGCAGCGCCAAAGCGTTGTCGACGAACTCCTCGCGCAGCTCGGCCAGCACCTGCTCACCCAGCGCGAACGACTTGTACCGCGCCCAGTGGGTCAGCAGCGACTGCGCGACGATGAACCCGGCGATCACCACGATCACCAGGTTGACCTTGGCCGCGGTGGTGCCGTTCTGAACGTCCTGGACCAGGTTGCCGATCAGTCGCGGCGCGGCCAGTCCCGATACCGCCGCGAGGCCGTGCAGCAGCAGCGCGATCAACAGCGTCCGCGGGTGCCGCCGCGCCAGCCGCCGGGCGTGCCGGCGGATCTCGGCCGGCCCGGCCACGGGCAGGATCTGCCTCATCGGACGACCTCCTCTGCTTCGGCCTGGCGGGTGACGGTTCGGCGGTACTGCGGGGTGGATGCGAGCAGCTCGCGGTGCTTGCCGGTGGCAACGACCCGGCCGGCAGCGACGAAGATCACCTCGTCGACACGGTCCAGCAGCAGCGGGCTCGCGGTCAGTACGACGGTGCTGCGGCCGGACCGGTGATCGTGCAGTCGGTCCGCGATCCGCGCCTCGGTGTGTGCGTCGACGGCCGAGGTCGGCTCGACCAGCACCAGGACGGACGGGTCGGCGAGCAGCGCACGGACCAGGACCAGCCGCTGTCGTTGACCACCCGAGAACGAGCGGCCCTTCTCCTCCACCTCGGAGTCGAGCCCGTCCGGCAGCGCGACGAGCACGTCCTCCGCGGACGCCGTACGGATGGCTGCCATCAGCTCGTCGTCCGTACGACGGCCTGCTGGGTCCAGCTCGGTGCGCAGCACGCCGGTGAACAGCTGGGAGCTGGTGTCGCTCACCAGGATCCGCTCGCGGACGTCTGCTCGGGTAGCGCTGGCCAGCGTCACGCCGCCGTACCGCACCTCGCTGGTGTCGTCGTAGCGACCCAGGCGGTCTGCGAGGGGGCCGTAGCTGTCGGGCTCGGCGGAGACGATCGCGGTCAGCAGCCCGTCGCGTGCGCGGACGCCGGAGACCGGGTCGACCAGGTCGCCGCGCTCGGGCAGCCGGACGGGGGTCTCGGGCTCGGCGATGTCCGGCTCCAGCTTCAGCACCCGGATCACCCGGCCGGCAGCGACGAGTCCACGCATCAGCTGGTTGGCGAACTCGGTCGCTGTCCGCAGCGGCAGCACCAGGAAGGTCGCATACCCGTAGAACGCGACCAGCGAACCTGCGCTCAGGTCGCCGCGCAACGCGAAGTGGGCGCCGAGGCCGACGACCAGCACGACGAAGATGCCCGGCAGCAGCACCTGCGCCGCGTCCAGCACCGACTGGATGCCCGCGACGCGCACGCCTGCCTTGCGGACCTGCTGCGACTCGGTCCGGTAGCGGTTGGAGAACGACTCCTCGCCGCCGATGCCGCGCAGCACGCGCAGACCGGCCACGATGTCGGAACCCAGCGAGTTCAGCTCGCCGACCGCCTCGCGCTGCGCGGACTGGCGCTTGTGCAGCGGCCGCAGCATCGGGCCGAGGAAGAACAGCATGACCGGCACGCCGATCAGCACCACCAGGCCGAGCACGGTCGACGAGGAGAGCAGGATCACCGCGACCACGAAGAACGCGACGATCGCGCCCGCGAACCGGGCCGAGATCTCCATCAGGTTCCCGATGTAGGAAAGGTCGCCGGCGCCGATGCTGACCACCTCGCCGGTGGCCAGCTGCTTCGGCAGCGTCGCGCCGAGGTCGGCCGACTTCCGGGTCACCACCTGGACCGTCCGGTACGCTGCGGTCAGCCAGTTGGTGACCGCGAAGCGGTGCCGCATGATGCCGGCCGTCGCCTGCACCACCCCGACCACGAACAGCAGCGCCGTCCAGCGCAGCAGCCGCTCGCCGTCGCGGGCCGCGATGCCCTCGTCGATCGCCCGGCCGAGGATCGCCGGAATGAAGGCCTGCGCGGCCATCCACAGGATGCCGAACGCCATCCCGCCGGCAAGCGTGCGCGACTGACCGCCCGCCACCCACCACAGGTAGCGGGCCGGCGAGCGATGGTTCGGGACGCCGGGATCGGCGAGCGGGAGCTGTTTCATGGCTTCCTCAGGCTAGGTCCGGCCACGGACAGTTTGCATGCGAATTACTCGCACCTGTGGACGGCCGCCGGTCGCCGACGGTGACGGTCGGTAGACCTTCACCTTGCGTTGGGCAACGGGTTCCCGCCGGGCAATGTCGGGCCCCTGTCCTGGATCCATGTTGGTGATCGCGCATCGGGGAGCCAGTGGCTACCGCCCGGAACACACGCCGGCGGCCTACCGGCTGGCCGCGGCCCAGGGAGCCGACTACCTCGAACCCGACCTGGTTCCGACCCTGGACGGCGTCCTGGTCTGCCGGCACGAGAACGAGATCTCGGGTACGACGGACGTCGCCGAGCACCCGGTCTTCGCGGACCGGAGGATCACCAAGATCGTCGACGGGACCGCGGTCACCGGCTGGTTCGTCGAGGACTTCACCTACGCCGAGCTGCGGACGCTGCGGACCCGTGAGCGGATGCCCGCGCTCCGGGCGGACAACACGGCGTACGACGGGCTGGAGGAGATCCCCACCTTCGACGAGGTGGTCGCACTCGCGCGGCGCGAGTCGGTGCGGCAGGGCCGGCCGATCGGGGTGATCCCGGAGATCAAGCATCCGTCGTACTTCCGGCGGCTCGGACTGCCGCTGGAGGAGCTGCTCACCGAGCGGATCCTGGCGCTCCAGCTGCGACCGGAAGAGATCATGGTGCAATCGTTCGAGCCGACGAGCCTGCGACGGCTGTCGGTGATGACCCGGGTGCCGCTGGTGCAGCTGATCGACGCAGAGAGCGCACCGAACGACTTCCTGCGCACAGGGGACGGGCGGACGTACGCCGACCTGCTCGAGCCGAGAGGCCTCCGCGAGATCGCGACGTACGCACAGGTGCTGGCACCGCACAAGGACCTCGTCGTACCGCGTACTGCGAACGGCTGTCTCGGGGAGCCGACCCGTCTGGTCGACCACGCGCACCGGGCCGGGCTGGGAGTCCAGGTGTGGACCTTCCGAGCCGAGCGGCGCTTCTTGCCGGCCGCGACCGACTTCCCCACCGAGCTGACCCGCTTCGCTGCTCTCGGCCTGCAGGGCGTCTTCTCCGACCACCCTGACCAGGCCGTCGCGGCGCTGCGCAAGGCGGCGCTCAACGTGTAGCAGCGGGGTGACCGCTGCCTGCGATCACCCCGCCTGGGGTGCTGCGCCCGCTGTGGGCGCAGGCCGGCTCACGCCGCCGGGGGCTTGTTGTTGGTGTCGTCGTAGATGCGGGAGGCGATGTCCTGCTCGGTGGTGTCCTGGTGCTGGTTGACCGACTGCTGGACGTTCTGCCAGACCGCCTTGCCGTCGGACTCCGGGATCACGATCCAGGCGACCGCGTAGCCGATCATCGCGGCGCCACCGGTGATCAGCGTCAGGCCGACCCAGCCGAGGCGGACCAGGGTCACGTCGACGTTCAGGTACTCGGCGATGCCGCCGGAGACGCCGGACAGCATCCGCTGGTTCTTGGAACGACGGAGGATCTTGCCGGACAGGTTCTGGAACGGTGCGTTGGAGTTCGTCATGGCTCTACTCTCCCGTTCAGGTACCCCTCGGCACATCAGGATCGGTACCGACCGACCCCTGATCCGACCCCGACGACTTTCGTGGAACCCCAGGACCGCGCCGGCCTGTCTCTAAGGGTGAGGAGGGCGAATGGACGAGTTCACCGAGTACGTCACCGCGCGCTGGCCCACCCTGGTCCGCAGCGCGGTCCTGCTCGGCTGTACGCCGCCAGAAGCGGAGGACCTCGTCCAGTCCGCCCTGGAGCGTTGTCTGCTCAAGTGGAACCGGGTCCGCGTGGCGGAGGACCGTGACGCGTACGTGCACCGCGTACTGGTCAACTGCTTCCGCTCGTCCCGCAGGCGCCGCTGGCACGGCGAACTGCCGTCAGAAACGCTCCCCGAAACCACAGGCACCGACCAGACAGCAACCGTCGACGACACCGACGTCGTGATGCGCGCCCTGAACAGACTGCCCGGCGACCAGCGCACAGCCGTCGTACTGCGCTACTACGCGCACCTGAGCGAACAGCAGATGGCGACCGTTCTGGGCGTCGCCCCCGGCACCGTCAAGAGCCGCCTGTCCCGCGCCGTGAAGGCCCTGTCCAAGGACCCCCACCTGGCAGAACTGCGAGAACCCCGATGACCGACCTGACCGACCTCCTGGAACGGACCGCCGCGCACACTCCCGTCGGCCCACCCCCGCTGGACGCGCTCCGAGCCGGAGCCGCCCGCCGTCGTCGCCGCCGTACTGCGGGACTCGCAGCAGTCAGCGTGGTGGCTGTGGGCGCCGTGATCGCCGGCTCGAACCTGATGACATCCCACCGACCGACCACCCCCGTGACGTCCCCGGGTCCCGCCCCAGCGGCGACCCGGCTGGTCGGCTTCGGCCACGCAGCCATCGCCATCCCGGCCGACTGGCCGACCAACAAGAGCAGTTGCGGCACACCACAACAGGACACCGTTCTCATCGACGACCCGAGCGCTGCGCACTTCTGCCAGAGCCGCCGTCCGCGGGGCGTCGAGAGCGTGCAGCTGAGTGCCAGTCCGAGAAGTGACTTCCGCGCTGACCAGACGCTCAGCATCGACGGCGTACCCGCCAAACGGCAGCGGACGACCTGCTCGGGCGAATCGCCGGGTGTCGAGGTGTGCTCCGGTGTGGTCGGAATCCCGAGTCTCGGGGTGTGGTTCCGCGTGGAGTCGTCGACCAGCGCCGCCGAGGTCGGCCGGATCCTGGACCGGATCATGATCGTGCCGGACCGCACCGGCGTACCGAGCTACCTGTCGCAGTTCCGCCCCACCGTGGCGTTGGGCGGCGCGGACTTCGGCCACGTTCTCGAGAAGGCCGACCTGAGGCCGGTGTTCCGGACGGTGAAGTCGCCCAGCTACCCCTCGGGCATGATCCTCGGGGTGTCGCCTCGGGCGGGGACGATGCTGCCGGTCGGCTCGACGGTCACCGTGACGGTGGCGCGCTGAAAATTGTCGGTGCGCCTGCTTAGCGTTGCCGGGTATGGATGCGCAGGCGGTGGTGAAGGTGATGGCGGGGCTGCCCGGGGCGGAGGAGCAGGAGGGGTGGGCAGGTCAGCCGGTGTTCAAGGTGCGGAACAAGAGCTTCGCCTACCTGTCCGAGGACCAGACGCGCATACACCTGAAGGCGCTCCGGGAGGAGCAGGAGGCGCTGGTCGCGGAGAATCCGGAGGTGTACGAGGCGTCCTGGGGCGGCGGCCGGTTCGCCTGGGTCCTGGTGCAGCTGGAGTCCGCCGACGAGGCGGAGGTGCGGGAGCTGATCACGGAGGCCTGGCGGCTGACCGCTCCGAAGTACCTGATCGCCCAGCTCGGGAGCTGACCGGCCGTAGCGGGCCTGGCTTGCACTCGCTTGGGGCGAGTGCTAATACTTGGTTAGCACTCCAAGGGCGAGAGTGATAAGCGTTCGCCCGGCCGGGTGTGCAAGAAAGACGGCCTCGATGAGGTGCCGGACCGTGGCGGGACATGAGCGTCGCGGTGTGGTGCCGTCCGTCGCGGGCATCGGTGCCGGCTGAACCACAAAGACTCGACGCGGGAGGACTCGCGGAGAATGCCCAAGCTGATTTCGTTCGATGAAGAGGCGCGCCGCGGCCTCGAGCGGGGAATGAACACCCTCGCCGACGCGGTCAAGGTGACGCTTGGCCCGAAGGGCCGCAACGTCGTGCTGGAGAAGAAGTGGGGCGCACCCACGATCACCAACGACGGCGTCTCCATCGCCAAGGAGATCGAGCTCGAGGACCCGTACGAGAAGATCGGGGCCGAGCTCGTCAAGGAAGTTGCCAAGAAGACCGACGACGTCGCTGGTGACGGTACGACGACCGCCACCGTCCTCGCCCAGGCTCTCGTCCGCGAGGGGCTGCGCAACGTCGCCGCCGGCGCCAACCCGATGAGCCTGAAGAAGGGCATCGAGAAGGCGACCGAGGCCGTCAGCGAGCAGTTGCTGGCGCTGGCCAAGGACGTCGAGACCCGTGAGCAGATCGCCTCGACCGCGTCGATCTCCGCCGCGGACAACCAGGTCGGCCAGATCATCGCCGAGGCGATGGACAAGGTCGGCAAGGAAGGCGTCATCACCGTCGAGGAGAGCAACACCTTCGGCCTCGAGCTCGAGCTCGTCGAGGGCATGCGCTTCGACAAGGGCTACATCTCGCCGTACTTCGTCACCGACCCGGAGCGCATGGAGGCCGTCCTCGACGACCCCTACGTCCTCTTCGTCAACGGCAAGGTCGGCGCGATCGGTGAGCTGTTGCCGTTGCTCGAGAAGGTCGTGCAGGCCGGCAAGCCGCTGCTGATCGTCGCCGAGGACGTCGAGGGCGAGGCGCTGTCGACGCTCGTCGTCAACAAGATCCGCGGCACGTTCGCGGCAGTCGCGGTGAAGGCGCCCGGGTTCGGTGACCGCCGCAAGGCGATGCTGCAGGACATGGCCGTCCTCACCGGCGGTCAGGTCGTCGCCGAGGAGGTCGGTCTCAAGCTCGACGCCGTCGGCATCGAGGTGCTCGGCAAGGCCCGCCGCGTGACGGTGACGAAGGACAACACGACGATCGTCGACGGCTCGGGTGAGCAGAGTGCGATCGAGGACCGGATCCGGCAGATCCGTGGCGAGATCGAGGCGAGTGACTCCGACTGGGACCGCGAGAAGCTTCAGGAGCGACTCGCCAAGCTCTCCGGTGGCGTCGGCGTCATCCGGGTCGGCGCGCACACCGAGGTCGAGCTCAAGGAGAAGAAGCATCGGCTGGA
>DASXXB010000433.1:0-2117 GCA_036503355.1 Kribbella sp. | reverse complement strand
GTTCTGGCCCTTGGCCTTGTCCTCGAAGTCGCCGGTGAACAGGCCCTTCTGCTTCTGGTCGTCCCAGCCGAGCACCTGGACGTTCTTGCTCTTCTGCTGGTTGTAGTAGCGCACGCCCTGGGCGAAGCCGTCCATGAAGATGGTCACGGTCGGGATCTGCAGACCGCCGAACGTGCCGACCTTGCCGGACTTGGTCATCGCGGCGGCCAGGTAGCCGGCCTGGAAGCTGGACTGCGCGGTGTTGAACAGCAGCGGCTTCAGGTTGGCGATCGGGGCCTTCGGCGCCGAGTCGACGATCGCGAACTTGATGCTCGGGTTCGCCTTGGCGGCCGCCTCGGTGGCGTCCTCGAGCTTGAAGCCGACGGCGACGATGACGTTGCACTTGGCACTGACCATCGCGGTCATGTTCGTCGTGTAGTCGTTGTCGGACTTCGACTCGGCCTTGACCTCGGTGAGGCCCTTCTCCTTGACCGCGTCCTGCAGGCCCTTGTACGAGGTCTGGTTGAACGACTTGTCGTCGAAGCCCCCCGAGTCGGAGACCATGCACGCCTTGAAGTTCTTGTTGGCGTCGCTGCCGCTCGAACTGCTGTCGGTCGGCTTGCTGCCACAAGCGGCGACGGCGAGCGTCAGTACGCCCACGATCGCCGTTCCCCGCACGTACTTCTTCACCGGACGTCTCCTTCGTCGACCAGAATCCTTTTACCGGTACGCCTTCCCCCACGTACCATCCGCAGACTATAGGGCGCGGTCCGTCATTCTTTGAACGTCGAGCAGGCCTCGATACCGGAAAGTGACCGGCACATCCGTCACATTTCGACAACTTCTCCGGCGCGGTCACAGACTGCTGCACCCGCGTCACCGTGTGCACTCTCCGTGGTTACGCTCACCGTCCGTGGTCGGCGCACTGGGTGAAGGGCTGCCGGACGGTGATGCCACAATCGCGGGATGAGTCATCAGCTACTGGTCGCGGACCTCCTGGCCCGGGTCGAGGCGGTGCGCGACGAGATGGTCGCCGTACGCCGGGACCTGCACGCGCACCCGGAGCTCGGGTGGCACGAGGTACGCACGACCGAGCTGCTCGAGAAGGTTCTCGTCGACGCGGGCCTGTCGCCGCGCGTGCTGCCGACCGGCACCGGGCTGATCTGCGACATCGGCGCGGGTGACACGTGCGTCGCGCTGCGGGCCGACATCGACGCGCTGCCGGTTCCGGACGGCGTCGACACGCCGTGGCGGTCGACCATCGACGGCGTGGCGCACGCCTGCGGGCACGACATTCACACGTCCGCCCTGCTCGGCGCGGCGCTGGTCCTGGCCGGGATGGCGCGCGACGGTCAGCTGGACCGGCGGGTCCGCGTGATCTTCCAGCCGGCCGAGGAGGTGATGCCCGGCGGCGCCCTCGGCGTCATCGCGGCCGGCGGGCTGGACGGCGTACGCCGTATTTATGGCCTGCACTGCGATCCGCGGCTGCAGGTAGGGCAGATCGGTCTGCGTGTCGGCGCACTGACGGCCGCCGCCGACAAGCTGCTGGTGCGGCTGACCGGACCGGGCGGTCACACGTCCCGCCCCCACCTGACGGCCGACCTTGTCTACGCGCTCGCGACGCTGGTGACGGAGCTGCCCGCGGCGCTGTCGCGCCGAGTGGACCCGCGCGCCGGCATGTCGCTCGTCTGGGGCCGCATCACCTCCGGCTCCGCCGCCAACGCGATCCCGTCCCGCGGCGAGGCCGAAGGGACACTCCGGTGCCTCGACGTCAGCGCGTGGCGTCTGGCCGAGGAGCTGATCCCGGGGCTCGCCACCCAGCTCGTCACGCCGTACGGCGTCGAGGTCGACACCGAGATCACCCACGGCGTACCGCCGGTGATGAACGACACCACCGCGATCACCGTCCTGCAGAACGCGGTCCACCAGACCCTCGGCTCCAGCGCCGTCGCACCGACCGACCAGAGCCTCGGCGGCGAGGACTTCGCCTGGTACCTCGAACACGTCCCCGGCGCCATGGCCCGCCTCGGCGTCCGACCCCCCACCCTCGAGACCGCCGCCGACCTCCACACACCCGGCTTCAACCCCTCCGAAGAAGCCATCACCCTCGGCACCACCATCCTCACCTCCACCGCCCT
>DASXXB010000432.1:0-5613 GCA_036503355.1 Kribbella sp. | reverse complement strand
CTTGACGCCTTGGCGTGGATGGCCATGTCGCACGTCCTCTTCTAGGCCGTGACGTACACCCTCGCCCCGGCCCGCCAGTGGTTAGGTGATGGGTCGGGTGCCGCCCTCGGGGCCCGGTGTTGGCCCCGTCCGCGCCGCCGCGTCCGCGGCAACGGCGATCAGTGAGTTCGAGACCTGAGGTCTCGGGTACTCCGAACGGCGGTTCATGGAGCAACCGGCTGGAACGAGATTCTCAAGCTGATCGGGCCTCCCGTGACAGCCGGCTTCCCCTCCGACCGTCTCTGCCAGAGTAGAAGTCCCCTGCAAACCGCGCAGCCCGACACGCCCGGCCACGGGGTTAACAGGGAGTTACACCTTCAATCGGCCGGGGGAGCATCGTCACTCCCCCGGGTGATCCGGTACCCGGCCGCATGCGGCGACGCTCGGTCCATGAGGAAGAACTGGCCGGTGTGGACCGGGTACGCCACCGCGCTGTGGTCCTTCGGGTACGGCGTCCTCGGCCTGTTGTGGTCCTTCGGCGGCTCCGGCTACCCGTTCGCACCGGTCCCGGACGACCGCGCCACCGCGTCGATCCTCGAAGGTACGCCATACCGCGTGGTTGCCCCGGTGATGGCGGTCGTCGGTCTCGCCGGTGCGGTGCTCGCGCTGGTGATGACCCGCACGCGGCCGCGCGGGCGGGTCCCGCAGACGATCGCCACCCTTGGAGCCGCCGTACTGGCCGTCGGACTCGCGCTCGTGATCCCCGACTACACGCTGATCGCGGTCGTCGCGCTGGCGCCCGCGCTGGTGGTGTTCGCGTTCACCGGCGTACCGGGTGCTCAGGGCGGCGTCGGCGACATCCTGTACTGGCACCGCGTGAACCTGATCGTCCTGTTCGTCGGTGGCCTGCTCTGGGCCGCGACCGCGATCGCGTACCACCGCCGGAGCCGCGACCTGTGCATCTCGTGCGGCCGCGGGAACGCGGAGCCGGCCTGGAAACGCCCGGAGGCGGCACGACGCTGGGGCCGGTGGGCCGTCGGCGTCGCGGTGGTGGCGAATCTGCCGTACGAGTTCACCCGGATCGCGTGGTACTTCGGCCTGCCGGTCGGGATCAGCGACGAGTTCCACCAGATGATGGCCGACACGCCCGGGATGCTCGAAATGGGGCTCGGACTGGCAGTCATGGGCCTCGCCGGCGGCGTCCTGACCCACGGGCTGGTGCACCGCTGGGGCGAGGTCTACCCGCGCTGGATCTGGTTCAGGGCCGGACGCCGCGTCCCGCCGCTGCTCGCGATCGTGCCGGCCTCGATCGTCGCCGTCGTCCTGATCCCCGCCGGCCTGATGAACGCCCGGCTCCCCCTCGACGGCGACAACTGGGCGATCAACGCGCCGGGCATCCTGTGGACGGTGTGGGGCGCGGCGCTCGGCGTAGCGACGTACGCCTACTACCTGCGGCGCCGCACGACCTGCCGGCGCTGCGGACGCGGGATTCAGGTGCCGAAGCGGCGTTCGCGTTGCGCGTAGCTGCGGATGGCCCGGAGGAAGTCGACGTGCCGGAAGTCCGGCCAGAGGGCTTCGCAGAAGTAGAACTCGCTGAGGGCGCTCTGCCAGAGCAGGAAGCCGCCGAGGCGCTGCTCGCCCGACGTGCGGATCACCAGGTCGGGGTCGGGCTGGCCCTTCGTGTACAGGTGGCGGGCGATGTGCTCGACGTCGACCCGGTCGGCGAGCTCCTCGATCGATATCCCCTTCGCGGCCTCTTCGAGCAGCAGCGAACGGACCGCGTCGGCAAGCTCGCGACGGCCGCCGTACCCGACGGCGACGTTGACCAGCATCCCCTCGGCGTCGTGGGTGGCGGTCTCGGCCGCCTTGAGCGCCTCCGCGGTGGTGCCCGGCAGCAGGTCCAGCGCGCCGACCGGGTGGATCCGCCAGCGGCCGATCGCGGTCAGCTCCTCGACGACCTGCTCGATGATCCGCAGCAGCGGCTCGAGCTCGTCGGCCGGGCGGCTCAGGTTGTCGGTGGACAGCATCCAGACCGTGACGACCTTGACCCCGACGTCGTCGCACCAGTAGAGGAACTCGGTGATCTTGTCCGCTCCGGCCTCGTGACCGCGCGACACCGGATAGCCGTCCTGGCGGGCCCAGCGCCGGTTCCCGTCGATGATGACGCCGATATGGCGCGGGATCCGGTCCGGCGACAACGACCGGATCAGCCGGCGCTCGTACAGGCCGTAGACCGCGTCGCGCAGCTTCTGCTTGCCAGGTGTCCGCATGGGCAGGGTGCTCTCCTCGAAGACTCTCGGTCACGAGGCTAGCCCAGATTCGCCCTGCCGGAGAGGCCCGGGAGCGACTCGGGAAAAGCTGCCGGGACGCCCGAACTTTCCTGGCAGTTCGTGCATCGAACACGCGGAGGTGTCGCGTCGCCCGGGTGACGTCGCCTACATTTCATCCTTCTGACCGATGCAACCTACGGTTCCGTAGGTTACGGTTGCGTAGGTACACCCGCCCGGCACCCCCGAAAGGACGGCGATGACCGCTACCAGCGCCCAGCCCCAGGAAGTCGGTCACCGGCTCTCCGGCCGACTCGGCCCCCTGAAGCCGAAGCTCCGTGGATGGTTGCACGCCGGCACGTTCCCGTTCGCCACCGCCGCGGGCATCGTCCTGATCTGCCTGGCGCCGCACGCCGACGCCCGCTGGGCGGCCGCGGTCTACACCGCCGGATCGATGCTGCTGTTCGGCATCTCCGCGCTGTACCACCGGTTCTACTGGGGCCCGACCGGCGAGGCGATCCTGCGCCGGCTCGACCACAGCAACATCTTCCTGCTGATCGCCGGCACCTACACCCCGCTCGGGATGGTGCTGCTGCACGGCAAGGACCGGGTGCTGCTGCTCGGCCTGGTCTGGGGCGGTGCCACCCTCGGCATCCTGTTCCGGATCTTCTGGCTGAGCGCGCCGCGCTGGATCTACACCCCGATCTACCTGGCGCTGGGCTGGGTGGCGATCTTCTGGATGGGCGACATCTACCACGCGGGCGGCGCGGCGGTCGTCACGCTGATCGCGGTCGGCGGCGGCCTGTACTCGATCGGTGCGGTCGTCTACGCCACCAAGCGCCCGAATCCCTCGCCGCGCTGGTTCGGCTTCCACGAGATATTCCACGCGTTCACGGTCGCCGCGTTCATCTGCCACTACATCGCGGTCAGCATCGCCACTTACCACGCCGGCTGACCACGCCTGCGGGTTATCCACCCAGTTCGCGGAGGGTTTCGCGGAGAGCTTCGTAGCGGGCCGGGCCGAGGCGGTCGGACCAGATCGCTTCGACGCGTTCGATGGCGGCGCGGCTGTAGGCGGCGGCCTCGTCGCCGCGGGCGGTACGACGGACCAGGCGGACGCGGCGGTCCGTGCGCAGACGGTCGGACTCGACGTACCCGAGCCGCTGCAGGTAGTCGACGTGCTGCCCCAGGCCCTGCTTGGTCATCACCGCAACCTCGGCCAGGTCGGTGATCCGGGCACCCTCGGGCGGGATGAGCTCGAGCAACCGGTAGTGCGAGACCCGGAGTCCGGGGAACCGCTCCTCCGACGCCGCCAGGATCTCCGACCGGATCCGCTTCAGCGCGGCACCGAGCAGCCCGGCGATGTGATCGGACCACGGGCCGGTCAGTTGGCTCGGCGCATCGTTGACGGAAGTCATAAGGCCACTTTACTATCCAAGTAGTAAGGCTGCTTTACTTCCGGGGGGAAGCTGATGGTGGGGGGAAAGATGATGCTCGCGACGCTGGAACCGCTCGGCCGGGATGCTCTGGGGGAGGAGGACCTGACCGCGCTCGTACGGACGATCACCGGGGACCCGGCGGCCGTGTCGGGCGCGGTCCGGGTCGAGCCCGTCGACTACCCGATCGGCACGCCCAGCACCGAGTCGCTGCATCGCGTGTTCGGTACGACGACCGACGGCGTGAACTGGTCGTGCTTCGTGAAGAAGTTCCGGTCGGTCCTGCACTGGCCGATGATCGACCGGCTGCCCGAGGAGTTCCGCCGGCTGTTCATCCACAACCTGCCGTGGCAGTTGGAGATCGCGGTGCACCGCAGCACCGTCGCGGACCTCCTGCCCGAGGGGATGCGGCTGCCCAAGGCGTACCGGATCGACGTGTACGACGACGACCGCGCCACCTTGTGGATGGAGAACGTGATCCAGGAGTGGGGCCCATGGCCGATCGGACGCTTCGAGCGGGCGGCATACCTGCTCGGCCGGTTGTCGGCGCGCCGGCGACCGCATCTCGTGCAGCCCTTCCTGCCCCGTGAGAACGTGACCACGCCCGGCATCGGACTGCGGTTCTACGCGAACGGCCGGATCCAGCAGACCGCGCTCCCCGCCCTCGCGGACCCCGCAACCTGGCGGCACCCGATGCTCAGCGCGGCGGTCTGCAACCTGGGCGACCACGCGTTGCGGGACGATCTGCTGGCGCTGGGCGAGCGCGTGCCCGCAGTACTCGATGCGCTCGACGCGTTGCCGCAGTGCTACCAGCACGGGGACGCCAGCCCGCAGAACCTGCTGGTCCCCCACGACAGCCCGGACGAGTTCGTGGTGATCGACTGGGGCTTCGACTGCCCGCAGGCGGTCGGCTTCGACCTCGGGCAGTTGCTGATCGGCCTCGCGCACGCGGGCGAGCTGGCACCGGAGGCGTTGCCCGCAGTACACAAGGTGATCCTGAAGGCGTTCCAGGAAGGGCTGCGGGCGGACGGGATGCACGTTTCCGAGGACGAGGTGCTGTACGGGTACCTCGGGTCGCTGCTCGTCCGGGCCGCGTTCACCGCGCTGCCGCTGGAGCTGTTCGGGAAGGCGGACGCGTCGATGGAGCTGTTCGAGCAGCGGGTCCAGCTGACGCGGACGCTCGTCGACCTGGTCTCCCCGGTCGTCTGACCCGATCACATTTCAGTCGTGTCACAGCTGCAACGAACGGCACCTCTACGGGTATCCCTTGTGCGTGAGGAACCTGAGCAGGTACGCAGCAGTGGCCATGTGCACGGCTGTCACCGGATTCGTGATGACCGGGTGCGGTAACGAGTCAGGATCCGGCGGCAGTACTCCGAGCAGCACGCCACCACCGACGACACCGAGCGTGACGCAGTCGGCGCCGGTCGGGGCCGGCCTGCCGCTCACCGTGTCCAGGACCGGCGGGTTCGCCGGGTTCGACGACCAGGTGCAGATCGGCACCGACGGCGTCGCGACGGTGAGTTCACGCGGCAAGGAGACGATCCGGTGCAAGCTCGACCCGAGCCTGCTGACGACCGTCACCACGGCCGCACAGCAGGTCGACTGGGCGAGCCTGATCGCGACGAAGCCGTCCACGAAGCACCCCGACGACATGATCGTCGCGGTCACCGCGAACGGGAAGACCGCCCGCATCGAAGACCCGAAGCTCAAACCCCTGGCCGGCCCGGTCAGCACCCTGCTCACCCAGGCAGCCATCCCACCCGGAAAGTTGTGCAAGAAGCTCTAGATGTGATGTCTAGGGAGGTTGGTCAGTCGGGTGATGGGTGGTTGGCCTCCGATGGCGGAGTGGGGTCGGTGGTGATTGTAGAAGTGGAGCCAGCCGGGCAGGGCGGTGTTGCGCTGGTGGTTTGAGGTGTAGAAGCGGGCGT
>DASXXB010000431.1:0-5767 GCA_036503355.1 Kribbella sp. | reverse complement strand
ATCGCGATGGTGATCATCTGGAACGACCTCGCCTGCGGCGACCGGGAAGCCGCCGCCGTGCTGGTCGCGCTCAACTCGGTGTTCCAGGTCGTCATGTTCGGCGTCCTCGGCTGGTTCTACCTCGCTGTGCTGCCCGGCTGGTTCGGCCTGCCGCAAGCCGATCTGAGCGTTTCCGCGTGGCAGATCGCCAAGAGCGTGCTGGTCTTCCTGGGCATCCCGCTGCTCGCCGGCTACCTTTCCCGGCGGCTGGGCGAACGCGCGAAGGGCCGCACCTGGTACGAATCCCGGTTCCTGCCGAAGGTCGGCCCGGTCGCGCTGTACGGGCTGCTGTTCACCATCGTGGTCCTGTTCGCGTTGCAGGGAGACCAGATCACCAGCCGTCCGCTCGACGTCGCCCGGATCGCACTGCCGCTGTTGGTCTACTTCGGACTCATGTGGGCGGGCTCCTACGCGCTCGGCAAGGCGGTCGGCCTGTCGTACGAGCGGACTACGACCCTGGCGTTCACCGCGGCGGGCAACAACTTCGAGCTCGCCATCGCGGTTGCGATCGCCACGTTCGGCGCCACGAGCGGACAGGCGCTCGCCGGAGTGGTCGGGCCGCTCATCGAAGTCCCGGTGCTCGTCGCGCTGGTCTACGTGTCTCTCGCGCTCAGGCGTCGATTCACCGCCGGGTCCCCCGCGACCGCGGAAGCTGCATCGTGACCAGCCCCGACCGCCCCGGCTGACACTGTCGCCACGCCGCCGCGGCGGTCATGCACGAACTCGGCATCGACCTTTCCCGCGAGTTCGCCAAGCCCGTGACCGCCGAGAGCGTCCGACCGGCCGGTGTCGTGATCGCCATGGGCTCACGCTCTGCCCGCCGAACGCTTGCCATCGCATCTTGATGCGCCTACATTCGCTACACGACGTAGCGATACGACATGTAGCGAATTGAAGGAGTGTGGTGACGATGCCGGGGCGACCTCGCGATCCTGACCTGGAGCACCGGCTGCTCGCGGCGGCTTGGAGCATCCTCACGGAGGAGAGCTATGCCGCCCTGACGCTCGCCCAGGTCGCCGTCCGCGCCGGGGCCCACCGCAGCGACGTGTACCGGCGCTGGCCTACCAAGGTCCGCCTGGTCGCCGACACCCTCGACGCCCACCTTCCGCCGGTGTCCGAGGCCGACACCGGCTCCCTGCGCTCCGACATCCGGGTCTACGCCGACGATCTCGCCCGGTCGTGGTCGGCGCCCTGGATGGACAGCCTCGTGGGATGGCTGTCCGATCTGGCCGAAGACGCCGAGGCCGAGGCGGCCTTCCGCGCGATGGGCCTGCGCCGGGGCGGCTCGCTGAGGTCGTCCCTGAAGCGTGCCGTCGAGCGCGGCGAGATCGCCGAGATGCCGGATGGCGACCTGGTCAGCGGCCTGCTCGAAGGACCGCTGATGCACTCGCGGATGGTGCGGCGCCGTCCTCCCACCGCGGATTTCCTCGACGCCGTGGCGAATGCGGCGTACCACGCCATCACGGCCGCGGCGGCAGCGCGATGAGTCACTTGCACGACCTGTCCGCCGCCGAACAGCTGCGCGCCTTGCGCAGCCGCGACGTCTCCGCGCGGGAGCTGGCCCAGCACTACCTCGATCGCATCGCCAGACTCGACAGCGAACTCGGCGCCTTCGTCACCGTCGACCCCGAGCTGGCCCTCCGCGACGCCGACCGCGCCGACGAGCAACTGGCGCGCGGCGAGCACATCCCGCTGGGCGGTATCCCCATCGGCATCAAGGATCTCCACGCGACAGCCGGGCTCGCCACGTCTTTCGGCTCCGCGCCACTGGCCGGGCACGTCCCCGCTGAGGACGGCTGGACGGTCGGGCTGATCCGGCGCGCTGGGGCGGTCTTGCTCGGGAAGACGAACGCGCCCGAGTTCGGCGTGGCCTGCTACACCGAGAACGCCGTCACTCCGGTACCTGCGGTCACGCCCTACGACACCGGACGTTACTCCAGCGGCTCCAGCGGTGGTGCGGCCACCTCAGTCGCTGCCGGTCTTCTCCCGATCGCCCACGCGAGCGACGGCGCCGGCTCCACCCGCACTCCGGCAGCCGCGTGCCACTTGGTCGGCATCAAGCCGAGCCGGGGCCTGGTGAGCCTCGCACCCGCGGGCTCCTACTTCGCGGCCGGTTCCGAGGGACCCTTGGCGAGGACCGTCGAGGACGCTTCCCTGCTGCTGGAGGTGATGGCCCGGCCGCCGTCGCGCGACCTTTACGGGTGGACCCCGGACACCAGCCTGGGCCAGGCCGGCCGCAGTCACCCCGAACGTCCCCTCAAGATCGGGTGGTGGACCGACACCGGTGTCACGGGCGTCCACCCGCATCCGGAGTCGGTCCGCGCGGTTCGCCGCACCGTCGAGCTGCTGCGCAGCCTCGGCCACGACGTGCGTGAGATCGCCCCGCCCGCCAAGTACGACGACGCGGCCATGGAAGCGGTCAAGAACATGCTCTCCATCTCGGCCGCCGTGAGCGTGTCCACGCTGGTCCCCGCCGGCAGGCGTGCCGAACTCACGCCTCATACCCAGCACCTCTCCGCCGTCGGCGAGGCGATGACCGGGACCGACGTGCTGCTCATGCAGGCCGCGCTCGCCCGTTTCGCGGGAGCCTTCCTGGCCGGGCTCGACGACGTCGACGTCGCTCTCACCCCGACCACCAGCGGCCCTCCGGTACCCATCGGCTATTTCGAGGACGAGGGCATCGAACAGGTCAGCGAACGCATGATCGCCTGGTCCTGCTACACCCCGTGGGCCAACCTCACCGGCCAGCCTGCCGTGTCGCTGCCCTCCCACCTCGATGACGACGGCCTGCCCCACTCCGTCCAGCTGGCCGGACGCCTCCGGGAGGACGCCGTCCTCCTCTCCCTGGCCGCCCAGCTGGAGCACGAAGGTCTTTGGGACGCCGTTCACCCACCCCACTGGTTCCGATGAAAGCGAGCACTCCCATGTCAGGAGAACAACGCGACCCCGAATCGCCGATCCCGAGCCTGGACCCGGGGGCAGGACTGACCGAGCGAGTCGTCGTGCTGCCCGACGGGCGGCGCATTCGCACCGTCGTCGCCGGAGACGCGGACACGCCGCTGATCGTCTTCGAGTCCGGGATGAGTGCGCCGGCGGCGACGTGGGTCCACACCCAGCGGGAGTTGAGCGAGCACGCCCGCACCCTCTCCTACGACCGGTCCGGTTACGGCGGCAGCGACGTCGACCCCGCGGACCGCACCCTGGAGCGCCTGGCCGATGACCTCGACACGCTGCTGGACGTCGTCGGCGAGACCAGGCCCGTCGTGCTCGTCGGCCACAGCTGGGGCGGACCGATCCTTCGCCAGTTCGCCGCCCGGCATCCGGAGCGCGTCGCCGGGCTGGTGTTCGTCGACGCCACCGTCGCCGAGGTCATGACCCCGGGCAACGTCCGGCTCAACGCGCTTGCCTTCCGAGTCATCACGCTGCTCGCCCGGCTCGGCCGCACCGGCCTGATCATGCGCATGGGCCTCCCGAACGGGTTCGCGAGCGCGATCAGTCCGGAGGATCAAGCGGTCGTCGCGCGGGACTATGCCTGCGTGACCGCGCAGAGGGCGGGCATGCGCGAAGGCGCGCAGATCGGTGCCGCGGTACCGCTGCTCGCACAGCTCCAAGCCGCGGGGACGCCCGACGTTCCGACCATCTGCCTGCAGGCCGGTCGCGTCGAGCGCGCCACGGCGAAGGTGCGTCCACTCTGGAACGGGGTCGCCGAGAAGCTGATGTCAGCAGTACCGCGCGGTCGAGTCATCGTGGTCGAGGACGCTGGCCACTGGACTCCCCAGGAGCAACCGGCTGTCGTGCGCGACGCCATCCTCGAGGTGCTCCGCGAAGCGAAGCGCGCTTGAGATGGCCGCCGCCGGAGGAACCCCGATCGGCACGGCGCTCGCCGCGATGGCGGCCGCGGATCCCGAACGTCCCGCCGTGACGTCCCCGGCGGGCACGCTGACCCGCCAGGAGTTCGAGCTCCGCACCAACCGTCTCGCCCGCGCCTACGTCGAGCAGGGCGTGACCCCGGACTCCTTCGTCACAATCCTGCTTCCCACCGGACCTGCCTTCCTGGAGGCAGTCGTCGCCACCTGGAAGGCAGGGGCCACCCCGCAGCCGGTGTCGCACCGCCTGCCGGCACGAGAGCTGCGGGAGATCATCCAGCTCGCCGATCCGTCGCTGGTCGTCGGAGCGGACCTCCCTGTCCGGAACTCGGTGCCCGTCGACTGGTCCGCGCCCGAGGGCGCCTCCGGCGAGCCGCTGCCGCCGATGATCGCGAGCTCGCTCAAGGCACCGACGTCGGGCGGCAGCACGGGTCGCCCGAAGCTGATCGTGTCGACCGAGCCGGCCACGGCCGAGTCCTTGCGGACCTTCGCCGGCCTGGTCCGGATCAGGCCGGACAGAACGGTGCTGTCGACCGGCCCGCTCTCGCACAATGGGCCGCTCCTGTGCGGAGTCTCAGCTCTGCTGATGGGCTGCTGTGTCGTGGTGATGGAACGGTTCGACGCGGCGACGGCTTTGGCGCTCGTCGGGCGCCACCGCGTGGACTGGATGTACTCGGTGCCGACGATGCTGCGACGCATCGCCGACCTTCCCAAGGACGTTCTCGCCGCGGTTGACATCTCGAGCCTGCGCACGGTCGTGACCATGGCGGCGGCGTGCTCGCCCGCCCTGCGCGCCTTCTGCCTGGACTTCTTCGGCCCCGACGTCATGGTCGAGCTCTACGCCGCCACCGAGGCGCACGCCGTCGCGATCACCGACGGGCACGGCTGGCTGAGCCATCCCGGTTCAGTGGGCCGGCCGGTCGTGGGCGAGATCGAGATCCGCGGACCGGACGGCTCCGCCGTTCCGGCAGGCGAGGTCGGGGAACTCTGGATGCGCCGCGGCCCCGGCGAGACAGGGCCCTATCGCTATGTGGGCGCCGAACCGCAGCGGGCGGCCGACGGGTGGGAGACGGTCGGCGACCTCGGGTACCTCGATCCTCAGGGGTTTCTCCACCTCGCCGACCGGAAGTCCGACATGCTCGTGGTGGGTGGTGCCAACGTGTATCCCGCGGAGATCGAGAGCGCGCTCGAGGACCATCCCGTTGTCCGGGCAGCCTGTGTCGTCGGACTGCCCGACGACGAGTACGGGAACCGGATCCATGCGGTGCTCAACGTGACCGAGCCGGTCAGCGACGACGAGCTGCGCGACCACCTGCGCGCGGTGATCGCGCCGTACAAGCTGCCGCGCTCGTTCGAACGCACCACCGAAGCGCTGCGGGACGCGGCCGGGAAGATGCGCCGGAGCCGGGTCCGTGACGAAGCCGTCGCCCGGATGCTCAGCTGACACGAGAACACCCAGCGATCCTGAGCTCACGCCGCGGACCGGTGAACGACACCGGCCCGGCCTCTCCACCCGAAGGCGGTGAGACCGGGCCGGAGCTTCAGACGGCCTGATCACGGCTCGCTGTCCGGTTTTCGCGGATCAGCGGCCATCACACGTCGTAGTACAGCGAGAACTCGTACGGGTGCGGGCGAAGCCGCAGCGGGTCGATTTCGTTCTCGCGCTTGTACTGGATCCACGTCTCGATCACGTCGGGCGTGAAGACGCCGCCCTCGAGCAGGTAGTCGTGGTCCTGCTCCAGGGTGTCCAGCACGGTGCCCAGGTCGCCCGGGACCAGCTTGACGTTCTTGGCCTCCTCGGGCGGCAGCTCGTAGAGGTCCTTGTCGATCGGCTCCGGCGGCTCGATCTTGTTCTTGATGCC
>DASXXB010000430.1:0-3718 GCA_036503355.1 Kribbella sp. | reverse complement strand
TGAACTCCGTACGCCGCTCACCACCATCCACGGCTACGCACAACTCAGCCTGCACCAGCGCGATCCCGAGTTCTTCACGCACGCGATGGGCAAGGTCATGATCGAGACCACCCGGATGGCCGCACTCGTCGAGGACCTGCTGCTGCTCGCCCGCCTGGACGCCGGCCGCCCGCTCGACCGCCGCCCGGTCGACCTGTCCCGGCTCGCCAGGGACGCGGTCGCCGACGCCGAGATCGTTGCCCCCAGCCACCATTGGGACCTCGAGCTGCCGTCCGGCCCGATGATCGTCACCGGCGACGAGCAACGTCTGCATCAGGTCGTCGCGAACCTGCTCACCAACGCCCGCCGGCACACCCCGCCCGGTACGACGGTCACCGTCGCCGGCACCCGCCGCGACGACTTCGCCGTACTCACGGTCCACGACGACGGCCCCGGCATCCCCGCCGACCTGCTCCCGAACGTCTTCCAGCGCTTCACCCGCGCCGACACCGCCCGCACCCGCTCGACCGGCGGCACCGGCCTCGGGCTCTCCCTGGCCCGGTCCATAGCCCAAGCCCACGCCGGCACCCTCACCCTGGCGTCCGAGCCCGGCAGCACCACCTTCACTCTCACCCTACCGGCGTGAGCTCCAGGGTGCGCCGAGCTCGCTGAAGAGGGCCAGTTCGTCGGAGGCGCGGTCGATCCACTTCTCGACGTCGAGGAGGATCGGGCGGCGCTCGAGGCCGTCGCCTTCCCAGTGGATCAGCTCGGGCGGGATCACCGTCGGGTCGGCCGCCGTCCGCACCGCCTCGACGACGCGGGTGAAGCCGCCGGTCGCGGCCAGCGGCACGTACAGCGGTA
Source organism: Kribbella sp. (assembly GCA_036503355.1). Lineage (GTDB taxonomy): Bacteria > Actinomycetota > Actinomycetes > Propionibacteriales > Kribbellaceae > Kribbella. The sequence continues at coordinate 2,878 of DASXXB010000430.1, read as the reverse complement.
CGGAGGGATCCGCCCGATGCGCGAGCAGGTTCTCCAGCAGGTCGGCCCGGCCGTACTTCGTGCCGTCGATCAGGTCGGACTGGTACGTGAGGACCGCCTGGCGCTCCGACCCGTGCACGATCACCGACGCCTCGAGATGCTCGGTCGCGCACAACGTCACGGCGATCAGGATCGTCGTACCGCGGCGGGTGGTGATCCGCACCGAGGAGGTGTCGTCGGACTCGATCGGGTTCGCCCGGTACAACTCGGTCTCGATGGAGAGAACGTCGTCCACACCGGTCGAGGCGTCCAGCAGCAGAGCCGCCGCGGTCGCGTGCGCGAGCGGGTTCGTCACCGCGCCGTCGACGACGTCGATCCCGTCGAGGCGCCGCCGCCCGGACCACCGGGCGCGCTGGAAGTAGGCCGCCTTGCGCACCCACTTGCCGGTCGCGCTGATCCCGCGGATCTCCCCGAGCTCCCCCGACGCGATCATCGACGCGAGCTTCAGCGTGGCCTCCGACGCCTGCGCCTGGAAGCCGACCTGTAGCGCCCGCCCGGTCTCCTCGACCACCGCCGTCAGCTGTTCGAACTCGGCCAGCGACGCCGTCGGCGGCTTCTCCAGCAGTACGTCGGCCCCCGCGCGCATCGCCAGCTCCGCCAGCGGGACGTGGGTCTGGATCGGCGTACAGATCACCACGACGTCGACCTCGGTCGCCGCCAGCAGCTCGTCGAGCGCGGCGTACACCTGGACGCCGGCCGGCAGGTCGCCACCGCCTTGCGGGTCGGCGACGGCGACCAGCTCGGCGCCTGGCAGCCGGGTGACGTTACGGACATGGGAGGCTCCGTGGCCGTGGATTCCCACCACGGCCACGCGGGCACCCGTCATCGACAATCAGTTGCCATCAGCAACACTATTTGAGCCCACCCTTGACCTCGTCCAGGAATGCCTTCGCGGCCGCATCCGGCGCCTGCCGCCCGAACAGTACGTCGGTCGTGTACCGCTGGATGATCTTCTCCACCTGACCGCCACCGACCGGCGGCGCGGGCGACGGGTCGCCCAGGTCCGGCTTGATGTCCTGGATGAACTTCGCGGTCGCGGCGTCGGCCGGCTGCAGCTTCGGCGTCACCTCGGCGCGGACCTCGGTGTTCGGCGGTACGCCGCGCTCGGCCAGCAACACGTTGCCGGCGGCCGGGCTGTTCGCCAGGTAGTTGACGAAGTCCGCGGCCTCCTTCTGGTGCTTGGACCGCGACGAGATCGACCAGAACATCGAGCCCTTGTAGTACGAGCCGTTGTCCGCGGCCTTGCCGTCGGGGCTCGGGATCCGCAGCAGCTTCAGCTGCTGGCCGGTCGCCTTGCTGAAGGCGACCAGCTGGTTGCTCCAGATGCAGCTCATCGCGAGCTTCCCGGTCGCGAACGCCGACTGGTCGAGCGAGGCGTTGATGTCCTGCGAGACGGCCTCGGCCGACGGGATCGCCTTCTCGTCCCGCAGCTTCAGCAGGTACTTGAAGAAGTCGGTGGTCTTCTCCGGCGAGACACCGAGCTTGCCGTCCTTGGTCCAGAGCGACTCGCCGTTCTGCCGCGCCCAGAGGTTCAGGCCGGCTTCGTTGGTGCCCAGCGGACCGGTGCCGGTGATCTTGCCGCCGGTCTTGCTCGTGATCTCGGCCGCGGTCTTGGCGAACTGGTCCCAGGTCCACGTCTTGTCGTCGGGGATCGGTACGCCGGCGGTCTTGAACGCCGCCGGGTTCACGACCACCGCGAACGAGTTGATGCCGGCGTTCAGCCCGTACAGGCCGCCGTCGAACTCGCCGGCGCCCAGCGTGTCCGGCTCGAACTTGCCGGTGTCCAGGCCCTGCGCCTTCTTCAGGTCGAGCAGCGCGCCGCGGTCGGCGTACTCGCGCAGGTACTTCTCGTCCATCTGGATGATGTCCGGCGCGTCGTTCGCCGCGACCGTGGTGGCGAGCTTGTCCCAGTAGCCGGACCACTCGCCGAACTCGCCCTTGATCGTGACGTTCGGGTGGTCCTTCTGGTACGCGTCGATCACCTGCTGGGTGAGCTTCGTCCTGGTGTCCGAACCCCACCAGGTGAATCGGAGCGTGACCTTGCCGCCGGCGTCCGACGATCCACCCGGACCGCCGGAGCCGCCCGAGCCGCAGGCGCTTGCCGCGAGCAGCGTCGTGGCCAGCGCCAGAGCTGTCAGGGCGCGTGGGATGTGCCTCATGTGATGCACCTTTCAGGGGGTTACTTGATGCCGGTGGTCGCGATGCCCTTGATCAGGAACCGCTGGCCGAGCAGGAAGGCGAGGAAGACCGGAACGAGGGAGACGACCGACATCGCGAACATCGAGCCCCACGACGAACTGGAGGTGGAGTCGATGAACGACCGCAACGCGACCGGGACGGTGTACATGTGCGGGTCGGTCAGGTAGATCAGCTGGCTGAAGAAGTCGTTCCAGGTCCAGATGAACGTGAAGATCGTCGTGGTGGCGAGCGCCGGCACCATCAGCGGCAGGATGATGCGCAGGAAGATCGAGGCCTTGCCGCAGCCGTCGATCCGGGCGGCCTCGTCGAGTTCGCGCGGGATGCCGCGGATGAACTGCACCATCAAGAACACGAAGAACGCGTCGGTGGCGAGCAGCTTCGGCACGATCAGCGGCAGCACCGTGTTGATCCAGCCCAGGTGCGAGAACAGGATGTACTGCGGCACGATCACCACGTGGATCGGCAGCATGATGCTCAGCAGCATGATCGCGAACCAGAACTTCTTCGCGGTGAACTCCAGCCGGGCGAACGCGTACGCCGCCATCGAGCAGGACACCAGGTTGCCGAGGATCGAGCCGAATACCACCAGCGCCGAGTTCAGCAGGTAGCGGGTGAACGGCTCGGTCAGCGCGTTCCAGCC
>DASXXB010000429.1:0-12785 GCA_036503355.1 Kribbella sp. | reverse complement strand
GATCTCCACCGGCACCTCGGACAGGAAGCTGCGCAGCATCCAGACCGCGATCGGCAGGTTCATCGAGGTGTACAGGATGATCAGCAGCCAGATGTTGTCCAGGAACCCGACCGACTGCGCGAACAGGTAGATCGGCAGCAGGCCGGCCACCACCGGCAGCATCTTGGTGGACAGGAAGAAGAACAGCACGTCCGTCCACTTCTTCACCGGCCGGATCGACAGCGCGTACGCCGCCGGGAACGCGAGCAGGATGACCAGCACCGTGGACAGGATGCTCGCGGTCAGCGAGTTCGCGATCGACGGCCACGGCCCGGTGCTGAAGAACGACCGGTACCCGTCGAGCGTCAGCGGCGCCGCGAGGTCCGGCGGGTTCTTGGCCGCGTTCTCCTCGGAGTGGAAGGAGGTCAGCAGCATCCACAACACCGGCAGCACGAACAGGATCCCGACGATCCAGGCAATCCCGGACAACGCCCAGCCGCCACCACGCCGCGAGTGCCCTTTGACCATCGTGACTTGGCCACTCATCGACCCGTCTCCTCTCGGAACAGTGTGGACACCGACCGCAGCGCGAAGGTCGCGATCGCGATCGTGCCGATCACCACGATCACGCCGGCCGCCGAGGCGCGTCCGTAGTCGTGCGCGGTGTAGAAGGTCTGGTAGATCGTGTACGGGAGGTTCGCCGTACCGAGGCCGCCGGAGGTGATCGTGAAGACCGCGTCGAAGTTCTGTACGACGTAGATCGACCCGAGCAGCGCGGACAGCTCCAGGTACTGGCGCAGGTGCGGCAGCGTCATGTAGCGGAAGATCTCCCACTGGTTCGCGCCGTCGATCCCGGCCGCCTCGATCACGTCCAGCGGACGGCTCTGCAAACCGGCCAGCAGGATCAGCATCATGAACGGCGTCCACTGCCAGACCAGCGCGAAGATGATCGACCACAACGGCTGGTTGCTGATCCAGTCCGGCTGTGGCGCGTTCGCACCGAACAGCCACTTCAGTACGCCGTTGAACAGCCCGTACGTCGGGTTGTAGAGCGCGTGCTTCCACAGCAGCGCCGCGGCGACCGGCACCACCAGGAACGGCGTGATCATCATCGTCCGGACGGCACCGCGGCCGCGGAACTTCCGGTCCAGCAGCAGCGCGATCAGCAGCCCGAGGACCAGGCTGATCAGTACGACGCCCACGGTCAGCAGGATCGTCACGAAGATCGCGTTGCGGGTGTTCGCGTCGGTCAGCACCCGGCGGAAGTTCGCGAAACCGGCGAACCCGCGCTCGTCGGGGTAGTACGCGTTCCAGTCCATGAACGAGGTCACGATCGTGACCACGAACGGCAGCTGGGTCACGATGATCATGAACACCAGCGCGGGCAGCAGCGGTCCGCGCCGCGCCCAGTCGCCGGCCTTGCGCATCACGGTGCCCTCGGAACCAGGCGGTGCCGCGTGCCGCTTCGGCTTCGCCGCAGCAGGCTTCTTGGCGTCAACAGACATGTCCCGCACCCCTCACTTCGCCTGCCGCGAGCGGTACCGCTCGGCGACGTCGTCGGCGAGCTCCTGCCCGCGTTTCAGTGCCTTGTCGACGCTCATCCGGCCGGCGATCGCCGAACTCACGTCCTGACTCACCTGGGTCCCGAGGTCCGGGAACTCCGGGATGTCGATGAACTGGATCCCCGGCGCCGGTCGCGGCTGGACGCCCGCGTTGGTCGGGTCCGCGTTCTCGATCGCGCTCTTGGTCGGCTCCGCGAACGCCGACGCGCTCTTCAGGTACTCCGGATTCTCGTACGTCGACGCGCGCTTGCCGGCCGGAACGTTGGACCAGCCAACCTTCTCGCCGACGAGCTTCTCGTAGTCCTTGCCGGACGCCCAGGAGATGAACTTCCAGGCGTTGTCCTTCTTCTTCGAGGCTTCCTGGATGCCCCAGGCCCACGCGTACAGCCAGCCGGAACTGTCAGTCTTCACGACCGGCGCGGGCGCGTAGCCCATCTTGCCCTTGACCGGTGAGTTCGGCGCCTCGAGCGAGCCGGCCGCCGACGTGGCGTCGTACCACATCGCGACGTTGCTCTGGATGGTGTTGTTCAGGCATTCGGTGAAGCCGGCCTGCGGTGCGCCTGCCTCTCCGTGCGCCCGGACCAGGTCGACGTAGAACTTGGTGGCCTCGGTGAACTCCGGTGCGTCGACCTGTGCCTGCCAGTCCTTGGTGAACCAGGTGCCGCCGAAGGTGTTCACCACCGTGGTGAGCGGGGCGAAGATCTGCCCCCAGCCGGGCTGGCCGCGCAGGCAGATGCCGCGCATCCCCGGTTGCGCGTGGTCCACCTTGGCCGCGATGTCCGCGACCTCCTGCCAGGTCGGCTTCGCCGGCATCGAGACGCCCTTCGCCGCCAGGATGTCCTTGCGGTACATGAGGAACGACGACTCACCGTAGAACGGCTCGCCGTAGATCTTCCCGTCCTCGCCGGTCATCGACTGCGTCATCGGCTTCAGGATGTCGTCCTGGTCGAACGACGGGTCCTTGCCGATGTAGTCCGACAACGGCGCGATCCACTTGCTCTTGGCGTAGATCGGGATCTCGAAGTTGCTCACCGAGGCCACGTCGTACTGGCCGGCCTGACTGGAGAACTCCTGGCTGATCTTGTCCCGGACGTCGTTCTCGGGCAGCACGGTGAAGTTCACCTTGATGCCGGTCTGCTTGGTGAAGTTGTCGGCGGTCAGCTTCTGCAGATCCACCATCTGCGGGTTGTTCACCATCAGCACGTTGATGCTGTCGGCACCGCCGCCGCCCGCTCCGCCTCCCCAGCCTGCACAGCCGGTGACCGCGGTCATCAGCACCGCGACCCCGACCGCTCCGATCCGTTTGCTCCTGGTGCGCACCGTGTCTGCCTCCGCTCATTTGAGCATGCGTCCGCTCACAGCATGAGTAGACCGGTAGGGCACTTGACCTGTCAAGGGTCTGTGCAACACTTGGGTCCGGTGGTGCTCATATGAGCGGGGAGGGTTGTGATGGAGTCCTTCGGGCCGGCACAGCTGGTGCTGACGGCGTCGATCGCGCGGCGGTACTACGTCGACGGGCGGTCCAAGGTGGAGATCGCCGATGAGTTCCGGCTCAGCCGGTTCAAGGTCGCGCGGTTGCTCGACCAGGCGCGCAGCAGCGGGCTGGTGCGGATCGAGATCAGCCACCCCGGCGCCATCGACCTCGACCTGTCCGCCCGCCTGCAGGAGGCGCTCGGGCTGCGCCGCGCGATCGTGGTCGACACCCCCGAGGTGGACGAGCCGGCGCTGCGCACCCAGCTCGGGAAGGCCGCCGCCGACCTGCTGTCGGAGATCGTCACGCCCGAGGACGTGCTCGGCCTCGCCTGGGCGCGCGCGGTGACCGCGATGACCGAGCAACTCACGACCCTCGCGCCCGTGCCCGTCGTCCAGCTGACCGGTGCGCTGACCCGTCCGGACGTCGAGGCGAACTCGGTCGAGCTCGTCCGGCACACCGCCCGCCTGTCCGGCGGTCCGGCGTACCTGTTCTATGCGCCGCTCGTCGTGCCGGACGCCGCGACAGCGCGCGCGCTGCGGCAGCAGCCCGAGGTGGCCGAGGCGATCAGCCACTTCGACTCGGTGTCGAAGGCGGTGGTGGGGCTCGGCTCCTGGGCGGCCGGGCAGTCGACGCTGTACGACGCGATGGACGCGAAGGCCTGTGAGCAACTGGACAAGCGAGGCGTCGTGGCCGACATTTCGGGCGTTTTCGTGGACGCGGACGGCGCGCCGGTGCAGAGCCGGGTCACCGACCGGGTGATCGCGATCAACGCCGGGCAGATGACCAAGATCGACGAGGTGATCGCGATCCCGTACGGCCTCGCCAAGGTCGACGCGGTGCGCGCCGCCGTACGCAGCGGGCTGGTGAACGCGATCGTTACCCACGCACCCCTGGCGAAAGCGCTGCTGGACGGGTCAAACTGACCCGCGATGCCTGCTGAGGTCGAAACCGAGTTGCTCGGCGGTACTGCGAACCGCGGGCTGGTCGTGCGGGTCGGGGACACCGTCCGTCGTCCGTTGCGCGCCAGCAGCGAGGCCACGCATGCCTTGCTCGAACACTTGGAGCGGGTCGGGTTCGACGGCGCGCCGCGGTTGCTGGGCGTCGACTCGCAGGGGCGGGAGGTGCTGTCGTACCTGCCCGGAGAGACGGTGCGGGCGCCGTACCCGCCCTGGTCGATGACGGACGAGGCGCTCGACAGCGTCGCCGTACTCCTGCGGGCGTACCACCAGGCGGTGGCGGACTTCCGGCCCGCCGGGCTCGAGTGGGCCGAGCCGGTGCCGCCGTCGTACGTGACCGGGTTGATCAGCCACAACGATCCGAACCTCGACAACGTGGTGTTCCGGGACGGCACCGCGGTCGCCCTCATCGACTTCGACCTGGCCGGACCGGGTTCGGCCCTCTGGGACGTCGCAACCGCGACCCGCCTGTGGGCGCCGCTGCGTCCCGACCCCGACATCCACGACGTACGCCGCGGCCGCTCGGCGAACAGGCTCCGCCGCTTCGCCGACGCTTACGGCCTGGCCGAGGCCGACCGCCTCCGCCTGGTCGACGCGGCCGCCGACAACCACGTCTGGTGCATGGACTACGTACGCCGCGGCGCCGAAGCCGGCCACCCGTGGTTCCACCAACGCTGGACCACCGGCGAAGCAGAACTGACCGACCGAACCAACCTGTGGTTCAAACAGACGGCGGACGCACTCCGTCAGGCTCTTCTGAACTGAGCTCCCGCCCAGCCTCGTCCCGCCCCTCGTAATACTTCTCCTGCAGCCGCTTGACCCACGGTGGGATGAAGGCCGACACGACGCTGGGAAAGGTGCCCCAGCCCTCGGCACCCAGCGCATACACCACAAACTCAGCACAGACCAGGGCGATAACCACGATCCATCCCTGGCGGCAGATTCGCGGCCCGTCGTCCGACATCAGCCCGCGCCGGGTGACCGCCCCGACGCCGAACATCACCCCGATCAGCAGGTAGACAGTCGCGCGTGCGATCAGGTACCACTCGTCGGCACCGGCGTACTTCCCGTACCCGCGCAGCGTCACCAGGGCGGACACGATCCCTCCGACGGCGATCAGACCGTAGAACGCGGCGCCCAGCTTCAGCTTCGGCATGTCTGGATTATCGCGGGATGCGATTGGCTGTTACGTCATGTAGTGGACGAGAATATGCCGGTGCGTCCACGGGTGGTGTTGCTGGCGGGGCCTTCGGGGGCGGGGAAGTCGCGGCTGGCGGAGCAGGTGGGGCTGCCCGTCGTACGGCTGGACGACTTCTACCGCGACGGCGACGACCAGGCGATGCCGCGGTCCCCGCTCGGCATCGTCGACTGGGACGACCCGCGCTCCTGGGACGGCGAGCGCGCCGTCACGGCTCTCGAGCAGTTGTGTACGACGGGAAAGGCCGACCTCCCGATCTACGACATCGCCGCGGACGGCACCGTCGGCCATCGACCGGTCAGTACCGGTGACTCCCCATTGATCGTTGCTGAGGGCATCTTCGCCGACCAGATCACCGGAGCGCTCCGCGAACGCGGCCTGCTGGCCGCAGCGATCTGCGTCTACCATCACCGCCTGGTGACGTTCGCGCGCCGCTTCCAGCGCGATCTCCGCGAGCACCGCAAACCTCCACTGACGCTGCTCCGTCGCGGTCTGCTGTTACTCCGTGACGATCCGCAAGTAGTCCGCCGCTGCGTTGCTGCCGGCTGCGAACCCCTGCATCCGAAGGACGCCCGCGCCCGCATCGAGAGATTGTTCGCCTGACGTTAACCATCTTCTGATGCGATCGCATTCGTGAACCGGAAGGCGCCAGGCGTTGCCGTTGCAGTAACCGCGTTACTGCTCGGTGTGACCGCTTGCGGGAGCGAGGACGGCAGCTCGGCGAGTGCTGCCCAGACGCCGAAAGCGAGGCAGTCCGAGCTCTCCGGTACGTCGGACAAGTCGCCGAAGAGTGCGCTCGCCGGTCTCGTCGCGCTCCCCCGCGGGTACGTCGCGGACTCCCGCAACGGCACCGGTCCGTTCACTGCGACGACGTACCTGAACACCTGGTCCGCCGACCCGGCGCTCGACCGCGCCCTGCTGCTGAACGCGAGCTTCGTCGAGGGGTACCGCGCGACCCGGCTCAGCCCGGACAAGAAGAAGCGTTTCACCGTCGAACTGTTCAAGACCGGTTCAGCCGCGAAGGCGAAGGTCCTGCAGTCCGGCCTGTGGAAGCAGGACACGCACGGTCACCCGTTCGAGGTCCCGAACGCTCTCTCGGACGCGCGGGTCGAGTACGACGGCGCCGCCGAGCAATCCGTCGCAGTCGCCGAGGCCAGCCTCGCCATCGGCCCGATGGTCGTAGAACTCACCGTCCGCGAAGCGGGCGCCGTCGGCACCAACCTCACCCCGGACACCGCCGTCATCACCGCGCTCGCCAAAGAACAAAGCGCCCGCCTCACGGCAGCCGCCAACTGAGGTCAGGCAGTGATCCGGTCGATGATCAGCGAACCGGGCTGGTAGGTCTCGGCGACCGCGACCGCGTCCACCAAGGATTCCAGCGCGCGCTCGATGCGACTGGGATCGTCGGTGTGCAGAGTCAGCAGCGGCTGACCTTCCCGGATCTCGTCACCAGGCTTCGCGTGCATCTCGACGCCGGCGACCGCGGACACCGGGTCCTCCTTACGGGCCCGCCCGGCACCAAGACGCCACGCGGCGACACCAACCGCAAGCGCGTCCAGCTTGGCCAGTACGCCGGAAGCCGGGGCAGGTACGACGTGTTGCTCCGGAGCGACCGGGAGCGCCGCAGCGGGGTCACCGCCCTGCGCCGCGATCATCGCCCTCCAGGCGTCCATCGCCGTACCGTCCCGAAGCTTCGCGGCCGGGTCGACGCCGGCAACGCCCGCTGCCTCGAGCATCTCGTTGGCGAGGGCAACGGTCAGCTCGACCACGTCGGACGGACCGCCGCCCGCGAGCACCTCGACGGATTCCCTGACCTCCAAGGCGTTTCCGGCGGTCAGCCCGAGCGGAACCGACATGTCGGTGAGCAGGGCAACGGTTTTGACGCCGGCATCGGTGCCCAGCGCAACCATCGTCTCGGCCAGTTCGCGCGCGTCGGCGAGGTCCTTCATGAACGCGCCGGAGCCGACCTTCACGTCCAGCACCAGCGCCCCGGTGCCCTCGGCGATCTTCTTGCTCATGATCGAGCTGGCGATCAGCGGGATCGCCTCGACCGTACCGGTCACGTCCCGCAGCGCGTACAGCTTCTTGTCCGCGGGCGCCAGCCCGTCACCGGCCGCGCAGATCACCGCGCCGACGTCCTCCAACTGGCGCATCAGCTCGTCGTTCGACAGTGCCGCGCGCCAGCCCGGGATCGACTCCAGCTTGTCCAGAGTCCCGCCGGTGTGCCCGAGGCCGCGGCCGGACAGCTGCGGTACGGCGACTCCGCAGGCGGCCACCAACGGTGCCAGCGGCAACGTGATCTTGTCGCCGACGCCGCCGGTCGAGTGCTTGTCCGCGGTCGGACGGGACAGCGTGCCGAAGTCCATCCGCTCGCCGGACGCGATCATCGCCGCGGTCCAGCGGGCGATCTCGCGCCGGTTCATCCCGTTCAGCAGGATCGCCATCGCGAGCGCGGACATCTGCTCGTCGGCGACGTCCCCGCGCGTGTAGGCGTCGATCACCCAGTCGATCTGGCCGTCGCTCAGTTCGCCCTTGTCGCGCTTGGCCCGGATGACGTCCACCGCGTCGAAACTCATGACTCCTCCAAGAACTCGGGCCCGAACGCGTCCGGCAGCAGCTCGCGCAGCGGCCGCGGCCCGGTCGCGGTCTCGAGCAGCAGCGCCGGGCCGCCGTGCTCGTGCAGCAACTGCCGGCACCGTCCGCACGGCGTCAGCAGGTTCTCGTGCCGATCCACACAGGTGAACGCGACCAGCCGGCCGCCACCGGTCCGGTGCAGGTCCGACACCAGCCCGCACTCCGCGCACAAGGTCAGCCCGTACGACGCGTTCTCCACGTTGCACCCGGCAACGATCCGCCCGTCGTCGACGTACGCCGCCACGCCCACCGGATAGTGCGAGTACGGCGTGTACGCGCGGTGCATCATCTCGACGGCGACCGCGCGCAACGCCGGCCAGTCGATCTCACTCGGTGACGTAGGGTTCACCGTCTGCCTTGGGTGCTCTGACGCGGCCGACCAGGCCGGCGACCGCGATGATGGTGGCCAGGTACGGCGCCATCAGCAGCAGCTGACCGGGGATCGGTGTCTGGATGATCTGCAGCTGGGACTGCAACTGGGTGGCGAACCCGAAGAACAGGGCGGCGACCGTCGCGCCGATCGGGTGCCAGCGGCCCATGATCAGCGCGGCCAGCGCGATGAACCCGTTGCCCGCGGTCATCTCCTTGCTGAACGAACCGGCGTACCCGACGGTGAAGAACGCGCCGCCGAGGCCCGCGAGGATGCCGGCCGCGAGCACCGCGGAGTACCGGATCCGCTTGACCTTGATGCCGACCGTGTCGGCGGCCTTCGGGTGCTCGCCGACCGCGCGGATCCGCAGGCCCCACCGGGTCTGGAACAGCACGAACATGACGACCGCCACCGCGATGTACATCAGGTACACCAGGATCGTCTGGCGGAACAGGATCGGGCCGATGAACGGGATGTCGCCGAGGCCCGGGATCTTGATCGCCGACAGCACGGCAGGGGTGTTCAGGCTGTCCGCCTTCGGCTGCATGAACTGGTCGAACAGGAAGCCGGTGATGCCGGTCGCGAAGACCACCAGGACGACACCGAGCACGACCTGGTTGACCAGGTACTTGATCGAGAACACCGCCAGCAGCGCGGCCATCACCACACCGCTCAGAGCCGCGGCGATCAACGCCGCGGCGCCGCTGCCCGTCGTACTCGACACGAGCGCCGCGGTGAACGCGCCGACCAGGAACTGGCCCTCGATCGCGATGTTGATGACCCCGGCGCGCTCGCACATCACGCCGGCCAGTGCGCCGAGAATCAGCGGGGTCGCGAAGTTCAGCGTCCCCTGGAACTGGTTCGCCAGCGGGAACGTCTTGCCCGCCGACGCCCAGCAGAGGAACGCGCCGATGAAACAGATCCCGAGCGCGGCGGCCAGCCAGCCGGCGTACCGCTGCGGAACGAGCCGCCGCACGGAGGGCACGACGTACGCGACCGCGGCGCCGACGCCGAGGATGCCGAGGATCAGCGCGACCGGCTGCGCGGGCAGACCGAGCAGGTTGTGCTGCAGGTCGCCCGACACCAGCTGGAACGTCGCCTTGCCGCCCTTGGTGAAGATCGCCAGCCCGAGGCCGATCAGCGCGAACACGAGCATCACGCCGCCGACCCGCAACCGCCGGGTCCGCTCGGCCGGGGCCTCGATCACCTGCGGCTTGGCAGCTGCCGGTACGGCGTCCGGAGTCGTCTCGGTCATCCGTTCCAGCCTTTCGCGAGGACGGCGCCGGCGCCGCGTTCCTTCGGCAGGAAGCGGAACACCGAGCGCACCAGCGCCGGAGCCGCGACGAACAGCACGATCACGGCCTGCAGGACGGTGGTCAGGGTCAGCGGGGTCTGGGTGATCAGCTGCATCTGCAGACCACCCGCGTTCAGCGCGCCGAACAGCAGGCCGGCGAGCACGGTGCCGAGTGGCGTACCACGGCCCAGCAGCGCGACCGTGATCGCGTCGAACCCGACCGAGGCCGCGACCCCGTCGGTCAGCGGCAGGTCGGTGCCCAGGACCTGCTGCGTCCCGGCCAGGCCGGCGAGTGCGCCCGCGACGACCATCGCGATCACGTACGCACGCCCGACCGACATGCCGGCGGTCCGGGACGCGTCCGCGTTCGCACCGACCGCGCGCAGCTCGAAGCCGATCGTCGAGCGGTTCAGCAGCCACCAGACGAAGACCGCGGCCACCAGCGCCACGACGAACCCGAGGTGCAGGCGGGTGTCGCCGAACTTCGGGAACTGCGCGTTGGAGTCGACGACCGGCGAGATCGGGTCGGTCCGCCCGGGCCGCCGGAACGCGGACGTGGTGAGCAGCCAGGAGAGCAGGTACAGCGCGACGTAGTTCAGCATGATCGTGACGATCACCTCGTGCGCGCCGGTGCGGGCCTTCAGCAGGCCGACGACGCCACCCCAGACCGCGCCGCCGAGCAGGCCGGCGACGAGCGCCACGATCAGGTGCAGCACCGGCGGCAGGTGCCAGGCGAACCCGACGTACGCCGCGAGGATCGCACCGGCGATCAGCTGGCCCTGCGCACCGATGTTGAACAACCCGGTACGGAACGCCAGCGACACCGCCAGGCCGCCGCAGATCAGTGGTGTTGCCTGGGTCAACGACTCGCTGATCGGCGACCAGCCGCCGAACGCGCCGACCGCGAGCGACTTGTACGCCTCGCCGACCGCGCTCGCGGCCGCGGAGAACGTGTCGCCCGGCGCGGCACCGAAGTACCCGATCGCGGTCTGCACCTGCTTGTCGCCGACGATGATCAGGATCGCCCCGACCAGCAGGGCCAGCACGATCGCGCTCAGCGAGACCAGGCCCTGGACCGCCCACGAGGGCAGTCCGGACCGACGCCGTTCCCGGTCCGGTGCGGGCGCCGGCGCGGGCTCTACCTCAATCGTCATCAGATGGTTCCCAACGTGGTCGGGTGTTCGATCGCCTCGACGTGCGCCTCGCTCTTCGAGGCGCCGGCCATCATCAGGCCCAGCTCGTCGCGCGGAGTGTCGGACGGTACGACGCCGACGACCTTGCCGCGGTACATCACCGCGATCCGGTCGGCCAGCGCGGCGATCTCGTCCAGCTCGGTGGACACGATCAGCACCGCCGTACCCTGGTCGCGCTCCTGCACGATCCGGCCGTGCAGGAACTCGATCGAGCCAACGTCCACACCACGGGTCGGCTGCGAGGCGACCAGCAGTTTCAGCGGACGGGACAGCTCGCGGGCGAGCACGACCTTCTGCTGGTTGCCGCCGGACAGCGAGGACACCGGCTGGTCGACGCCCTGCGTGCGGATGTCGAACTCGTCCACCCGGGCGTGCGCGTTCTTCTCGATCTCGTTCGTCCGCAGCGACAGGCCGTTGCCGTACGGCGGCTTGCGGAACAGGTCCAGCACCAGGTTCTCGGCGACCGAGAAGGGGGCCACGAACCCGTCCTGCCAGCGGTCCTCCGGCACGTAGCCGATGCCTGCGTCCAGCCGGTCCCGGGTGGACCGCCCGGTGAGGTCGGCGCCGTCCAGGGAGATCCGGCCCGCCGCGATCGGAGTCAGCCCGAGGAGCGCCTCCGCCAACTCGGTCTGACCGTTGCCCTGGACACCGGCCACCGCGAGGATCTCACCGCTGCGGACCTCGAGGTCGACGCCGTCGACCGCGGTGAACCCGCGCTCGTCGATCACGGTCAGCCCCTCGACACGCAGTACGACGTCCTTCGGCTGCGCCGGCTCCTTGTCCACCACCAGGTCGACCGCACGACCGACCATCAGCTCGGCGAGCTCTTCCTCCGACGCCGACGGCTCGGCCTCGCCGACCACCTTGCCGCGCCGGATCACGGTGATCTTGTCCGCGATCGCCTGCACCTCTTTGAGCTTGTGGGTGATGAAGACGATCGAGGTGCCGTTCTCCTTGAGCTGGCGCATCACGGCGATCAGCTCGTCGATCTCGGCCGGTGTCAGGACGGCGGTCGGCTCGTCCAGGATCAGCACCTGGGCGTTGTGGCTGAGCGCCTTGATGATCTCGACCCGCTGCTGGATCCCGACCGGGATGTTCTCCACCAGGGCGTCGGGGTCGACCGCGAGACCGTAGGAGTCGGAGAGCTCGGTGACGAGCGCGTGCGCCTTCTTGCGGTCGAGCACGCCGCCGCCGCGGGTGCTCTCCCGGCCGAGCATGATGTTCTCGGCGACCGTGAACACCGGGACCAGCATGAAGTGCTGGTGCACCATGCCGATGCCGTGCCGGATCGCGTCGCTCGGTGAGGTGATCTTCACCTTCGCGCCGTCGATCACGATCTCGCCGTCGTCGGGCTGCAGCAGCCCGTACAGCATGTTCATCAGCGTGCTCTTGCCGGCGCCGTTCTCACCGAGAAGGCAGTGGATCTCGCCCGGCTCGATAACCAGGTCGATGTGATCGTTGGCGACCAGTGAGCCGAAGCGCTTGGTCAGTCCGGACAGCTCGAGGTGCATGCGGGCAGCCTCCCCTTCAGACGGCGAGCCAGGAAGGCTGGACCTTGTGGGTCTGCCTTCCTGGCTCGCACCGTACTACGCGGCGTCGCCGTGGCTCAGGAAGCCTTCGGCTGAACCTTCGACTCGATGGTGATCTTGCCGCTGATGATGTCGGCCTTGATCGTGTCCAGCTCGGACTTCACGTCGGCCGGGATCTTGGAGTCGAAGTCGTGGAACGGCGCGATCGCCGTACCGCCGTTCTGCAGGGTGCCGGTGAACTGGGTGTTGTCGAACTTGTTGTCGACGACCGACACGACCGCGTCCTTCACGGCCACGTCCATCCCCTTCTCGACGCTGCTCAGCAGGGTCGAGCAGTACTCCTCGGCGCTCACACAGCCGTCGGTGTCGACCCAGATCGCGTTCACCTTGCCGTTGCTGGCCTTCGCCGCCTGCAGACCGCCGAGACCGGACGGACCGGCCACCGGGAACAGGATGTCCGCGCCCTGGGTGATCAGGTTCTGCGCGTTGTTCTGGCCCTTGGCCTTGTCCTCGAAGTCGCCGGTGAACAGGCCCTTCTGCTTCTGGTCGTCCCAGCCGAGCACCTGGACGTTCTTGCTCTTCTGCTGGTTGTAGTA
>DASXXB010000428.1:0-1703 GCA_036503355.1 Kribbella sp. | reverse complement strand
GTTTGGGGCGTCTGGGCGATCACCGCGGGCATCGTCCAGCTGTTCGTCGCGATCCTGCGCTACCGGCTCGGCGGGCAGTGGGCGATGATCCTCAGCGGCGGCATCTCCGTCCTTGCCGGCGGCAACTTCCTGCTGTCGGCGGGCAAGCCGGACCCGTCGCTGACCACCGTCGCGGGCTACGCGATCCTCGGCGGGATCTTCTTCCTCGTCTCCGCGGTTCGTCTGCAGCGCCTTGCAGCGAAGGCGAAGTGACATGACGAACCCGGACCAGCACACTTCCTACGACGTCGTGATCATCGGCGCCGGACCGGTCGGCGAGAACGTCGCGGACCGCGTGGTGCAGGGCGGCCTGACCGCCGCGATCGTCGAACACGAACTCGTCGGCGGCGAATGCTCCTACTGGGCCTGCATGCCGACCAAGGCCCTCCTCCGCGACGCCGCCGCGATCCGCGCGGCGCGCGCACTGCCGGCCGCCGGCCAAGCCGTCACCGGCGACCTGGACCCGGCCGCGGTCCTCGCCCGGCGTGACCGGTTCACCTCCCATTGGGACGATTCCGGCCAGGTCGAATGGCTGAACCAGGCCGGTATCACCCTGGTTCGCGGCCACGGACGGATCACCGGCACCCGCAGCGTCACCGTGACCCGTACCGATGGCACGACGACGACGGTGCAAGCACGCCACGCGGTAGTGATCGCCACCGGCAGCAGCGCTCAGTTGCCGCCCGTTCGGGGCCTGGCGGACGTGGCGCCCTGGACAAGCAGGGAGGCCGCGGCCGTTCGGTCCGTACCGAAGAGCTTGGCGATCATCGGTGGTGGTGTCGTCGGATCCGAGATGGCGACCGCGTTCAGCGCGCTCGGGGCGCAGGTGACGCTCGTGTCCCAGACCCGGCTGCTGCCGGGCGTGGATGCCTTCGCCGGCGAGCAGGTGGCCACTGCGCTTCGCGCCGCGGGAGTGTCTGTGCAGTTGGGCGTCGATGCCACCGAGGTCCGGCGGGATGACGCCGGCACGGTGCAGCTGACACTGTCCACCGGCGCAGTGGTCGAGGCCGACGAGGTTCTCGTCGCGACCGGACGGACGCCCAACACCAAGGATCTCGGGCTGGACCACCTCGGCCTCACCCCCGGCAGTTGGTTGCCCGTGGACGACGCACTCGCCGTCCTCGACGACGCCGGCCGGCCGATCGACGGCGGTTGGCTGTACGCCGCCGGCGACGTCAACAGGCGCGCGCTACTGACTCACCACGGCAAGTACCAGGCTCGAGCCCTGGGCGACGCGATCGCCGCACGAGCCCGCGGTGAGCAGCCCGACCTCAACCCGTGGGGACGCCACGCCGCCACCGCTGACGAACGCGCCGTCACGCAGGTGATCTTCACCGATCCCGAAGTCGCTGCCGTTGGCCTGTCCGCCGAGGACGCGACGGCGACCGGTCGCAAGATCCGGATCGTCGACTACGACCTCGGCGCGGTCGCCGGCGCTGCGCTGCACGCCGACAACTACCAGGGACAGGCCCGGATGGTCGTCGACGACGAGCGCAACGTCCTGATCGGCTTCACCGCGGTCGGACCCGACGTCGGCGAACTCCTGCACGCGGCGACCATTGCAATCACCGGCGAGGTCCCGCTGGACCGCCTCTGGCACGCCGTCCCCGCCTACCCGACCGTCAGCGAGATCTGGCTGCGCCTCCTCGAATCCGACGGCCGCG
>DASXXB010000427.1:0-1922 GCA_036503355.1 Kribbella sp. | reverse complement strand
CTTCGACGTCCAGCAGGCCGTCGACGACGACTCGTACGTCCAGGGCCGCAAGGACATCCTGGAGAAGTACAACCTGCAGGTGTTCGCGATCTCCAACCACCTGGTGGGGCAGGCGGTCTGCGACAACCCGATCGACTTCCGGCACCAGGCGATCGTGCCGTCCCGGATCTGGGGCGACGGCGACGGCGAGGGTGTCCGGCAGCGCGCGGCGGAGGACCTGAAGAACACCGCCCGGGCGGCCAAGAAGCTCGGCGTGAAGACCGTCATCGGCTTCACCGGCTCGTCGATCTGGCAGTACGTCGCGATGTTCCCGCCGGTCCCGGCCGAGCGGATCGAGGCCGGCTACCAGGACTTCGCCGACCGCTGGAACCCGATCCTCGACGTGTTCGACGAGGAGGGCGTCCGGTTCGCGCACGAGGTGCACCCGTCGGAGATCGCGTACGACTACTGGACCACCACGTTCGCGCTGGAGGCGATCGGCCACCGGGAGGCGTTCGGCCTGAACTGGGACCCGTCGCACATGGTCTGGCAGGACATCGACCCGGTCGCGTTCCTCTGGGACTTCAAGGACCGGATCTACCACGTGGACTGCAAGGACACCCGGATGCGGGTCGGCGGCGGCCGCAACGGCCGGCTCGGTTCGCACCTGCCGTGGGCGGACCCGCGGCGCGGCTGGGACTTCTACTCCACCGGTCACGGCGACGTGCAGTGGGAGGACTGCTTCCGGGTGCTGAACTCGATCGGCTACGACGGCCCGATCTCGGTCGAGTGGGAGGACGCCGGCATGGAGCGCAAGGTCGGCGCGGCGGAGGCGGTCGACACGATCCGCAAGCTCGCCTTCGACAAGCCGGAAGCCGCCTTCGACGCGGCCTTCGCGACGGACAAGTAGGTACTAACGGTCGTCGCGGCCCGCGACGAATCCGACCGTGACCTGGGTGGCTGCGAGTACGGCGAACACGACGAGCGTCGTACTCCAGCCGCCGGTCACCTGCGTCAGGTAGCCCGCAACGACCGGACCGGCCGCGGCGAGCGTGTAACCGACCGCCTGTGCCATCCCGGACAGCTGGGTCGTCTCGTGGTGCCCGCGACCGCGCAGGCTGATCAACGAGAGCGCCGCGACCAGCCCGGCGCCCTGTCCCAGACCGCCGACGACCGCCCAGACGATCGCGAGGTGCGGCGCCAGCAGCAGACCGAGCAGCGCGACGAGGATCGGCGTACTCGCCGTCATCAGACCGGCCCGCTGGTTCGTCGGGTGCTTCAGCAGGAACGGGATGCTGAGGCCGCCGATCAGCCCGAAGACCTGGAAGACGAACAGGTGGACGCCGGTGGCGCGCTCGGAGACGCCACCCGTGGAGATCTCGATCGTCGGCAGCCAGTTCACGAACAGGTAGAAGCTCGTCGACTGCAGCCCCATGAACCCGGTCACCAGCCAGGCCATCGGCTGCCGCCACACGCTCACCGACGGCGTCCCGTCCTCGGTGGTTGCCGCCGGCATCGGCTCGGGCGCGAGCGTCCGCGGCAGCCAGACGACCGCGACCACCAGCGCGAGGGCGCCCCAGATCGCGAGTGACAGCCGCCAGTCGACCGCGTCGGCGATCGGTACGGCGAGGATCGAGGCGATCGCGGCGCCGCCGGTGATGAAGGCGGTGTAGATGCCGGTCGCCCGCGACACGTTCCCGGCGTAGTCGCGCTTGATGATGACCGGTACCAGAACGTTGCCGACGGCGATCGCGCCGCCGACCACGGCGGTGCCGATCCACAGGCCGGCCTGGCCCGTGTACGGGCGGAGCGCGCTGCCGCCCGCGAGCACCAGGAGCGAAACGAAGACGGCCCGTTCCATCCCGAACCGCCGGGACGCCAGGTGGACCAGGGGAGAGGCGACCGCGAACGCGAGCAGCGGGAGCGTACCGAGCAGACCCTGT
>DASXXB010000426.1:0-10622 GCA_036503355.1 Kribbella sp. | reverse complement strand
TCGAGGTCGAAGGCGAGGTTGATTGCTTCGGCCAGGGATGGTTCCTGGTCGGGGTGGAGGTAGCCGATCAGGCGGCCGAGCTGCGCTTTCGGGATGGTCTGGATGTTGTCGCAGGAGATCGCGCTGGCGTGGTCCAGGCCGTTGTCCGGGCCGACGAGGACCTCGGTGGACAGGCCGCGGATCGTGCTGGTGATCGGGGCGACCGTCACGTTGGTGAGGCGCGGGCGGATCAGTTCTCGCGTGAGCACCACCACCGGGCGCGGTTTGTCGAGCCGGGCGATGTGCAGTGGACGCATCAGTCGAGTTCGAGGACGGTGCCGGCGGCGGCCGCGGTGAAGCCGTCGAGGTCGTCGTACCCGCCGTGTTCGGTCAGGATGGCGAGGTCGCGGGCGGCCAGCTCGCGGCGGCGCTCGCGTTCCATCGCCCGGGCGACGACGGACGCCCGGCTGGTCGCCTTGTCGGTGGCGACAAGCTCGTCCATGAAGTCGACCAGCTCATCCGGCAGACGGACGGTGATCTGTTTGCTCATACCAAGACCATACCGCTGTGGGATTCATTTCGGTAGCGTCTGCTCCACCAGCGTCGCCCACAGCCGCTCGGCCGCCTGCCGGTCCTGCGCGGCCGGGGACGGGTCGGTACGGCGTTCGCGCGCGTAGTACTGCCCCGACTCGCCGGCGACGTCCGGTGACGTGGCCAGCCAGACGAGCGTGGCCGCGCCCTGTTCCGGCGTACGGGCGAACGGCTTGGTCATCGCCATCATCAGCTTCATCAGCCGGCCGTTGTTGGTGTTGAAGCCGGTCGCGACCAGGCCCGGCTCGAACGTGTACGTGTGGATCGTCGGCATCCGCCGCGCGAGCTCCCCGCTGAGCAGGATCAGCGCGAGTTTCGTCTCGCCGTACCGGCGCAGCGACCCGCCCGCGATCCGCGCCGTACCGGAGAAGAACCGCTCGCCGCCCAGGTCGTCGAAGTCGATCCGCTTCGCCTTCTCGTGCTCGTCCGAGGCGGTCCCGATCACCCGGGCGCCCGGCGCGAGGTGCGTCGCGAGCAGCGTGGTGATCAGGTACGGCGCGACGACGTTCAGCGCCCAGGTCAGCTCGATGCCGTCGGGTGAGAGCTGGTGGGTCCCGAAGATCGCGCCGGCGTTGTTGACCAGGACGTCGATCACCGGCGCCCGCTCCACGACGTCGGCCGTCATCGCGCGGATCGACGCCTGCGAGGTCAGATCCGCCTCGAACACGTCGGCCCCACCCAGCTCGGCCGCGACCCGCTCCGCCTTCGCCCGATCCCGAGCCACCAATCCGATCCGAGCCCCGCGCTCGACCAGCCCCCGCGCCCCGGCCAGCCCGATCCCGTTCGTGCCCCCGGTGATCAGCACATACATCGCCCGGCTCCTCCCTGCTCAGCCGATCTACAGCCCGTCCACAGCCTAGGAACCCGGCCGTTCACTTCCACACTTCTCGAAATGAGGGTCAGTTGGGGGAGAGGGTGGACCAGGCGATCAGGTCGATGGCGGGCAGCGAGGGAAGCGCGGTGATGGCCGCCATCTCGCTGTCGAGGAGGCCGACGAGCTGAGCCAGGCGGGTGGTGGCGTCCGGCGCCTCCAGGAGTTTCTGGCGGTCCGGCGTCATCAGCTTCATCGCCGCGGACATCAGGTAGGACAGCGTGCCGGGGTCGTCGGGCAGTTCGCCGAGATGCAGGCCCGGACGGCTGATCTCGCTGACCGCTTCGGCGTACTTGCGGAACCGCTGGACCGCGACGCTCGCCGTCCCGAGCGGGTCGTCGCCGAGCTCGTCGTCCAGCCACTCGACGTCGGCGACCAGGTAGTCGCCGCTGCCGTCCAGCTCGGAGACCTTGAACCGCCGGTTCCCGGTCAGCGTGACCTCGATCGGCCCCTCGTCGTCCGCGTCCACCGCGATCTCGGAGATCGTCGCCGCGCAGCCCGTCCCGTACAGCGACCGGAAGACCCGCTCGCCCAGCTCGTACCCGTCCCGCACCGCGAGCGCGCCGCAGACCAGCTCGCCGCCGTTCTCGACCAGGTCGCGGACCACCGCGCGGCCCTGGACGTCGGTCACCGGAATCGGAAGCACCAGCCCGGGAAAGATCACCGTGTCGACAGTGAGCAGCGGCAGGCGGGAGTCCATGCCGTCGAGCGTAGTGGACTCCGGCGGTGCTCACGTACCGTGACCGGCCCGGCCTGTGGATACGCGGTCAGCGGCGTGGCGGGTGACCACTAGACTGACGGCATGATTCGCCGCGTCGACCTGCGGGGCCGAGTGGCGGCCGGAGAGGTCTCCGACCTCCGAGCCGAAGTGAATGCCCTCGTTCCCCGAGCCGTGTTCGACGTCGAGAAGGCTCTCGACGTCGCCCGACCGATCTGCCTGGACGTCCGCCATCGCGGCCTCGAGGCGATCAGGGAGTACGGCGAGAAGTTCGACCATGTGCGCGTCGAGGACATCCGGGTCCCGGCGGAGGCGCTGAAGACCGCGCTCGAGGAGCTCGACCCGCAGGTGCGCAGCGCCTTCGAGGAGTCGATCCGCAGGGTGCGCGAGGTCAGCGAGGACGAGCTCACCGCCGACGTCGCCTCCGAGCCGGCGCCCGGCGGGCGGGTGACGCAGCGGTTCGTGCCGGTCCAGCGCGTCGGGCTCTATGTCCCGGGCGGTCGTGCGCCGCTGGCCTCCAGCGTTGTGATGAACGTCGTACCGGCTCAGGTGGCCGGCGTACCGTCGCTGGCTGTTGCATCACCCCCGCAGAAGGAGTTCGGGGGACTGCCGCACCCGACCGTGCTGGCGGTGTGTGCCCTGCTCGGGATCGAGGAGGTGTACGCGATGGGTGGCGCGCAGGCGATCGCCGGGTTCGCGTACGGCTTCGACGGCTGCCGGAAGGTCAACCTGATCACGGGTCCGGGCAACATTTACGTGGTCGCGGCCAAGCGCGCCCTGCTGGGTGAGGTCGGCATCGACTCCGAGGCCGGCCCGACCGAGATCGCGATCCTCGCCGATGACACCGCGGACCCGAAGCACGTGGCCGCCGACCTGATCAGTCAGGCCGAGCACGACCCGATGGCCGCCAGTGTCCTGGTCACGCCCTCAGAGGTGCTGGCGGCCGCGGTCGAGGCGGAGCTGCCGGTCCAGGTAGCGCAGACCAAGCACGCCGAGCGCGTGACCGAAGCCCTTCAGGGCCGGCAGTCGGCGATCGTGCTGGTTGACGACCTCGACCAGGGCACGGCCGTCGTGGACGCGTACGCCGCCGAGCACCTCGAGATCCAGACCGCGGACGCCGAGGAGCGCGCCGGGCTGATCAGCAACGCGGGCGCGATCTTCGTCGGCAGCTGGTCGCCGGTCTCGCTCGGCGACTACTGCGCGGGCTCCAACCACGTCCTCCCGACGGCCGGCTGTGCGTGCCACTCGTCCGGCCTGTCGGTGCGCAGCTTCCTGAAGGCCGTGCACGTCGTGAACTACTCCCGCGACGCATTGCACGAGGTCGCCGGCCACGTGCTCGCGCTCGCGCACGCCGAGGACCTGCCCGCCCACGGCGCGGCGGTCTCCGTCCGATTCCCAGGGGAGCAGTAATGGGCCGCTTCGACGGGTTGCCGATCCGGGAGGAGCTGAAAAGCTTCGAGCCGTACGGCGCCCCGCAGCTCGACGTCCCGGTGCTCCTGAACGTCAACGAGAACCCGTACCCGCCGAGCGAGGAGACCGTCGCGGACGTCGCCGCCTCGGTCGCCGACGCGGCCCGCGGCATGAACCGCTACCCGGACCGCGAGTTCCTCGCCCTCCGCGCGGACCTCGCGGCGTACCTGGCCCGGGAGTCCGGTGCGCAACTGCAGCCCGA
This sequence comes from Kribbella sp., assembly GCA_036503355.1. Lineage (GTDB taxonomy): Bacteria > Actinomycetota > Actinomycetes > Propionibacteriales > Kribbellaceae > Kribbella. Next base: position 6,791 of record DASXXB010000426.1, on the reverse strand, counting down.
GCAGGTCTGGGCGGCCAACGGGTCCAACGAGGTGATGCTGCACATCCTGCAGGCCTTCGGCGGCCCGGGTCGTACGGCGCTCTCGTTCGCGCCGACGTACTCGATGTATCCGGAGTACGCGCGGGACACGAACACCGCCTGGGTCACCGGCCGCCGCGCCGAGGACTTCACGCTGGACCGGAGCAAGGCGATCGCCGCGATCTCCCGGCACCGTCCGTCGGTCGTGCTGCTCGCCTCGCCGAACAACCCGACCGGTACGGCGCTGCCGATCGAGGTGACCGAGGCGATCGTCGCCCAGGCCGGCGCGCTCGGCTCGGTGGTCGTGGTCGACGAGGCGTACGCCGAGTTCCGCCGGGCCGGCACTCCGAGCGCGCTGTCCCTGCTGCCGTCGTACCCGAACCTGGCCGTCTCGCGGACGATGTCGAAGGCGTTCGCGATGGCCGGCGGCCGGGTCGGATACCTTGCCGCCAGCAAGCAGTTCGTGGATGCGCTGCGGATCGTCCGGCTGCCGTACCACCTGTCCGCGGTGACGCAGGCGACCGCCCGCGCGGCGCTGCGGCACTCCGACGAGCTGCTCGGCCGGGTCGAGCAGCTGCGGATCGAGCGCGACGAGACGGTCGACTGGCTGAGGGCGCAGGGTCTGCGCGCGGTCGACTCGGACGCGAACTTCGTCCTGTTCGGGACCTTCGCGGACCGGCACGCGGTCTGGCAGGCGTTGCTGGACGACGGCGTGCTGATCCGGGAGACCGGGCCGGACGGCTGGCTGCGGGTCTCGATCGGCACCGGCGAGGAGATGGCCGCGTTCCGCGCGTCACTGGAGCGCGTTCTGAAGACTGATACGGGAAGGCTGACATGAGTCGCACCGCGCGGATCGACCGCGAGACCAGCGAGTCCAAGGTGCTCGTCGAGCTGAACCTCGACGGCGAGGGCCGGGCCGACATCTCGACCGGTGTCGGGTTCTACGACCACATGCTCAACGCGCTGGCCAAGCACGCGCTGCTCGACCTGCACGTGAACACGGTCGGCGACCTGGAGATCGACGCGCACCACACCGTCGAGGACACCGCGATCGGCATCGGGCAGGCACTGAAGGAAGCGCTCGGCGACAAGCGCGGGATCAGACGATTCGGCGACGCGACCGTGCCGCTCGACGAGGCGCTGGTGCACTGCACGGTCGACCTGTCTGGCCGGCCGTACTGCGTGCACACCGGCGAGCCGGACGGCCAGGTGTACGCGATCATCGGCGGCGACTACGCGGGCTCGCTGACCCAGCACGTGTTCGAGACGCTGGCCTTCAACGCCGCGATCTGCGTCCACATCCGGGTGCTGTCCGGCCGCGATCCGCACCACATCGTCGAGGCGCAGTTCAAGGCGTTCGCCCGGGCGCTGCGGGCCGCCGCGGAGCAGGACCCGCGCCAGCCGGGGATCCCGTCGACCAAGGGTGCCTTGTGAGGTCGGAACTGTGACGAAGAAGGTCGTCCTGCTCGACTACGGCAGCGGCAACATCCGATCGGGGGAGCGGGCGCTGCAGCGCGTCGGGGCCGATGTCACCGTCACCGCGGACTTCGACGCGGCCTGCAACGCCGACGGCCTGCTGGTGCCCGGTGTCGGTGCGTTCGAGGCGTGTATGACCGGGTTGAAGGCGGTCAAGGGTGATGTCGCGGTCGATCGACGATTGACCGGCGGCCGTCCGGTGCTCGGGATCTGCGTCGGCATGCAGATCCTGTTCGCCCGGGGTATCGAGCACGGCGTCGAGACCGAGGGCTGCGAGCAATGGCCCGGCACGGTCGAGCGCCTGCAGCCCGAGGAGCCCCAGCCTGTCCCGCACATGGGCTGGAACACGGTCGACGTACCGTCCGGAACGAAGCTGTTCGACGGCATCGAGAAGGAACGCTTCTACTTCGTGCACTCGTACGGCGTCCGCACCTGGGAGCTCGCCGACGCGCGGGCGTCGGTCGCCCCGCTGGTCACGTGGACGACGTACGGCGGTGACAAGTTTGTCGCCGCGGTCGAGAACGGGCCGCTGACGGCGACCCAGTTCCACCCGGAGAAGTCCGGTGACGCCGGTGCCGCTCTGCTGGAGAACTGGGTCCGCTCGTTGTGAACGAGTGACACTCGTTCTCTTGTCGTTCGGTTGTTGTTTACCGTACGTTCACTGGTCACCACTGCTTGTCGTCGAGCCAGGAGACCGCCCATGTCCAGTTCCTTGTCCAGACGTCAGTTCGTCGGCCGCGCGGCCGCTGCGGGGGTCGCGGTCAGCGTGGCCGGCTCGGTCGACGCGCTGTACACGGCGCAGCCCGCGCTCGGTACGTCGGGCCCGAAGATCGGTTACGGCCCGCTGATCGAGGACCCGGACGGCATGCTCGACCTGCCGCGCGGGTTCAGCTACAAGATCCTGTCCCGCGAGGGCACCGTCCGGCCGGACGGGCTGCCGACGCCCAGCCGGTTCGACGGCATGGGGGTCTTCCCGGACCGCGACGGCGGCTCCCGCCTGGTCCGCAACCACGAATGCAGCCCGACGTCGAAGATCAAGGTCGTCGCGCCGGCCGAGCGCACCTACGACCCGGCCGCCGGCGGCGGTACCAGCACGCTCGCGGTCGACCGGCAGAACGCGGCCACGAAGGAGTTCGTCAGCCTCGGCGGTACGGCGATCAACTGCTCCGGCGGCCACACGCCCTGGCGCACCTGGCTCACCTGCGAGGAGACCGAGCTCAAGGCCGGCGAGAGCGGGTACACCAAGGATCACGGCTTCATCTTCGAGGTCGACCCGTACGACGACCGCCGCAACATCCAGCCGTTCGCGCTGACCGAGATGGGCCGGTTCCAGCACGAGGCCGTCGCGATCGACCCGCGGACCGGGATCGTCTACGAGACCGAGGACGCGTTCGTCGCGCCGCTCGGCGGCTTCTACCGCTTCCTGCCGAACCGCCCCCGCGGCGGCTGGGGTTCGCTGCGGGCCGGCGGCGAGCTGCAGGCGATGCACATCCCGGGCCTGCCGGACCTGTCGGTGGTCCAGGAGGCCGGCGCCGAGTTCCACGACGTGCAGTGGGTGACGGTGCCGGATCCGCTGGCGAAGACCGAGTCGGTGCGGGCGCAGGACTATGCGAAGCCGATCACCGGCGGCTACAAGCTCGAGGGCTGCTGGTGGGGCGACCTGGATCGCTGCGTGTACTTCGTCTCGTCGTTCGCGCGCACCGAGCTCGGCCCGAAGGTCGACCACGACGGCCAGGTCTGGCGGCTCGACCCGCGGCAGCGGACGCTCCGCCTGGAGGTCGTCTTCACCCGTCCGAAGCCCGGATCCGACGACCCCGAGTTCGATGCCCCCGACAACATCACGATGTCGCCGTACGGCGGGCTGATGATGTGCGAGGACGGCCTCGGCGAGCAGCACATCCTCGGCACCACCGAGGACGGCGAGGTCTTCAAGTTCGCCCGGAACCGCGTCAACGTCGGCACGCCCGAGAAGCCGTCGTACGGCGAACTCTCCGGTGTCGGCTACTCCGCCGACGGCCGCACGATGTTCTTCAACGTCTACAACCCCGGAATCACCTACGCCGTCACAGGCCCCTGGCGCCGCCGGCGCTGATCCGATGGCTCAGGCGGTCGCGCCGGGGAAGGCTACCGGCGCGCCGCCCCAGCTCAGCTGGTTGGTCGCGGCGCCGAGCAGGCTCTCGATCGCGAACGTGCGGACGGCGGGCTGTTCGGCGGCCTCGACCAGGTCGCCGTACACCGCGGCGATCCGGCGTTCGATCAGCAGGATCAGCGCCGTGGCCGTCGCGGTGTTCACGACAGGCTGGGGCAGGTCGTACGCCGCTTCGGCCGCGACCGGGGTCTGGCCGGCGGCGACGATCAGCGCGCTCAGGTGGTCGCGGTTGTCGCGGTGGCTCTCGAACAGTTCGGTCGCCTCGCGGAACCGGGCGCCACTGAGCTTCCCGCCCGCCACGCCCACGCCGTACAGCGCAGCGTGCTCCCCGGCGAGCGCGGCCTGCAGAGCGTCCAGTTGATTCACGAAGCCGCCTTCTTGGTGCCCTGGGTCAGGGTTGTGCCGAGTTGCGATTCGCAGGCGGCGATCTCGGCGAGCAGCCGGGCCGGAGCGCCGGAGAGCTTGGCCGCTGCCGCCACGTGGGCGGCGGCGTTGACCTTCTCCTGCGTGGCGATCGCGGCGAGTGCGGCGGCCTGTGAGCCCGCGGGTACGGCGGCCTTGACCGCCCGTGCGGTGACGCCCGAGGTCTCCTTGAGCTTCGCGACATGACTCGCGTGGTACTTGCCTCCGGCGGCGAGCCGGGCCCGCAGCGCCGGGAACTTCCGGCTCACGCTTGCGTACAGCTGGGACAATTGGGTCACCCGGGTCGCCGCGGCACTGAGCGCGGCGACGACAGCCGGATCGGTCGCCGGTGTCTCCTCGGCCGGCCCGGGTGACGTCGTCGTACCGTTCACGGCGCCCTTCGTGCCCGGCGTACCGGATCCGGCGGCAGGATCGTCCTTGCAGCCGGCCAGCGCCACCGCGCCGGGAACGAGGGCGGCGGTCGCGACGACCGTACGTCGGGTCAGGCGGCGTTCGGGCACGCCGGAACGATACCCGGTGGCCCGCCCACCCCTGGCCCGGGACAAGCCGGGGCCGAGCCGATGACAAGGATCCGGGCATCGGCCGGATATGGTGGGCTACTGCTCTCGGCCGGACTGCCGGAGCACAACGGGTGCACAACTGGACAGAGAGGCAGGTCAACCTGTGAGCCGAAAGCCAGACCCCAAGGGCCACACGGACACCACGAGCCTCGAGACCTTCCTGCGGCCGATCGTCGAGCAGTTCGGCTGCGATCTGGAGGCCGCGGACATCACCCCGGCCGGTCGCCGCCGGCTCCTGCGCGTCCTGGTCGACCGGGACGGCGGTATCAGCCTGGACGACGTCGCGGACGTCACCCGGGCGATCTCCAAGGCGCTCGACGCCGACGACATCATGGGCGAGGGCGCCTACACGCTGGAGGTCTCCAGCCCCGGCGTGGACCGGCCGCTCACTCTGCCCCGGCACTGGCGCCGCAACATCAGCCGGCTGGTCAAGGTCACGCTGAACGCGGGCGGCACCGTGACCGGCCGGATCAAGTCCGCCTCCGACGAGGCGGCCGAGCTGGACGTGCAAGGCAAACGGCGCAGCGTCGCGTACGCCGACGTGGCCAAGGCCAAGGTCCAGATCGAGTTCAACCGGGCTGCCGGCAACGGCGAATCTGAAACACCTGCCGACGGCACGGTGGAGGAGAACTGACATGGACATCGACATGGCCGTGCTGCGGTCGCTGGAGCGGGAGAAGGACATCTCGCTGGACGTGGTCGTCGAGGCGATCGAGCAGGCGCTGCTGGTCGCGTACCACCGCACCGAGGGCGCGCAGCAGCACGCCCGCGCCGAGCTCGACCGGCGCACCGGGCACGTGACCGTGTACGCGCGGGAACTCGCCGAGGACGGCACTGTGGCCCGCGAGTACGACGACACCCCGCACGACTTCGGCCGGATCGCGGCCACCACCGCCAAGCAGATCATCCTGCAGCGGCTCCGCGACGCCGAGGACGAGGTCCGGTACGGCGAGTTCTCCGGCAAGGAGGGCGACATCGTCTCCGGCGTCGTCCAGCAGGGCCGCGACCCGCGCTCGGTGATGGTCGACCTCGGCAAGATCGAGGCCGTGTTGCCGGCGCCCGAGCAGGTCCCGGGGGAGCAGTACGAGCACGGCTCCCGGCTGCGGGTGTACGTCGTCGGCGTCCGGAAGGGCTTCAAAGGCCCGCAGATCACGGTCAGCCGCACCCACCCGAACCTGGTGAAGAAGCTGTTCGCGCTGGAGGTCCCGGAGATCGCCGACGGCACGGTCGAGATCACCGCGATCGCGCGCGAGGCCGGGCACCGCACGAAGATCGCCGTCCGGACCCTCAACCCGTCGGTGAACGGCAAGGGCGCCTGCATCGGGCCGATGGGGCAGCGGGTGCGGAACATCATGCACGAGCTGCACGGCGAGAAGATCGACATCATCGACCACAGCGACGATCCGGCGACGTTCGTCGGGAATGCGCTGTCGCCGGCGCAGGTTACATCTGTCGAGGTGGTGGACGCCGCGGCCCGTGCGGCGCGCGTCGTCGTCCCCGACTACCAGCTCTCGCTCGCGATCGGCAAGGAAGGGCAGAACGCCCGCCTCGCGGCCCGGCTCACCGGCTGGCGGATCGACATCCGGCCGGATACCGATGTGACTCGGGAAGGCGAGAAGGTAGACTAGTTTCTCGGTCGGTCGACTGAGTCGCAACCACACCCTGAGGATCACGTGACAGTGACGGCAGCCGCGCGCCCAGGCAAGCCTGCGGAGCGTACCTGCATCGGGTGCCGGAAGCGGTGCAGTCCGGCTGACCTGCTGCGGATGACGGCTTCCGGAGGCCAGGTGCTTCCGGATCCCGATCACCGGGCACCCGGCCGTGGGGCGCACCTGCACCCGGCGATCGAGTGCTTCGACCTCGCCGTGCGGCGCAAGGCGTTCCCACGGGCCTTCAAGGTCCAGGGACCGCTCGACGTGACCGGGCTGCGGGAGTACGTCGCGCAGCGTGATAAGTAAGAAGCAACACAAATGGCAGCCCGCAAAGCTGCCCACGACGGCTCAGACCGTGCCGTCGTGACGACTTGAAGGCGGGTCATCGACTCATGACCACTCGATGAGTGTCTACCGATGAGTGCAAAGCGATGAGCACGTACGTCAACTAACGGTCCGCGCCCCAGGCTCGGACCAGAGGGAGAGTAGTGGCAAAGGTCCGGGTCTACGAGC
>DASXXB010000425.1:0-8528 GCA_036503355.1 Kribbella sp. | reverse complement strand
CCGATCACGTAGAGGCCGCCGAGCTCGATGGCCTTCTCCTTGTCGTGCGACTCGTCCCGGCCGCCCAGCCGGATGTCCGTACCGCGGCCGGCCATCTGGGTCGACACCGTGACGGTCTCCGGTACGCCGGCCTCGGCCACGATCGCGGCCTCCTCGGCGTCGTTCTTGGCGTTCAGTACGACGTGCGGCACCTCGGCGATGTGCTCGACCAGCGCCACGTTCTTCTGCTCGGCGGTCAGGTACAGCCGGTCGGGGTCGTCGATCCGGATGTTCGGCTTGTTCGGCGGTACGACGGCCACGTCGACCTCGTAGAACTCCTGCAGCGACTCCCCGACGACAACCGCCGTACCGGTCATGCCGCACAGGGTCTTGTAGCCCTTCACCAGCGCCTGCACGGTGATGCTGTCCAGCACCTCACCGGAGTCGCTGACCGGCACGGCCTCCTTCGCCTCCACGGCGGCCTGCAGACCGTCGGGCCAGCGCTGCAGCTTGGCGATCCGGCCGCGGTTGTTGTTGATCAGGCTGACCTTGCCGTCGCGGACCAGGTAGTCGACGTCCTTGCGCAGCAGCACCTCGGCGTGCAGCGCAACGTTGATCTGGGTCAGGCGGTCCAGGTTCTCGTCGTCGTACAGGTTGAACCGCGGAGACTCAGCCGCATCGTCCTCGGCCGCATCGTCCTCGGCCGCATCGTCCTCGGCCTCGTCGACGTCGGCTGCGGCAGCGCGCTCGCCGAGGGCTTCCTCGACCTTGTCGGTGCCCTTGTCGGTCAGGGCCACCGTCCGGCCGTCGCCGTCGATCTCGTAGTCCACGCCCGCGCGCAGCGTGCGGACGAGCTGTACGACGTCGTCGTCGAGCGCCTCGTTGCGGGTCGCGCCGGCCAGCACCATCGGCACACGGGCCTCGTCGATGAGCACCGAGTCGGCCTCGTCGACCAGCGCCACGTCCGCCTCGACGGTGACCCGGTCCGCCACGTCGGTGACCAGGCGGTCCCGCAGTACGTCGAAACCGATCTCGTTGACCGGGACGTAGCAGACCTCGGCCTGGTACGCCTCCCGACGCTCCTCCGGGGTGGAGGCCTGACCGACGTGCGACACGGTCACGCCGAGCAGTTCGTAGACCGGGCCCATCCACTCCGCGTCGCGCTTGGCCAGGTAGTCGTTGACCGCCAGCACGTGCACCTTGCGGCCGCCCACGGCGTACCCGGCGGCGGCGATCGCACCGGCCAGCGTCTTGCCCTCGCCGGTCGCCATCTCGACGATCCGGCCCTGCAGCATCGCCAGCGCGCCGACGACCTGCCCGTCGAACGCACGCTCGCCGATCCCCCGGCGGCCCGCGTCCCGGGCGAGCGCGAGGAACTCGATCTGCTCGTCCTCGTGCAGCCCGCCGGTGGTCCGCAGGTCCGCGACCGCCTCGGTGAGCTCTTCGTCGGTCAGGGACAGGACCGATTCCTCCGCCTCGCCGACCAGCTGGGTGAGCCGTTCGTACGGGCCGAGATCGATCGAGCCGGGGCGCTGCAGCAGCCGGCGGAAGCGGGAAGCGATTTTCAGGGCCATGATGCAGGCAACGTACAGCCTCCAGCGGTCGTTCCGCTCGTCAGGTCCAGCGTGTTACGGGGTCCACTGGTACGGCGTGGTGGTGGTGACTGCGTGCAGGCCGAGTTTCTGCAGGATCGGGCGGGAGTCCTCGGAGGCGTCGACGCGGAGGTACTCGTACCCGCGCTCCTTCGCCAGCCGCGCCCGGTGCACGAGGAGCGCGCTGTAGAGGCCCTGCCGCCGCCACTCCGACAGCGTGCCACCGCCCCACAGGCTCGCGAACCCGGTCCCCGGATGGAACCGGACCCACGCGGCCGACACCGCCGGCCCGTCCGGCCCCTTCAGCGCGTCCTCCACCAGGAACACCGACAACCGGTCCGGGAACATCCGCGCCTCACCCTGCAACTGCTCCACGATCCGCGCGAGGCCGCTGTCCCAAAGCGCATGCGTCAAGGCCGCGATCCGCTCGTAGTCCCGCGGCCCGTCGGCTTCTCGTAGCCGGACCTTCGACGGCAGCGCGGACGGGCGCTCCAGGATCCGGTCCACCTCGCCGAGGATCAGCGTCTCGGGCGCCTCCTTCGTGAACCCGTGCCGCTTGAGCCGCTCCCCCAGGTCCGCCGGCTCGTCGTACGCGTACGTCTTCCACTCGAACGGCAACCCGCGCTCGCGGAAGAACGCCACCTCCTGCGCGATCACCGCATCCGGGTCGTCCCCCAGCCCGCGCGGCACCTCGACGAACGCGGCGCCGTCCGGCCCTTCGACGTACGAGCGATGGACCGGACCCACGTGCTCCTGCTTCCACCCGGGGATCGCGTCGGCGTCCGGAAGCCGGATCCGGCGATGGAACACGTCGAGCAGTTCATCAGGCGTCATCCCCTCATCCTGCCCTGCGTGGCAAGGGATTTTCGGTTGCGGCGCGTACCGGGTCGAGCACTGGAAATCACCGGGCCCGGAAGCAAACCAGTTGACCACTGGTGTCGTCCAAGTAAGTGTCCTCGAAGGGGGGAATCATGAACATCCACCACATCACCCGCAAGACGATTCTCGCCACGGTCGCCGCCATGGCAATCCCCGCCGCCGCGTTCGCCGCGCCGGCGCTGACCGGATCGTCCACCGCCCCCCACACCACCTCGATCACGACGACGTCCGCGTCCTGCCCGCGCGGCTGGGGGTCGTTGCCCGAGGTCAACAGCCGGGTCCGGTCGCCTCTGTCCGCCGCCCCGACGACGGTCACGAACGTCCGCACCGGACAGCACGCCTGCTTCGACCGGCTCGTCATCGACCTGGCCCACGGAGCCACCGGGTACGACGTGCGCTACGTCAGCAGCGTCCGCGAAGACGGCTCGGGCCGCCTCGTCCCGCTCCGCGGCGGCGCGCGGTTGCAGATCGTCGTGCGCGCACCGTCGTACAACATCAACACCGGCAAGACGACGTACGCGCCGAAGAACAGCAAAGAGCTGACGAACGTCAACGGGTACAGGACGTTCCGGCAGGTCGCGTTCGCGGGCAGCTTCGAGGGGCAGACGACGCTCGGCCTCGGCGTTCGGGCACGGCTTCCGTTCCGGGTCCTCACGCTCGCGGGCCCCGGCTCGGGCTCACGGCTCGTGATCGACGTCGCCCATCACTGGTGAGCCCCCACCCAGCGGCCGCCCACGAGCCCGTGGGCGGCCGCGCCGCTTCTACAGAACGCGGTTGAGCAGGTCGTAGAAGCTGTTCGCGAGGATCAGCTCGTACGGGTCGGTCAGCAGCGGGCCCAGTTCGGCCATGTCGGACGGGGACCACGACCAGGCGCCGATCAGCCCCGAGATGAACAGCGGGCTCGCACCGTCCCAGCCGGCGATCCGCTGGTCGAGTGCGGCCTTGAACTCGGCCGCCTTGCCGGGTGCGCCCCAGCCGCCGGTGATCGGGATGCCACCCACCTTCGCGCTCAGGGTGTCACCGTCCCAGGTCTGCATGATGCCCTTGGTCGGCGTGTAGGCGGCGTACCCCTTGGCGATCTCCTCGGACAGCAGGACCCAGGTGTTGTCCTGCCGCCCGCTGTACGCGTACACCACGTCCAGCCCGGTGCGGCTCATGAACGAGCCGGACATCTTCAGGTACTGCGTGAGTTCGTCGGGTTTCCACGACGCCGGATAGGTGTAACCGGCTCCGGACGGGCCGCAGACCAGGAGATCGTTGGACGTCGCGGTGCGCTGGAAATAGCTGTAGATGTTCGGGCCTGCCTCGGCCAGCAGCGGGTCGATCGTCCAGTTCGTCGGTACTTCGCCACGCTTCGGGTCGTCCCAGATCTCGCGGAGCCGGCGCTGGCAGTACTGGATGTTGTCGCCTTCGCCGAACGTCAGCGTCAGGTAGACCTTGTTCTTCGGCGTGTCGATCCGCCGGATCGGGCGGGGCTTGGGCGAGATCGGGGACGTGAAGCCGGCATGCACGGTGCCGTTCATGTAGAAGTCGGCCGCGACCACCGGCGAGCCGCCCTTCGACGCGAGGTCGACGCCGTCCCATTCGCCGGAGACGTCGTTCGCGAACCAGCCCATGTACGGCGCGAGCGTCGGCCACTTCGCGAAGTGCTCGATCAGCAGATCGCCCGTCGCGCCTCCGGGTGGCAGCCAGCTCACCAGGGCCTTGGTGGCCACCACGTAGTCACGGAAGTACGGGAACGGCTCGACCCGCGTCGGTGACGTGTCGGTGGCGGACACCAGGTACTGGTTCCACATCTCCGCGGTCACGACGAGGGACGTCGTACCCGCCGGTGGTTCGAAGCGGTAGATCCAGTAGTTGCCGCCGTCGGCGAATCTGTTGGCCTCACCACCGATCGACGAGTGCGAGCCGTCGAACAGGTACGGCGCTTCCTCGGCCGTGTTCGGCTCGAAGCTGGCGATCACGGTGCCGTTGGCCTTGACCGACACGGTTTTCACCGAAGCACCCCAGCCGTCGTCGGTGAACGAGTCCGCGAACCGGACGTACACGGCCTCCTTGCCGAGCTTGGCCGACACGTCGAGGTCGTACGTACCGCGGTTCGACGAGTCGCGGATCTGCTGGGTCTCGCGGGCGATCTCCAGCCACTGGACGCCCTCGACGTCGACCACACGGGTCGGCGGGAGGCCGGCGAGCAGCTGCTTGGTGACCCGCGGGAACAGGTTGTCGAGCTGCCACCGGTAGGTCTTCACCCGGTCGTCGTCGAACATCCCGCGCAGATCCTTGACGATCTTCAGCCCGTACGCCTTCGCCTGGTCGGCGTCCGCGACGACGGCGTTCTCCAGGCCGGCCAGCGTGGTCGCGACGTTCAGCGAATCCGGTACGGCGGGATCGTGGACGATCGCACCGCGGATCCGGTTCCGGTACTTCGCGATCAGGTCCAGCGGGTTCTTGTACTGCTTCGTCGGCAGGCGCATGTCGGACAGCCACTTGGCGTCCGGCACGCTCTCGGTCCCGGTGTCGTAGATGAAGTACAACTCGGGCTCGGTACGGTTGACGACGCCTTGCAACGTTGTCAGCAGGGTCTGGTCTCCCCCGCTGAGTTTGCTGACGTCGCCGTAGTCCAGGTGTCGTGGGCGGTTGAACACCGGCAGCAGCCGAGCGGGGCTGCCGGACGTCGATGAATCTGCAGCATTCGCGGTCAATGCGAAGGGCTGGACCAACCCCGCCGTCACCGCACCGCTGCCCGCCAGGAACGCACGTCTCGAAACCATCGCGACCACTCCCTGAGGTTGACATCGATGTCAAATCTGCGGGGAATGTAGCAACGCGGAGAGAGCGTGTACATAGCTCACTACAACGTTGAGCCGACTTTCCTGGAATCGTTTCCGCCAGGCAGCGCCCGGGTCTGTGAACAAGCGCCGGTGTCTGCGGACACGCAATAGCCTGTCCGCAGACATCATGGGTTGTCTCCCGACGCGATCAGCGGCCGGTGGCGGTCCGGCCGCCTCGGGCTTCGATGGCCTCCGGGAGGGTCGAGGCTGGCAGTCCGATGAGTTCGGCCACCTGGGTCAGGCGGCCCTCGAACTGGGCGCCCAGTGGTGCGGCTCCCAGGTGGCGGGCGGCGGCCGGTTCGTCGATGCGGTGCAGACGGACGTGGATCCCGGCGCGGGTCTCCTCCGTCACGTCACCGGCGGGGACCCGCGCGGTGAACTCGTAGATCTCCCGCGGCGTGATGTTGTGGCCGCGCATGTCCTCCGGGCCGTCGGGGCTCGGGAACGAGCGCTGGGTGTTCGGGTCCGCGACCGTGCCGGCGTGCAGCAGGCGGTCGCCGTACGTGACCTCGTACGCGTTCGCGCCGTGGAAGGCCGCCGACTGCGCCAGCGGCCCGTCGACGAGGTGACTGTCGACGACCGTCAGCCGATCGCCACGCACCCGGATCCGCAGGCGGACGTACTGCTCGTCCGATCCGCCGGTACGTCGAGTGTGCGCGGCCTGCTGGTCCGGCCGGCCGCCGGCGGGTTGCGCCGCCTCACGGGCACCGGCCGCTACGGCCCTGTCGAAGGCCGGCTTCGCCGACCGCAGCGGGTCGGGCCGCAAGGTGGCCTGATCCGACCGGGTCTTGGTCGGTCCGTCGTACGGCGGTACGGCGGCGTGCCGGCGCCGTACCTCTCCGGCCGGGGACTTGACCGGCCTCGTGTCGCGCTGGGAAGAACGCTCCGTGCCTTTCGGATACTTCATCGTCGTCACCAGTTCCGGCCGTGGCGGTAGTTGTGAATCCAGCGGTAGTAGATGCGGTCGAGCGTGATGCCCCGGCGCCCGTTGATGACGCCGAACCAGTCGGTGTTGTGCACGTACAGCTGTGGCCGGCCGCTGCGCCCCGTCATCCGGGCCGGCTCGAACCCGTCGACCGGGCCGAGGTTCCACTCGCCGACCCAGTCGCCGACGTAATCGGCCTTCAGATCGGTTCCTGAGCTGAGCATCCGCCCGAGGTACTCCGTTGACCAGTCCTGGTCGTTCCACGCCCACAGGTCGCAGCGTCCGGTGCCGTCGATGTCGGCCGCGAAGAACTGGTCGTGCCGTGCGAGGCCGTCCCAGCCCGGTACGTCGCCGTCGTGCCGATGGGCGTACGCCAGACCGGAGCCCGTCGAGCGGAACATGCCGAGGTACGGCATCGACCAGTCCTCGCCGTTGAACACGAACACGTCGCACTTGCCGTCGCCGTCGAAGTCGCCGAGGATCAGCCGGTCGTGCTGCGCGAGCCCGCCCCAGCCGGGGATGTCGCCGTCGTACCGGTGGATCATCGAGTACCCGCTCGTGCTCGCCGAGAACAGGCCGACGTACGCCATCGACCAGTCGTCGCCGTTGAAGATCACGAGGTCGTCGCTGCCGTTGCCGGTCAGGTCACCGGCGAAGAACTCGTCGTGCCGGGCGAGTCCGCCCCAGCCCGGGATGTCCCCGTCGTACCGCTGACTGACCCAGAACCCGTTGCCGGTCGAGCGGAGCAGGCCGACGTACGGCATCGACCAGTCGTCGGTGTTCACCACGACCAGATCGTCGCTGCCGTCGCCGTTCAGATCGGCCACCAGGAAGCGGTCGTGGGCCGCGAAGCCGCCCCAACCGGGGATGTCGCCGTCGTAGCGCGCGACCAGTCGCAGGCCGTCGGCGCCGTCGGACTTCAGCAGGCCGAGGTACGGCATGATCCAGTCGGTGCCGTTGAAGATCGCCACCTCGTCGATGCCGTCGCCGTCGAAGTCACCGACGTACACCTGGTCGTTCGGCATGAACTGCCACGATCCCGGGACCCGTTCGACCGCGCTGAAGCTGTGCTCGAGCGCCGTGCCGTCGGCGCGGAACAGCTGGATCGACGTGCCGTGGTGCAGCAGGAGATCGCTGCGGCCGGTGCCGTAGAAGCGGCCCGCGTACGCGTTGCGGAACGTGTGCTCGGTTTCGTGGTCGCGGGCGGTCTTGATCGATGTGTAGCAGACCGGGCAGTACGGCGGCGTGTTGCCGTTCATCCGGCAGTTCTCGACCGGCCGGTAGATGCCGGTGTTCTTGGTGCCGCCGCCCTCGAACAGGCCGACGTCGGTGTTGCTGTTCCAGTCGGTCGGGCGCGGGCCGTTGTTGTAGTTCGCGGCCGCGCCGATGCCGGTCGGCAGCGGGGTGGTCGGCGCGATCAGGTTCGCCCACTTCGTCGTGGCCCGATCCGTGATCGTGGTGAGGTTGATCCAGCCCTGCTCACCACCGGTGTACGCGCCGCCGGCCGAGTACTCGTCCGCGAAGCCGCCGATCCCGTGGCCGAACTCGTGGGCGATCACGGTCCAGTTCACGCCCATCGGGACGTGTGCGCGGCCGCCGCCACCGCAGCCGCCGTAGTTCGGGTTGTTCAGTACGACGAGCAGCTCGTTCCAGTCCGGCACCCACTTGTTGAGCGCGGCCTGGATCCGCGCCTCGGTGTCGGGCCCGTACTCGAGCCAGCAGTGCGCCCACGAGCCGCTGAAGATCATCCCGAGCGCCGTGTCGTGGATCGTCTCCGACGCGATCGTGTCGTCGGACGCGTCGGTCGGAGTCCCGTGCTCGTCGTACGTCCTGGTGCTGACCCCGGAGTCGACGGAGTCCAGATTCACCCGGTAGATGTTGTACGCCGACGCGTCCTCGCTGAAGTAGTCGTGCCCGAAGACCCCGTCGATCAGCGTCGTCTGCACCCAGCTGTTGTACGCGACCTGATCCACCGCGGTGAACCCGTCCCCGAGCACCGCAATGTTCCGCTTCACCCCAGGCGGCCCTGCCTTGCGCAGCACAGTCATGCTGTCAGCCATTACTCCCCCTCACACCCAGCGGCGCCCCCAACGAACACCCCCTACCAAGGCGGAGCCGTCCCGGCCCGCGGTTGATACAACCCACGTGCACAGGCGCCGACGGCCAGGGATAGTGGGGCTGGTGAGGTATTACTACGCCGAGCATCAGGCCGCTTATCGACGGCTCGCGCGGGCAGGTCTGATGCAGTGGAACGACCTTCATGGCGAGGGTTGGACCTTCGACGACTTCCCTAACCGCGGGTTTCTCGAGAGCGTGCTCGGT
>DASXXB010000424.1:0-12047 GCA_036503355.1 Kribbella sp. | reverse complement strand
GTAGAAGCCGAGCGAGCTGAACAGGTACCACGACGACATCTCGCCGTTGTCCTCGTCGCCCGGGTACCCCTGCCCGATCTCGGAGCCGGTGTACAGCCGGGACAGCACCTCGCGCACCTTCTCCTGCGTCTTCCACGGCTGTCCCGCGAAGTCGTACATGTAGGTGATGTGGTGCGACGGCTGGTTGCTGTGACCGTACTGCCCCATCCGGACGTCACGCGCCTCGAGCATCTCGTGGATCGTGCCGCCGTACCCGCCGGTGTGCAACGCGTCCTCCGGCGTACTGAAGAACTCGTCGAGCTTCTTCGCCAGCCCGTCCCGGCCGCCGTAGATCGCGGCCAGGCCGGCCCCGTCCTGCGGCGTCGAGAACGCCATGTTCCAGGCGTTCGTCTCGGTGTAGTCGTGCCCCCAGTCCCGCGGGTCGAACGTGCTGGTCGAGTTGCCCCAGACACCGTTCGGGTCCTTGCCCTGGAAGAACCCGACCGCCGGGTCGAACAGCGTGACGTAGTTGCGGGCCCGGTTCAGGAAGTACTTGTAGTTGTCCAGGTACTCCTGCTTGCGCGGATCATTCTTCTTCGCCTTGTCGTACAGCGCCTTCGACAGGTTCGCGATGCCGAAGTCGTTGATGTAGCCGTCCATCGACCAGCTGAAGCCTTCACCGGTGGTGTTGGCCGTGTAGCCGTTGAACGTGGCCAGATCCATGCCCTTGCGCCCGACGTTCTGCGACGGCGGTACGACGGACGCGTTCTTCACCGCGGCGTCGTACATCGCCTGGACGTCGATCCCCTTGATGCCCTTCAGGTAGGCGTCCGCGAAGGCCACGTCGGACGACGTACCGACCATCAGGTTCGCGTACCCGGGGGAGGACCAGCGGGAGATCCAGCCGCCGTCCTTGTACTGCTGGACGAATCCGTTGACCAGTGCGGCCGCGTCGTCCTGCGAGAACAGCGAGTACGCCGGCCACACCGTGCGGTAGGTGTCCCAGAAGCCGTTGTTCACGTACGTCTGGCCGGCCACGATCTTCGAGCCGGTCGTGGTCGGGGTGTCGGTGCCGACCTTCGGCGAGGTTGGCGACGCGTAACTGATCACGGGCTTCGCAGCGGTGCCGGTGTTCTCGGAGCCGTTGTTCGGGTAGAGGAACAGGCGGTAGAGGTTCGAGTACAGCGAGGTCAGCTGGTCGGCGGTGGCGCCTTCGACCTCGATCGTGCTCAGCTTGGAGTCCCAGGCGGCCTGGGCGGCGTCCTTCACCTTGCTGAACGTCGAGCCGGCCGGGAGCTCCAGCTCCAGGTTCTTCTTCGCCTGCTCGGTGCCGATCAGCGAGGTGGCGATCCGCAGCTGCACCTGGGTGGTCTTGGCGTCGAACTTGTAGTACCCGCCGACTCCTGCGCCACCACCGTCGGACAGTTTGCCCGAGGCAACGACCTTCTGGTCGACGACGCCGTACACGAAGAGCCGGCCGGCACCTGTGGACAGGCCGCTCTTGATGTCGGAGTACCCCGTGACCACGCCGGTCGCCGGGTCGAGCGTCAGCCCGCCGCTGTTGTTGACGTTGTCGAAGATCAGCGACGCCTTGCCGGCCGGGAAGCTGAAGCGCAGCATCGCGGCATGGTCGGTCGGCGCGATCTCGGCCGCGTTGCCGTTGTCGAACGTCACGCCGTAGTAGTACGGACGCGCGGTCTCGTTGTCGTGGCTGAACGACCAGGCCCGCGCTTTGCGGTCCGCGGTCGGGGTGTCGGCCGTCTGCGTGACAGTCTGGGGCATCACCTGGAAGGTCTGCCGGTCACCCATCCACGGGCTGGGCTCGTGGCTGATCGACAGCGCTTGCATGGTCGGCCTGTTGTCCGCGTTGTTGCCCTTGGCGTAGTCGTACAGCCAGGACGTGGAGCCGGCGTTCGTCACCGGTGTCCAGAAGTTGAAGCCGTGCGGTACGGCGGTTGCCGGGAAGTTGTTGCCCCGCGAGAACCCGCCGGTCGCGTTCGTGCCGCGGGTGGTGAGTGCGAGGTCCGACGGGTGCTTGGCCGCGGTCTTCTGCGCCGCGCGGTCCGGGTTGATCGCGGCGGCGATCCGGATGTCGTCGAGCCAGCCGCGGAAGTCGGCCGGGCCGGCCGGCTTGTCGTAGCCGACCAGGATCCGCTTGATGGTCTTGCCGGCGGCGACCTTCCCCAGGTCGGCCTCGACGTTGTTCCACTGGTTCGTGTACAGCGCCTTGGAGTCGCCCTGACCGCGCGGGCTGAGTTCGAACCCGTGGTGATCGGTCGGGTGAAGGTCGCTCAGGTAGGTGCCGTCGTCGAAGGCCAGGTCCACGGCGGCGTACGTACTCGGGTAGCTGAGGTCGCCTTCGACGTGCTCGGGGAAGATCTTGTACGACAGCCGGGTGTCCTTGCCGACCGTGAGGTCGACGTCGGAGATCTTGTTCCACGTGTAGCCGCGGCCGGTCGCGTCCTGGTGCCCGGCGTACCGGAAGGACTTCACGCCGGTGAAGCCGACGCGGGCGCGGGCGTTGTACGCGCTGGTCGGGCCCGAGTCGAGCCGCGATTCCGCGACCGGTCCGGGTGGCGGCAGCGGCGCGCCGTTCGACAGGTACCAGTCGGCGAGCTGGACGATGTCCTCGCCGTGGTTCAGCGTGACGTCGAGCTTGAAGTACGTGTACGCCGTGTCGTTGGCGAAGCTGTACTCCTTGGTCTGGAAGCGCCTCTCGAAGCTCTGGTCGGTCTGGGTGTCCAGCGTGGTCCAGGTGGTGCCGTCGTTGGAACCGGACACCGTCCAGTTCTTCGGGTCGCGCCCGTCGGCGTCGTTCGCCGAGGTCAGCGCGTACTTCTTGATCACCACCGGGGCCGAGGTCTGGTAGACCAGCCAGCCGGTCGGCTCGAACACCAGCCACTTGGTGAACTTGTCACCGTCGGCGGCGTTGGTGGCGATCTCGCCGCCACCGGTGTTCTCGCCGTTCGCGGTCACCTTGATGACCTTGTCCATCTCGCTGCCACCGACCCCTGTCGGAGTCGGCCCGCGCACCCCGTCGGTGCGCGGTTTCCCGTCCGGACCGGTCTCGACCGTGTCGGTGTAGCCGGGCTGTGGCTGCCCCGGCTCGAACGAGGTGAAGTACGACGATCCGCTGACCACCGGCTGCTCCGAAGCAGCAGGCGACGCGGCATTTGCTGGCGTCATGGCAGACGACATTGTCACAACTAACCCGAGAGACGCGACGAGCCCCAGTGGGCGGCGGAGATCCATCTACGCTCCTAGCACGGCCGGACCGACGCGACCCCCGCCCGCCGGTATGGGTACGCGGCCCCGATGACAAGGTTGTCAGCCCGCGCCCGGGGTGATCCTGCCCAGCTTCGTAACCCCCGGTCAATAGTTCGTAGCGCACTGTCGACGCATGGTGGTGGATCGACACCCCGGCGGTAGGTTGAAGACATGGACGAACGTGTGCTGGTCACCGGTGCGGCCGGGTTTATCGGGCGGGCTGTGGTGGCGGCTCTGCGGGAGCGGGACGTGCCGGTGACGGCGGTGGATCGGGAGTCGCCGGATCCTTCGTGGGATGCGGGCGTGCACGTGGTGACGGGGGATCTTGCCGAGCAGGAGACCTGTGTGGCGGCGTTCGAGACGCGGCCGACCGCCGTGGTGCACCTGGCCGCGTTGACGTCGGTGCTGCGGTCGGTGGACGCACCGATGCAGACGTTCGCGCAGAACGTGACCATCACGCAGGTCCTGCTGGAGCTCGCCCGGGGCAGCGGTGTGGACCGGTTCGTGCTCGCCTCGACGAACGCGGTGGTCGGCGATGTCGGTACGTCGACCATCACCGCGGACCTCCCGCTCCGGCCGCTGACGCCGTACGGCGCGACGAAGGCGGCGTGCGAGATGCTGCTCTCGGCGTACTCGGGGAGCTACGGGATGGCGACCGCCGCGCTGCGATTCACGAACGTCTACGGGCCGGGCATGTCGCACAAGGACAGCTTCGTGCCGCGGATGATGCGGGCGGCGCTCGGCGGGTCCGGCGTCCGGGTGTACGGCGACGGCAAGCAGCGGCGCGACCTGGTCTTCATCGACGACGTGCTGAGCGGCATCCTGCTGGCGCTCGACAGTAAGTACGACGGGCGCGCGATCATCGGGTCCGGACGCTCGGTGTCGGTGCTCGAGATGATCGAGACCGTGCGCGCGGTGACCGGCTGCCCGGTGCCGGCCGAGCACGTCGAGGCCCCGGCGGGTGAGATGCCGGCCGTGGTCGTCGACATCACCAACGACCTCGGGTACCGGCCGACGGTCTCGCTGGAAGACGGCCTTGCGCGCACGTGGCAGTACTTCGAACAACAGTGACGACCTTCACCTCGCTCCGAGTCAGCGGTCGGGCTGCAGTGCGCAAGCACTGGCTGCTGTCCATCTTCCTGATGCTGGGTCTGGCACTACGGGTGCTCGCGACCGTCGCCTACCGGCCGTCGATCATCTACACCGACTCGGTGCAGTACCTGACGAACATGGGCAAGCTGAGCCCCGACCAGCTCAACCCGATCGGCTACGACTTCGTCCTGGGCCCACTGGTCTGGCTCGGCGGTCTCACCCTCGTCGTCATCGTCCAGCATGTCGTCGGTCTCCTGCTGGGCGTCGTGATCTACGCGCTGGCCCGCCGGCTGACCGTCTACCGCTGGCTGTCCGCGGTGGCGGCCGCCCCGCTCCTTCTCGACGCGTACCAGGTGCAGATCGAGCAGAACATCATGGCCGAGACGACGTTCGACGTGATCCTGGTGGCGATCCTCTGGCTGCTCCTCGCCAAGGGCGTGCCCGGCTGGCGGCGGGCAGCGGTCGTCGGCGTACTCGTCGGCGCCGCGTTCGCGGTCCGTGCGATCGGTCTCGTGCTACTGATTCCCGTGGTGCTGTACCTGATCGTCGTCGGCAACGCCTGGCGCAAACGCCGCCTGGACGTGGTACGGCGTACCGCTGCCGCCGTGGCCGGTTTCGCGATCGTGTTCGCGGCGTACGGCGGCTACTACCGCATCGACACCGGGCGCTGGGGATTCACGGGCGCCGAGAACCAGATCCTCTACGGGCGGACCGCGACGGTCGCCAACTGCGACACGCTCCCGCTCGACGACGGCACGCGCCTGTTCTGCCCGAAGGAGCCGCTCGGGCACCGCCTCGGTGTGGACAACTACGCCCACAACCACTACGGCGACCCGAACTGGCCGGGCCCGTTGCCACCCGGTACGACGAAACGTCAGCTGGCGACCGAGTTCGCGCACCTCGTCATCAAGCACCAGCCGGTGGACGTGACCTGGGCCGCGCTGAAGGACTTCGCCAAGGGGTTCGCGCCGACGCGCACCAGTGCGCACAACGACGTACCGCTGGATCGCTGGCAGTTCCAGCTGACCTACCCGAACCTCAAGGACCCCAATACCGCAAAGGCTGCAGTGAAGTGGGGAGGGTCCGAGCCCCACGTCTCTCACGTACCTGCGGTCATTCTTCGCGCCTACCAGCTCCACGGCGGCTACACGTCCGGCCTGCTGCTCGCGTTGTGCGTCCTGATCGCCCTGGCGGCTGTGGCAGGTCTGGGGCGAGCCAAGACCTCTCGCCTCCGTTCGGCTGCACTGCTGCCGGCTGCCGCCGGAGTGATCCTCCTGCTCGGGTCGGCTGCGTTCGAGTTCTCCTGGCGCTACCAGTTGCCCGGGCTGGTGTTCTTCCCGCTGGCAGGTGTGATCGGGCTGCGCGCCGTACTCGGCAAGGACCAGGCACGTCCTCCGATGGCCGACTACCCGGACGCGGTCGACACCGCAGCAGCAGAGAGCCTGACCGACAAGAGCTTCGCCCCGGTAGTTGTAGTGATCGCGGCGTACAACGAGGCCGGCGGCGTCGGGCCGGTGCTGACGAACATGCCGAAGACCTGCGCCGGTATGCCCGTCGACGTACTCGTGGTGGTGGACGGTGCCACCGACAACACGGCCGAGATCGCCCGGGAACACGGAGCGCACGTCTGTGTTGCTCCGAGCAACCGTGGTCAGGGCGCCGCGCTCCGGCTCGGCTACCACCTCGCGGCACAGGGCGGGGCGCGGTACGTCGTCACGACCGACGCGGACGGGCAGTACGACAACGACGAGCTGGAGGTCCTGCTCGAGCCGATCCTGCTCGACCGGGCCGACTTCGTCACCGGGTCGCGGCGCCTCGGAGCCGAGGACGCGGACAGCAGGCTGCGGTGGGTCGGCGTCCGCGTGTTCGCCGTACTCGCATCGATCCTGACCCGGAAGAGGCTGACCGACACCTCGTTCGGGTTCCGCGCGATGCGGGCCGACCTGGCGACGGCAGTCACGCTGCGCGAACCGCAGTACCAGTCGTCGGAGCTGCTGCTCGGTGTGCTCGCGCTCGGTGCCCGTGTGGTCGAGCTGCCGATGACGATGCGCCGCCGCGGCGACGGGAGCAGCAAGAAGGGCCCGGGAGTCGTGTACGGCGCGAACTACGGGCGGGTGATGACGACTACGTGGCTACGGGAGTACGTGCTGGGACGGCGTCGGCGACGGGCTCGCTGGTCGGCGCGAACACCAGCCGATCGAACAGCACGAACTTCGCGATGAACAGCACCGCGTAGGTCCCGAGGTACGACCCGCTCACCAGCACCGTCTTCCACGCGTGTGACTCGATCGGCTGGACCAGGTGCGCAGTCAGCGACGTGACCACTGCGGCGGCGACCGCCGAGCCGACCACGATGATTGTGTACGGCAACTTCTGGCCGCTGCGGCCCCAGGTGTAGCGACGGTTCAGCACGTAGTTCGGGATCGCACCGGCCAGCCAGGCGACCAGCGTCGCGACGAGGGCCGGCGTACCGAACCAGTAACACAGAGCGAACGCCACCTGGCTGACCACGGTGGCGACCACGGAGGATGCCGAGTACTTCGCCCACAGCAACCATCTGCCGCGGCCGGTCCGGAGCTTGGTGAGAGCGCGCATCGGGGCCTATTCTGCACCCCCGCACCAGAACGCGGCAGCCTGCCGGCAATTCTCAGCCGATTGCCAGCGAATAGGTGGGGCTGGTCACGTTACGGGAGTGGGTACACGGGATATGAAGGGACTTGACGAAGTTTCCCGACGGAAGGCGGCCGAACCGTGCGCGTACTCGTCCTGGGTGGTGACGGCTACCTGGGGTGGCCGACTGCCCTGCACCTCTCCGACCGCGGCCATGACACGGCCGTGCTCGACAACATGGCCCGCCGCGGGTACGACCGCGAGCTGGGCGTGCAGAGCCTGGTCCCGATCGAGGATCTCGAGTCCCGGGTGCAGGCCTGGAAGGAGGTCTCCGGGCGGACCATCCCGTCGTACGTCGGCGACCTGCTCGACGCCGACTTCGTCTACCGGGTACTGCGGGAGTTCGAGCCGGACGCGATCGTGCACTTCGCCGAGCAGCGCGCCGCGCCGTACTCGATGATCGACCGCGAACACGCTGTGTACACGCAGCACAACAACGTGGTCGGCACGCTGAACCTGATGTACGCCATCGCCGAGACCAACCCGGACGTCCACCTGGTCAAGCTCGGCACGATGGGCGAGTACGGAACGCCGAACATCGACATCGAGGAAGGCTGGCTGGAGGTCGAGCACAACGGTCGCAAGGACCGGATGCTCTACCCGAAGAAGCCCGGCTCGTTCTACCACCTCAGCAAGGTGCACGACTCGCACAACCTCGAGTTCGGTTGCCGGATCTGGGGGATGCGGGTCACCGACCTCAACCAGGGCGTGGTGTACGGGCAGCAGACCGAGCAGACCGTGCGGGACCCGCGGCTGGCGACCCGGTTCGACTACGACGCGGTGTTCGGGACGGTGCTCAACCGATTCGCCATCCAGGCCGTGCTCGGGGAGCCGCTGACGGTCTACGGCACCGGCGGTCAGACGCGCGGCTTCCTGGACATCCGGGACACCGTCGAGTGCATCCGGCTCGCGGTGGAGAACCCGGCCGACGCCGGCGAGTTCCGGGTCTTCAACCAGATGACCGAGAGCTACTCGGTGTCCCAGCTCGCCGACCTGGTCGCGGAGTGCTTCCCCGGCCCGGTCCAGGTCGAGCACCTGGACAACCCGCGCGTCGAGCAGGCCGAGCACTACTACAACGTCAAGCACACCGGCCTCGTCGGCCTCGGCCTGCAGCCGCACCTGCTGTCGGAGACCCTGATCGAGTCCATGTTCGACATCGTCTCCGCCAACAAGGACCGCGTGGACCCGGCCGCGCTGCTACCGACGGTGCGCTGGCAGGGTCACCTCAAGCGGTGAAGAAACAGAAGATGTGACCGACCGGGTCGGCGTACACCCGGACGTCGGGCTGCGGCTGGAACTCCATCAGCCGCGCCCCGGCGGCCATCGCGAGCTCGTGCGCCGACTCGAGGTCGTCCACCTGGATGTCCAGGTGTAGCTGCATCTGCTGGATGCCCTGCTCACTCGGCCAGGTCGGTGGCTGGTAGTTCGGCTCCAGCTGGAACGACAACCCGGTCGTGCCGTCCGGATCGGTCGCCGTGACCCACGTGTCGTCGTGGGCATTCAGCTCCCAGCCGAGCAGCCGGCTGTAGAACTCGCCGAGCTCCCGCGGGTCGGGCGCGTCCAGCACAACACCTTTCAACGCGTATTTGTGGCTCATCCACAGCACGCTAGCGCTGTGCACCGACAAGAAGTGTCGGCAGTACGGCGAGGAAGCGGTCGCGACGCCCTCGGCGGGACTGTTCGGCGAGCCAGCTGTCGGCGTCGTCCTGCGTGATCAGCGCCTTCTCGACCGCGGCACCGGCAGCCGCCTGCAACTGCGGCGCCATCAGCTTGTGGTCGGTCACCACCTCGGTGTGTACGGCGAGCTCGACGTCCTGGAAGCCCTGGTCCAGCAGGACATCGCGCAGCGTGCGTGCGGCGCGTGGTGAGACAGTGCGCGACTCGAGGCCGAGGCGGATCACGTCGGTGAGGTCCTGGTCGGAGCTGTCGATCATCACGAACCCGTAGTCCTGGCCCCCGACCACGATCCGTCCGCCGGGACGCAGTACCCGATGGGCCTCGGCGAGGGTCGGGCCGGGATCCTCGAGCAGATGGAACAGCCGGAGCGCGCGGTAGCCGTCCATCGACGCGTCCTCGAGCGGCAGCTCCTCGGAATGTGCCACGTGAAACATCGCGCCGGGCGCGCGCTCCCGGGCCGCCTCGATCGCGTCGGGATCGGTGTCGACCCCGGTCACCTTGAGGCCCTTCCGCACCAGCTCGGCGACCGCGTGCCCAGCCCCACAGGCGACATCGACACAGGCCGCACCGCGCTTCAACCCCAGCATCCGGTACGACGCCACGCGCAGCTCGGCCGCACCGGGCCGTTCCTCGATCCGCTCCAGATAGCTCATACCGTCCACGCTGCAACTTCAGGTGGACCTGAAGTCAATCCATCGACACCTTGTCGAACGTGCTGGTGGTGTACCGGACGTCCAGGTCGACCTCGTCGCCGACGGCCGGCGGCGCGATCGACGACGGCAGGAACAGCATGCTGGCCTGCATGTGCGGTGGCTCCGCGAACCACCGCTGCTTGCCCTCGATGCTGAACGGCGACAACGCCATCCCGGCCGCGTCCAGGCTGCCCTTCGCCATCGCGATCGCGCGCTGCCGCACGGTCGCCGCCCCGGTCGGCGCCTCCAGCCCGACGCCGTGCGCCGTACCTCCCGAGACGATCAGGATGTGCCCGTCACCGCTGACCCGTCGCTGGCGGTACCCGACGCGCTCGCCCCGGCGTACCGAATGCACGTCGAGGACGGTCGCCTTCACCGACAGCGCCCCGCGGTCGCCGAGCCACAGCCCGGTGCCCATCCGGAGCTTCACGTCGTCGCCGATGTCGGCCAGCTTCTGCGCCGGAACGTGCGACACCCACAACGTGTTCTTGCGTACTTCGAGGGCGGCCTTGGCCAGCTGCTGCGCCTCGCGAAGGTTCGCCGAGGTACCGCCCGCGCCCATCGGGAAGTGCAGCGACCAGCCCTCGAACCGGATCCGGTCGAGCGCGTTCAGCAGCATCGTGTGCCGCAGCTCGCGGGCGCCGATGCCGTGCCGGCGCATCGACGTCATCACCTCGATCAGCACCCGGCTGCCGGCCGGGATCGAGACCAGGTCGGCCAGCCGGCTGACCGTGTGGATCACGTTCTGGCTCTGCGGAATCTCCAGGAACGGGCGCCAGGGCGACAGCACCACGACGTCCTCGCGTGGCTCCGCGGGGACCTCGAAGTACGTGCCGACCGCGACCGTCCGGGCGCCGAGCGCGCGGGCCTCGGCGAACAGCCGGTGGTTGCCGAAGCCGTATCCGTTGCCCTTGGCGACCGGGACGATGTCGGGGTTCCACGTGGAACGCAGGTGTTCGCGCCATCGATCGGAATCGACGTGCAGGACTAGGGGCATGGTGTCAACGCCGTCTCATGTAGAGGTCGAATGCGGTGTAGAGCGCCTTGTTCAACGGCAGATCCCACTCACCGACGTACTCGACGGCCTCGCCGCCGGTCCCGGTCTTGAACTGGATCAGCCCGACGTGCGGGTCGTTCGGGTCCAAGGTGTCGGTGATGCCCCGTAGGTCGTACACGGACGCGCCCGCCGCGAGTGCGTCCGTCATCATGCGCCACTGGATCGCGTTCGATCCGCGCACGTCCCGCTTGGCGGTCGAGCTGGCACCGTAGGAGTACCAGGAGTGACCGCCGACCCGGACCCAGATCGTCGACGCGACCAGGTCGCCCTCGTGGTGGGCGTTGTAGATCCGGAAGTCACAGCAATCGGCCGGCTGGTTGGCCATCGCGGCGTACATCTTCTCGAAGTACGGCAGCGGGCGCGGCGTGAAGTGGTCGCGCTCGGCGGTCTCGACGTACAGCCCGTGGAACGCCTTGATGTCCTCGGGCCCGCCCTGCGTCACCTCGACGCCGGCCTTCGCGGCCTTCTTGATGTTCCGCCGCCAGAGCTGGTTCATGCCCTTCAGCAGGTCGTCCTCGGTGCGGCCGGCCAGCGGCACCTGGAAGACGTACTGCGGCTGACCGGCCGCGAAGCCCTCCGCGATCCGCGGCGGCTTCCAGCCGAGCTTGCGGAGCTTGTCGCCGACCGTCGCGCCGGACGGCTCGATCACGTCCGGGCGGACGTCGCCGAGCCGCGGCTGCTGCCCGCCGGCGATCGCGTCCTTGATGGTCTGCGCGCCCCACCGCCGGGTCGCAACCGGCGGACCCATCCGGATCCCGAACGCGCCACGCTCGGCCAGGTGCGCGGCCAGCGGGCGCAGGTAGCTGCCGAGGTCGATCGCGTCCCAGTCGATGACCGGGCCCTCCGGGAGGTATGCGAGGTACCGCTTGACCTTCGGCATCTGCCGGTAGAGCACCAGGCCGACGCCGACCAGCTCGCCGGGCGTGCCCGGCTCGTACCAGCCGAGTGACTCCGCTTTCCACTCGCTCTTCACCGCGGCCCAGCCGGGCGTCTGCAGGAAGCTCGCCGCCGGCTGCGCCGCGATGTACGCGGCGTGCTCGTCGGACGAGATGGTCCGGATGCTCAAGTCACTCACGGTGGGTCAGGCTACCGGCCCAGCCGCGTTAACCGTAGCTGAGCCGGTTTCTGATCAAATCAGCTTCTCGGAGAGGTCCCACAAGCGAGTGGCGGACTCCGGATCGAGGGCGTACGGCGCGACGCCGGTGTTTTCTCCCGCGACGTTGGGCAGCGCCTCGTTGTTGTCCTCGAAGTACTTGCCCGTCACGCCCTGCACGAGCGGCGACGCTGCCAGCAGCACCGACGTGGCCGCGCCCTGTTCGACGCTCTTCCAGCGGTACTGATCCCAGTCCTGCTGCACCTCCGCCGGGACGTGCCGCTGCAGGGCGGTCCGGATGCCGCCGGGCATCAACGCGTTGACCGCGATCCCGTCCGCGGCCCACCGCTTGGCGCCCTCGACGGCGAACAGGATGTTCGCGGTCTTCGACTGCCCGTACGCCGCCCACGGTTCGTACGGACGGTTCTCGAAGTGCAGGTCGTCGAGGTGTACGTCGGAGCGCAGGTGGGCGCTCGAGCTCACCGACACGACCCGCGCGTCCCCGGCCGCCGCGAGCGCG
>DASXXB010000423.1:0-4759 GCA_036503355.1 Kribbella sp. | reverse complement strand
GACGAGCGGTTCCAAGGTACGCCGGTGCTCCGCGACCTGCTGCAGGTCATCCAGGACGCCCCGGACCGGGTCCGCAACGTGGCCCTGGACCGCGGCAGCCTGGACCGCTACCGGCAGATCACCGAAGGCCTCGAGGCGTCGCTGATCGGTCTGGTCGGTGGTGGCCGGCTCGGTGAGATCTTCTCCGAGCAGACCGACAACCCGATGCAGATGGACCGTCCGGTGGTCTTCGACGTGTCGAACGTCGACGACTCCGAGACCAGCCTGCAGGCCGCCGTACTGCTCGCCTGCTGGTCCTACGGCTTCGGCGCGGTCGCGGTCTCGCAGGCGCTGGCCGACGCCGGCCTTGAGCCGCGGCGGCACTACTTCGTCATCCTCGACGAGCTGTGGCGGGTGCTGCGGGCCGGTAGCGGCCTGGTCGACCGGGTCGACGCGCTGACCCGTCTGAACCGGCAGCGAGGCGTCGGCATGGCGATGATCTCGCACACCATGTCCGACCTGCTCGCGCTGCCGAACCCGGAGGACCGGATGAAGGCGAAGGGCTTCGTCGAGCGGTCCGGCATGGTGATCTGCGGTGGTCTGCCGCGCGCCGAGATGGACAACCTCACCGAGGTCGTGTCGATGTCCATGGAGGAGCAGAACATGCTCGTCGGCTGGCAGGACCCGCCCGCGTGGGACCCGGCCACCGGCAAGGAGGCCGCGCCTCCCGGCCGCGGCAACTTCCTGATCAAGGTCGGTGGCCGCCCGGGCATCCCGGTGCACGTCGGCCTGACCACGGTCGAGCGCGAGATCAACGACACCAACAAGCTGTGGAAGTCCGGCGAGGACGGGAAGCCGCAGAAGGTGGAGATCGCACCGGACGGCACCGAGGAGATCGTCGGCGAGTACAGCCTCGACGACCCGGCGATGCTGCCGCCCCCCGACCCGACCACCCGCGTGGTCGCCAGAACGGGAGTTGACGAGTAAATGGCCCAGGGCAGGAAGAGCACCGGACCGGGCGGGGTCTCACCCGAAGCGGTCTTCATCTTCGTCACCGTCGGTGCGGTCGCGCTGGTGGTGTTCGCACTGTGGGGCGCGCTGAAGGTCGCCGCCGCGATCAACGGTTCGCACCCGGCCGGCAACCCGTTCGACGCGATCGTCGACCTGGCGAAGGGCAGCCTGCACTGGTCGGGCGCGGCCACCGGCGTCCTGGTCATCGAGATCGTGGTGCTGCTCGGACTGGCCGGCGGCGGCTGGTGGATCTTCCGGAACCGGCAGCACTCGATCGGCCGGGTCGACCGGCAGGCGTCGCTGATGGCGAAGCGGTCGGAGATCTACAAGCTCACCCGCGAGGGCGCGCAGGCCAAGGCGAACCAGCTCGGGATCGCCGAGGCCGGCCCCGGCATCCTGATCGGCCGGACCGTCACCGACAACCTCGAGGTGTTCGGCAACTGGGAGGACATGCACGTCGACATCTGGGGCCCCCGGACCGGTAAGACCACGTCGCGCGCGGTGCCGGCGATCCTGGACGCACCCGGGTGCGTCGTCGCCACCTCCAACAAGCGCGACATCGTCGACGCCACCCGCGGTCCGCGGTCGCAGAAGGGCCCGCTGTGGGTGTTCGACCCGCAGGAGGTCTGCGAGGAGCCGCCGAACTGGTGGTGGAACCCGCTGACCTACATCACCGACGAGACCAAGGCGCGGGAGCTCGCCGAGCACTTCGTCGCCTCGCAACGCACGGTCGGCGCCCAGACCGACGCCTTCTTCGACGCGGCCGGTACCGACCTGCTGGCCGGCCTGCTGCTCGCCGCCGCGGTCGCGAAGCGCCCGATCACGCAGGTCTACAGCTGGCTCGCCGACCAGCGCAACGACGAGCCGGAGCGGATCCTGCGCAACACCCCGGGCCTGCAGCTGTCCGCGGACGCGCTCGCCGGTGTCATCAACGCGCCGGACAAGCAGCGCGCCGGCGTCTACGGTACGGCGCAACAGAGCGCCCAGTTCCTGATCAACCGCAAGGTCACCCGCTGGGTGATCCCGAACGGCCCGAACGACAACCGCCCGCAGTTCAACCCGTACGAGTTCGTCCGCCAGGGCGGCACGCTGTACAGCCTGTCCAAGGAAGGCGCCGGTACGGCGGGACCGCTGGTCACCGCGCTCACCGTCGCCGTCGTCGAGGCCGCCGAGCAGTACGCCCGCGGCTGCCCGTTGGGCCGGATGCCCAAGCCGCTGGTCGGCGTACTGGACGAGGCCGCCAACGTCTGCCGGTGGAAGAACCTCCCGGACCTGTACTCGCACTTCGGCTCCCGCGGCATCGTGCTGATGACGATCCTGCAGTCCTGGGCGCAGGGCCAGGAGTGCTGGGGCGACCACGGCATGGAGAAGCTCTGGGGTTCGGCCAACATCCGCGTGTACGGCGGTGGTGGCGCGGACACGAACTTCCTCGAGCGGCTGAGCAAGATGGTCGGCGACTACGACATCCAGTCCAACTCGGTGTCGTACAACGAGGGCAAGCGCGGCACCAGCCAGCAGGTCCAGCGGCACAACATCCTCGAGGTGTCGGAGCTCGCCGCGATGCCGCCCGGCCGCGCCGTCGTACTCTCGTCGGGTAATCCGGCCACGATGGTGAAGACCGTCCCGTGGTTCACCCGGCCGGACGCCGGTGCCGTGCAGGCGTCGCTGAAGAAGTACGATCCGGGAGCGGCGATGAACACTCCGATGAGCAACAACCCGTGGGTGACGTCGCAGCAACCGGTGATCCAGCAGCGTGGCCCGGAGAAGCCGGTCTGGGAGCAGACGGAGGGGGACCGCGGTGGATGGTGAACAGGAGCTCTTCTACCCGCACGTCGCGGAATTCGTGGAAGACCGGCTGATCTATCTCTACACGCGGCGGCTCGGTCAGCAGTTCGTCTGGTGCCCCGAGTGGTACCGGCACGCGGAGGCGCTCAGCCGGCTGGACTCGATCTGGCGCGCCTGGGAGCACCTCCGGCTCGACCCGGCGACCGGCATGTCGGTGTGGTGGCGTGACCACGCCGACCCGCACATGATGGCGCTGCTCGACCCGGACGGCCCGTTCGCCGCCTGCCGGAACAACCAGCACACCGACTACCCGATCCCGCCGCTGCCGGTGCAGGAGCCGCCCGCGGGCCTGTTCTTCGACCAGCGCCAGCCGAACATCCGCGGCGTCTGAGGTGTGGAAGGCAGCCAACCTGCTGCTGGCCTTCCTCGTCGAACTGCTTGCCCTCGGCATCTTCGCGTGGTGGGGCTGGGCCACCGGCGGTACGACGCCGGTGCGCCTGCTGCTCGCGATCGGCCTGCCCGTGGTCGCGGCCGTCCTGTGGGGACTGTTCGCGGCACCGACCGCATCGCGCGGGCAGGGGCCGCGCTGGATCGTGAAGGTCCTGGTCTTCGGACTCGCGGGTGCCGCCCTGTGGAGCCTGGGTCACCCGCTGCTCGGCATCGCGTTCCTCGTGGTGGTCGCCGCGAACCTGGCAATCATCCACACCCAGAAGCTGCAGCCTTAGGACGGCATGTCTACCGCTCCCGGGGGCGGTCGATACTCAGATCGGGCGTGACGCTGGAGTTGCCGCGGCTCGGGCTCGGCTTGACGACCTTGCCCTGCTTGTCCCGGACCTGTCCGTGGCCTCGTACGTGCAGGCGGTCCTGGGGCAGCTGCGCCTCGGGTGTTTCCTCCGGCTTACGGACCGCTCCGGAAGCGTCTGCCTGGGCGTCTTCGCGATGGTCCCGCGCGGAGGCGTCGTACTCCTCGGCGAGCTGATACTCGCCGGTCGACCTGCGCTCCTCGATGGTGGCCAGGTTCTGGAAGCGCCGGCCTTCGGCCGCGAGTCCGGCAGAGCCTGGTTCGTCGGGGCGGGCGGCAGCCTCGTCGAGTTCGTGCCGGCCGTGGGCGCGGTCGGCGAGGCCACGCTGCTTGTCGTTGGCGGCGTACTGCCGATGGACGTCGCGCTGCTGCTCGTCGGCGTACGCCAGCTCCATGGCACGGGTGGTCTCCGCGGTGGCATCGAGCAGCTCGTCGCGATCGCGGAGCTCCTCCCGCGTCTGCTGGTTCTTGGCGGCGAGCTCGAGGCGCTCCTCGCGCGCCTCCGCCTCTTCGTCCAGGTCTGCCTGCTCGGCGTCCTCGTCCAGGCGCTGCTTGGCCTCGTCCGCGAGGTCGTGGGCCGGGTCCTTGTCGGCCTGGGCCCGAGCCCGGGCGGCACGCCGCTCACGCGCGGCTTCAGTGTCGTCGTCGCCCTGTTCCCGCTGATCGGGTACGAGCTCGACGGACTGGTCGTCCTCGGTGTCGGGCATACCGCTCCTCTCCTCTGCTCCAAGATGCCGTACGGCGGGGTCAGCGGACCGCCCCGGTGACCAGCCAGCCGTCGCGGCGCTCCCGCGTGGTCAGCGTGACGAATCGCAGCAGCATGTACCCGCCGAACGCCCACCACAGCGCCACGATCCCGCCGCCGAGCCACAGCACGGCCAGCGCGAGCGGCACGTACAGCACGAGCGCCACCACCCCTGCCATCGCCAGATAACGTCCGTCCCCGGCACCGATCAGTACGCCGTCGAGCACGAACACGACGCCGTTCACCGGTTGCCAGAGCGCGGCGACGATCAGGACGGCCGCGAGCGTACGGCGTACCTCGGGGTCTGTGGTGAACCACGGGACGTAGACGTCGCGCAGTCCCCAGAGCGCGAGCCCGCCGATCAGCCCGGAGAACAGGCCCCACCACATCATCCGTCGGGTGATCGCCCGGGTTCCCGCGACGTCGCCGGCGCCGAG
>DASXXB010000422.1:0-10481 GCA_036503355.1 Kribbella sp. | reverse complement strand
TAGCGAGGAGGTGCTCGGTGCGGTAGCTCGGCGCGCGGGGGCGAAGGTCTCGATGCGGAGCATCGTGGCCTTCGGTCCCGTGCGGCGAGGTGCCGTGCCGAGTGCCCCGCAGTAGGCGCTGGATCACCAGACAGGACCTAGTGGTCAGGACGCCCGGTTCTCAGCCGGGAGGTCGCCGGTTCGAATCCGGCACGGGGTGCGCAACACCTTGCAGGGGCGCCGTCGCGGGAGAGGCGGGGCGGGCTGTAAACCCGTTGCCTTCGGGCTCAGCAGGTTCAAATCCTGCCCTCTGCACGCAGTCAACCATCAGATATGACAAGAGAGGAGGACCGGCCGTGGCCGACCTCAGGAACAGGAAGCGAGTGCCTGGCGGCAGGACCGGTGCTCCGGTCAAGCAGGGTCACTCGATGCGACGCGTGCTGCTCGCCTGCGGGCATGAGCAGCGCGACCGGATCGCCCACCGTGGGGATCACGTGTGGTGCGAGGCCGACTGCTCCGACTGGATCCGCGTGGTCTCGGTCCAGGAGTAGCGAACACGAGGACAGGTAGTGTCCGACGGCGCCTGAGCGTGAAGGCGTTCGCGTGTACGGCGTCTCGCCGGTGCACTACCTGTCCAGCTGTACATCCCTCTGGTGACGGAATCACACCGGGCCGTCCGAAGGCTCGGTTCCTGGTTCGACTCCGGGCAGGGGGACTACGCGATCGTCGGGTCGTAATGGGTGGAGAGGTGTACTTCGGTTTCGGCCCGGGTGGCGAGGACGCGGAGGCGCACGGCGTCAGCGGACACCGGCTCGTCGAGGGGCAGTAGCCGCCGGTGCCCGATCGTCGTACCGCGCGCGATCTCCTGCCAGGAGCCTTCGACGAAGGCATCGACCGCGAAAGATTCGATCTGTTGTCCTTGCTCGATGTCTTCCCGGAGGTCCAGCACGTTCACGGTGCCAGGAAGCGTCACGGGCGTGTCGTAGTACTCCCGTACCGCGGCACCGAAGCCCGCCAGCGCCTCCACGTCCGGATCGGCGAACAACCCGCGGCGATCAGGTGGGATGTTGAGCAGCAGTACGGCGTTCCGCCCGACCGACTTGCGATAGATATCCAGGAGCTCCGGCACCGACTTCACCGCCGCGTCCTCGGACGCGTGGTAGAACCAGCCGGGCCGGATCGACACGTCGACCTCGGCCGGATACCACCGAAGCTCGTCGGCGCGAGCCAACTCGTCAGGCCCGGCCACAGAACGCGCGGTCTGGGCAGCCACCATCTCCCCGCCGGCGAACGGTACGACGCTCCACTCGGTCTCCCGCGCGAACCCGTCCTCGTTGCCGACCCACCGCACATCCGGCCCGCCGATCGCGATCGTGGCGTCCGGCGCGAGCCGCCGGATCAGATCGAACCAGGCGTCGTACGCGTACGTCTGCGCGCTGTTCGTCGGATTCGCGCCGTCGAGCCAGACCTCCGCGATCGGTCCGTACGACGTGAGCAGTTCGTGCAACTGCTGAAGGTAGAACCGGTTGTAGTCGTCGACCACATACGTGAACTCACCGATCTGCGAGGAAACGGCCGCGCTCCCGTTGCCGTAGTACCCGCCGGGCGCCTTCTCCTGGTAGAGATCCGCCGGCGACAGATACACCCCGAAACCGAGACCTGCTGCCTGGCATGCGGCCGACAGTTCGGCGACCACATCGCCGGAGTACGGCGACGCGGAAACCGTGTGCGGAAGGTACTTGCTCGGCCACAAACAGAACCCGTCATGGTGTTTCGCCGTCAGAATCACGCTCTTGAAGCCGGCCGAAGCAAGAACGGAAACCCACTGCGAGCAGTCCAAGGCAGACGGATCGAACAGAGCAGGGTCGTCCAGACCGGTCCCCCACTCCAGGCCGGAAAACGTGTTCGGCCCGAAGTGCACGAACGCGGTCAGCTCCTGCCGCTGCCACGCCGCCTGTCGCGCAGACGGCCGTACGGCGGACGCCGCGAGCCGGACGTCGGCGCCGATCTTCACGCGCGGAACACCTTTCCGGGGTTCAGCAGGTTCTGCGGGTCGAAGGTCTGCTTGATCCGGCGCTGCAGGTCGAGCCCGGCAGTTCCCAGTTCGGTTTCCAGCCAGTTCACCTTGAGCGTGCCGATCCCGTGTTCGCCGGTGATCGTCCCGCCGAGCCGCAACCCGAGCTCCATCACCGCACCGAAGGCCTGCAACGCCCGCGCCTCGGCGTCCGCGTCGTTGCGGTCGAACACCACCGTCGGATGCATGTTGCCGTCACCAACGTGCCCTGGGCAACAAATCAGTACGTCGTACTGCGCGCCGATCTCGGCGATGCCGCGTAGCAGCGTGACCAGCTGCGAACGCGGCACCGAGACGTCGTCAATCAGCGTGACCCCGAGCGGCTCCAGCGCCGAGTTCACGAGCCGGCGCGCCTCGAGCAGCATCCGCGACTCCTCCGCGTCCGACGCCTCCGCGACGTCGACGGCACCGTGCGCGGAACAGATCGCGGCGATCCGCGCGACGTCCTCGGCAGCCCGCGCTCCCCGGTCGGACTGTGCAAGCAGCATCGAGCCGACATCCTCGGGAAGCCCCATGTCCCGATAGTTCTGGATCGCCCGCAGGGTCGGCTGATCCAGGAACTCGAGCAGCGACGGGCGAAGGCCGGAGGCCATCACAGCGGCCGCAGCCGCGATGCCGTCCTCGATCGTCAAGAACGTGGCGGCCGCGGTCAGGGCCGCTTCCGGGGCAGGACGCAACGCCAGCGTGGCCTCGGTGACGATCCCGAGCGTGCCTTCGGAGCCGACGATCAGCCGGGTGACGTCGTACCCGGCGACGCCCTTCGCCGCCCGCCGCCCGGTGCGCACGACCTCGCCCGACGCCAGCACGACCTCCAGACCGCGCACGAAGTCCGACGTCACGCCGTACTTCACGCAGCACAACCCACCCGCGTTGGTCGCGATGTTCCCGCCGATCGTCGACAGCTCCCACGACGACGGGTCCGGAGGATAGAACAGATCCTGTTCCAGGACGGCGCGCGACAACTCGGCGTTCACCACGCCGGGCTGCACCACCGCGACCTGATCCTCGGCGGAGATCTCCAGGATCCGGTTCAACCGCGCGGTCGACAGCAGCAGGCACCCGTCGATCGCGTTGGCCGCCCCGGACAGGCCGCTCCGGGCGCCCTGCGTCACCACCGGCACGCGGAACTCCGACGCGAGCCGCATCACCGCCTGCACCTCGGCGGTCGACGAAGGTCGCACCAGGGCTCGCGGCGATCCCGCCGTACAGAAGGTCGCGTGGTCGTTGCGATGACCGTCCAGCACGGCCGGATCGTCGACGACATCCCCGACGACCGACCGCAGCCGGCCTACGAACTCATCCCTCATCTTGCTCGGCGAGCAGCCGCAGGATCAGCTCGGCCCGGCGGACGCGCTCACGTCCGAGTGCTTCCGCCGTACCGGAAAGGTGGGCGCCGACCGGGTAGATGTTCGGCGCGTTCCGCAGCCCCATCTTGAGATACACCGGCGCCGCGACCCGGACGATCTCCGGTACGTCGTAGAAGCGGACATGGCCGCCCTGGTCGTCGGGGACCTCGATGTACATGTCGATCGGCACCGACGTCACCGACCGGATCTCGGCCAGCACCGGCACCGGAAGATCCGTCGAAACGTTCAGACTGGTCGCGCCGAGCCGCTCGTACAACCGGGCCGTCGGGGCGTTGGGCAACGGCATCAGCACCGACGTCTTCAGCACCAGATCCGCGGGCAGCTCACCCTCGACCTTCAGCTGCCCCAGGATCTCGAGTACGCCGATGTCGCCGACCAGCAGGCTCCGTACGCCGAGTTCGACAGCGCGGAACGCGTCACACAACGACGCCGCCACCTGATCGTTGCCGCGCGCAACACCACCGACCGCCGCGGACACCTTGGCCTGACCGCCGATGTCCCATGCACCGCGCGGCCCGAGGAACAGGCACACCTCGATGCCCTCGCCCGCACCGAGGGACAGCATCTCCTCGATCTCGCCGTCGGTCAGCATCATCACGCCGCTGCCCTGCGACACCCGATCGATCTTCACGCCACGCTCGGCGGCTTCCTTGACGACGGCGGCCATCACCTGCGGACCCTCGCAGGACGGGATCTCCACCTTGTACGGCGAGCCGTCCGGGAAGGTCTTCGCGGACGTGTCTCCTGGGTGGAAGCCACGATCGGCGAGCAGGACACGGGCTTCGCGAAGGTTCATCGGTCGCTCCAAGGTCCGAGTCGGCCGGCCGACGTCAGGTCTCGCGCCGTACCGGTGATCTCCAGGTCGAATCGTTCGGCCGCCTCGGTCAGCAGGGCCGGTGTCACCATCAGCTCGTTCGGCGACAGCGTGTCCCTGATCCGGGCCAGTCTCAGCTCGGACCAGTGCCGCCGTCCGCACATCGTCACGGCCGCGAGTACGGCGGCCTCGTCGTCCTCCATCACCATCGGCAGCCGGGAGCGCCGCGCGCCGCCCGCGCCGGAGGTGAGTGCGTTCACGTAGCTCGCGCGCAGGTCGATCTGGTCGAGCAGCCGGGCGGGAATCACGTCGGCCAGACCGAGACCGGAGGCGTTCCCGTGCGAGGCCGGCGACAGCGAGTGGACGCTGATCGCCGCGATGTCCGGGGACTCGAACTCGGGGATGCCGTGCACCCAGCAGCGGCCGATGATGTTGGTGTCCATCCCGGCGCCGGACTTGTCCTTGCCGAGCTCGTCGATCACGAGTACGTCGAGTTCGTCGAAGGGCAGGCGTCCGAGGAGGCTGGACGCCCTTTGCAGCAAGGCGTTCTCGGCTGTGGATGCGATCCCGTCGGACTCGAGCAGCTCGACAGACGCGGTCTGCTCGAGGGCGTTCTCGAGGATCGCCAGCCCGCCGAGGATCTTGCCCTGGGCAATGATCAGGCGCGCGGCGGCCTCGATGTTCGCGCCGAGCGACGGGATGCCGCCGGCGTGCAGCGAGGCGGCACCGACGTGGTTGCCGAGGCCGATCGCGAGGATCTTCGCGATCCCGCTCTCGATCGGGCCGTGGAAGTCGGTGTGCTGCTTGACCCGGTTCACCAGCAGTACGCCGTCCGCCTTCGCGGCGATCGCGTCGTGGTGGATCTCGGTGCCGTCGGGCAGTGTGCCGACGACCACGGTCTCCATCGTCGCTTCGATGGGGCAGCCAACGGTCTCGGGCGTGATGCCCAGTCCTTCGAGCATCTCCCGCTGGCCGTCGGCGGTGGCGCCGCCGTGCGAGCCCATCGCCGGGATCACGAAGGGCGCCGCGCCGGCGTCGCGCAGCCAGTCGACGGCGGCCTTCACCACCGGCACGAGATCGTGGATCCCGCGACTGCCGGCGGTCACCGCGATCCGGGCGTCCGGGACGATCCGTCCGCGCAACGGTTCGAGCGCCGCCCGCGCGTCGCCGTACGGATCACCCGACACCGGCAAATCCGTGAGAATCCGCCGAATCGGCGTCACCTGCGGAAGCGTCCCGGACGGTCGCAACCCCCGAACAGCGTCAAACAACCCCCAAGAACCCCTCGCTCCACTCGGGGCAGGCGAGGAGGCGGGCGAGGTGGGGGCGTCGTTGGGTGGGGGTGGGGGTGGGGTGGGCATTAGTGGCTCTGGCGGGCTACGGCGGAGCCGGTGCGGCCTACCAGGAAGTCGAGGTCGCAGCCCTTGTTGGCCTGGGTTACGTGGTCGACGTACAAGCGGGCCCAGCCGCGGTCGGTTGGTGGTGTCGGTGGCTGCCAATCGGCGCGGCGCTTCTCCAGCTCCTCGTCCGGTACGTCGAGGTGTAGCCGCCGCGCCGGTACGTCGAGCTCGATCCAGTCCCCCGTCCGTACCAACGCCAGCGGCCCACCGACGGCCGCCTCCGGCGTCACATGCAGGACGACGGTCCCGTACGCCGTACCGCTCATCCGCGCGTCCGAGATCCGCACCATGTCGTCGACGCCGATCTCCGCGAGCTTCCGCGGGATCGTCATGTTGCCGACCTCCGGCATCCCCGGATATCCGCGCGGCCCGGCGTTCTGCAGCACCAGCACGGTGTCCTCGTCGACATCGAGATCCGGGTCCTCGACCGCCTCGTCGTACTCCTCGATGCTGCTGAACACCAGCGCCTTCCCCCGGTGCCGCGACAGCCGCTCGGACGCGGCCGACTGCTTGATCACCGCACCGTCGGGCGCGAGATTCCCCTTCAGTACGGCGGTTCCCGCGCCACTGCCGAGCGGATCGCCGACCGGCCGGATCACGGCGTACGTCTGGCTCCCCGGCGCCGCGCCGGGATAGACCGCCTCGATCCGCTCCGCGTTCGCGACGTTCTCGCCGATCGTCTTGCCGGTGACCGTGATCGCCTCGGTCTTGAGCAGCGGCAGGATCTCCTTCAGCACCGCGGGCAGGCCGCCGGCGTAATAGAAGTCCTCCATCAGGTACTTGCCGGACGGCTGCAGGTCGACCAGCCACGGCACGCCGCGCGCCCACTCGTCGAGGTCGTCGAGGGTCACGTCGACGCCGACCCGGCCGGCGATCGCGAGCAGGTGGATGACGAAGTTCGTCGAGCCGCCGATCGCCGCGTTCGCCCGGACGGCGTTCGCGAACGCGTCCCGGGTCAGGATGTCGCTGATCTTCAGGTCCTCGCGCACCATCTCGACGATCCGCTGCCCGGACTTCTGCGCGATCACGTACCGGCGCGAGTCGACGGCGGGGATCGCTGCGCCGCCGGTCAGCTGCAGGCCGAGCGACTCGGCCATGCACGCCATCGTGGACGCCGTGCCCATCGTCATGCAGTGCCCGTTGCTGCGGGACTGCCCGGCCTCGGCCGCGGCGAAGTCCTCCGCCGACATCCGGCCGGCGTTGAGGTCCTGCGTGAAACGCCAGACCGCCGTACCGGAACCGATGTCGCAGCCGCGGAATTTACCGTTCAACATGGGACCGCCGGTGACGACGACCGTCGGCAGGTCGACGCTGGCGGCGCCCATGATCGAGCCGGGCGTCGTCTTGTCGCAGCCGGTCAGCAGTACGACGCCGTCGATCGGGTTGCCGCGCAGCGACTCCTCGACGTCCATGCTGAGCAGGTTGCGGAACAGCATCGCGGTCGGCCGCAGCAGCGTCTCGCCGAGCGACATCACCGGGAACTCGAGCGGGAACCCGCCCGCCTGCCAGACGCCGCGCTTGACCGATTCGGCCAGCCGGCGAAGGTGGGCGTTGCACGGGGTCAGCTCGGACCAGGTGTTGCAGATGCCGATCACCGGGCGCCCGTCGAACGCCTCCTCGGAGAAGCCCTGCGACTTCATCCAGGACCGGTGGATGAACCCGTTCCGGCCGTGCTCGCCGAACCAGTGGTCGAAACTCCGCCGCCCGCTCGCCGCCGGCGCCGCTTCACCCGCCAGAACGTCACCCTCGCCCGGGTCGTTGGTCGGAGGCACATCAGTCATCGCGACACCTCACCTGTGGTCACGGTTCCGTTGATCCGGCGGCTGATTCCGGCCGGGTTGGAGTCCTTGAGTACGTCGGGCAGCACGGCATCCGGAGCGTCCTGGTACGCGACCGGGCGCTGGAACCGGCGGGCCGCGGTGACGCCGACGCTGGTGTGGATCGAGCCGACGGTCGACGGGAACGGGCCGCCGTGATGCTGCGCCCAGGACACGGCCACACCGGTCGGCCAGCCGTTCCACAGCACGCGGCCGGCGCGCGCGGTCAGCAGCGGCAGGAGCTCGCGCGCCAACTCGGCGTCCGACTCCTCGGCATGCAGTGTCGCGGTCAGGTTGCCGTCGAAGGCCTCGATGCCGGCGCGCAGCTCATCAAGCGAGGAGTACTCGACGACGATGGAGACCGGCCCGAAGCACTCCTCGAGGATCTCGTCGCGGCGGGCGAGCAGCTCGGCGACCGTGGTCTGGAGCAGAGTGGCAGCCCCGCTCGACCAGACACGGACACCGTCGACCTTCTCCAGACGGTCGAGGCCGGAACTGAAGCCGTCCTTGATCCGGTCGTTCAGCATCTTCGCTTCACCAACACCGCCGACAGCTGAAGCCAGCTCCT
Organism: Kribbella sp.; assembly: GCA_036503355.1. Lineage (GTDB taxonomy): Bacteria > Actinomycetota > Actinomycetes > Propionibacteriales > Kribbellaceae > Kribbella. The sequence continues at coordinate 2,462 of DASXXB010000422.1, read as the reverse complement.
CCTGCAGACCGTGACCGGACGGCAGGAAGAGCAGACCGGGCTTGGTGCAGAACTGGCCGACGCCGAGCGTGAACGATCCGACGTACCCGGTGGCGATGTCCTTGCCGCGGGCATCGATCGCGGCCTGCGTGACGAACACCGGGTTCAGGCTGCCGAGCTCGCCGTAGAACGGGATCGGCTCCGGCCGGGTCACCGCGATCTCGTGCAGCGCCTTGCCGGCCGGCACCGAACCGGTGAAGCCGGCCGCGGTGATCCGCGGGTCCTTCAGAGCCGTCACTCCGACGTCGAAGCCGGCGATCAGACCGAAGGTCCCGTCCGGTGCGCCAGCGGTCTTCAGGGCCTCGATCATCACCTCGGCGGTCCGCGCGGACAGCTCCGGATGGCCCGGGTGCGCCTTGACGATCACCGGGCAGCCAGCCGCGAGCGCGGATGCCGTGTCGCCGCCACAAACGCTGAACGCGAACGGGAAGTTGCTGGCGGCAAATACCAGCACCGGGCCGAGCGGCACGAGGACGCGGCGAAGATCCGGCCGCGGGACCGGCTTGGCCTGCGGATCGTTCGTGTCGATGACCACCTCGAGGAGCGACCCCTCTTCGAGGACGTCGGCGAACATCCGCAGCTGCCCGGTACTGCGGGCGACCTCGCCGGTGAGCCGCGCCTCGGGCAGCGACGACTCGCGCATCGCGATCGGCACGAGCTCGCCGGAGGCGGCATCCAGTGCGTCGGCGACAGCTCTGATCCAGCCCGCCCGTACGGCGGGTTCGGAAGCGCCGAACGCGGGCGCCGCCGCAGCAGCCGCAGCCAACGCCTGCTCGAGCTGAGCGGGAGTGGTATCGAGAGTGGAGCCGGAGGTCATCGCGTTCCTTCCAGGTTGTCGGTGGCCAGGTACGCGAACGGCTCCCGGCCGGTGGCGACGGTGTTGGTCAGCGTGCCGACCTCGTCGATGGTGATCGTGATGACGTCGCCCTCGGCCAGCGCGAAGTCCAGCTCCGGAACGATCCCGGTCCCGGTCGCGAGGATCACGCCGTCCGGGAAGTCGTTCGGCAGGAACAGGACGTCGATCAGGTCCTGGAGCCCACGCACGAGTTTCGCGGTCGTCGTGGTGTCCGCGAAGACCTCGGCGCCGTCCCGCTCGATCACCAGCCGGATGCCGAGATTCTTCGGGTCCTCGATCTCCCAGGCAGGCCGGATCCCGGACGCCAGCGCGCAGCCGCCGGCGAACAGCTTCGCCTGCGGGACGTACAGCGGGTTCACGCCCTCGATCGAGCGCGAGCTCATGTCGTTGCAGACCGTGAAGCCGACGATCTCACCGTGGCTGTTGGCCACCACCGCGAGCTCCGGCTCGGGTACGTCGTGACCGGAGTCGGACCGGATACCGACCGGCTCGCCGTCCACCACCACCCGCCAGGCCGGCGCCTTCTGGAACAACTCGGGCCGGTCGGCGGTGTAGATCTTGTCGTAGACCGACTGCTCGGTGCTCTCCTCCATCCGGGCGCCGCGCGACCGCTCGTACGTCACGCCCGCGCACCACACCTCGCCCCGGCCGTCGAGCGGCGGCAGGAACTTGAGCCCTTCGGCCGGGAGCTCACCGCCGAGCTTCGCGACGGTCGCCTTCAGCTCGTCGAGAGGGAGCCGGAGCAGTTCGGCGAAGGTGTTCACCCCTTCGAGTGGAGCCACGGTGTCGCCGGTGCGCACGCCGAGGGCCGGGCGGCCGTCGACCGGGGAGAGATAACGGACCAAGTGCATGGACAGGCCTTTCACATCGACGTACCGAGCAGACCACGGGTGATCTGGAAACCTATGTTGCCGGAGGCAACCGCCTTCGGGACGAGCCGGCGGCCGACGACGGCGGCGATCGTGTCCAGACCGATCCGCGCCTGCTCGGCCGCGTCACCGTTGGCGACCGCGTCCAGGTCGTCGCCGTACGTCGCCACGGTCTCCGGGTCGTTGCTGAACTCGACGACCGGGACGAACCGCTGCGCCGACAGGGTGCCGCCCGAGACATGCGCGAGGATCTGCTGGACACCGGTCGCGCCGAACCCGGTCGCGGTCTCCATCCAGTCCGTCCCCGGCATCCGCATCACGTGCCATCCCGGCGCCGCGAGCCGCTGCCCGTGCGCGACCGTCGGCCCGACCGGGTCCGCCGACCCGAACGCCGCCGTACGGAATCCGTCGTGTGCGAGCAACGCGCCACGAGACGACAGTACGACGGATCCGCCGGAGCCGACGATCTCGCGGCCGATCAGCGCCAGCGCCTCGGCGGTCTCGTCCGAGAACGGACCGCGGGCCTCGAGCCCGATGGTGAGCGCTCCGAGATCACCGGACTGCCCGGCCGGCGCCGGCAGGTCGAAGCTGCTGAACCAGTCCTTCACCTTGGTACCGACGGCGTCGAGGCCGCCGTCGGCCTGGATGCTGGCCCAGCCGAAGCGGGACGGATCCGCGCCGGCTTCGACGAGGCGCGA
>DASXXB010000421.1:0-3873 GCA_036503355.1 Kribbella sp. | reverse complement strand
TTGGTCTCGGCTGTCTTGCGGGTGCGCTTGCGCGGCTTGCGCGCCGGCGCCTCCTCGGACGTCGCGTCCTCGGACACAGTCGCCGGTACTTCGGTCTTCGTGGTCACGTCCGCGAGCTCCTCGACCGGCTGCCCGGCGCGGGTGCGCTTGCGGGTCCGGTTCCGGCTCCGCTTCCGCGCGGGACGCTCGCCATCGCCTTCGCTCTCGGACCGCTCCCGCCGGGCCCGGGGCTCGCGTGCATCCCGGGTGTCCTTCTGCTCGCGCGCCGCCCGGATCCGGCCCTTGGCCTCCGACGGGATGCCGAGGTCGTGGTACAGCTCCGGAGAGGTGGAGTAGATCTCCTGCGGCTCGTCGTACGGCAGGTCGAGCGCCTTGTTGATCACCTTCCACCGGGTCAGGTCCGGCCAGTCGACGAAGGTGACGGCGATACCGCTGGCCCCCGCGCGCCCGGTCCGGCCGATCCGGTGGATGTAGGCCTTCTCGTCCTCGGGGCAGGTGTTGTTGATGACGTGCGTGACGCCCTCGACGTCGATGCCGCGGGCCGCGACGTCGGTGCAGATCAGTACGTCGATCTTGTCGCCACGGAACCGGGTCAGCGCCCGCTCCCGCGCCTGCTGGTTCAGGTCGCCGTGGATCGCGGCTGCCTTGAACCCGCGGTCGACCAGGTCGTCAGTCAGCCGGGACGCCTCGCGCTTGGTCCGGCAGAAGATCATCACCCGGCCGCGGTCCTCGGCCTGCAGGATCCGGGCCACCACCTCGGGCTTGTCCAGATCGTGCGCCCGGTAGACGAACTGGGCCGTGGTCGGCACCATCTGGGTGTCCTCGTGGGACTCCGCCCGGATGTTCAGCGGATGCCGCATGTGGGTGCGGGCGAGCCCGATCACCGCGGACGGCATGGTTGCCGAGAACAACATCGTCTGGCGCAGTTCGGGGGTCTTGCGCAGGATCCGCTCGACGTCGGGCAGGAAGCCCAGGTCGAGCATCTCGTCGGCCTCGTCGAGGACCAGGACCTTGATGTGGCTGAGGTCGAGAACGCCGCGGTTGGCCAGGTCCAGCAGGCGGCCCGGCGTACCGACGACGACGTCGACACCGCTCTTCAGGGCGTCCAGCTGCGGCTCGTACGCGACGCCGCCGTAGATGGTCAGGATCCGCACGGAGCGCACCGCGGAGGCGGTCACCAGGTCCTTGGCGACCTGGATGGTCAGCTCACGGGTCGGGGTGACGACCAGCGCCTGCGGCTTGCCCGGGGCGGCGAGCTCCTCGTAGTCAGCCTCGCCGGGGGAGATGGTGCGCTGCAGCAGCGGGATGCCGAAGCCGAGCGTCTTGCCGGTGCCGGTACGGGCTTGCCCGATCAGGTCGGTGCCCATCAGGGCCACCGGGAGAGTCATCTCCTGGATCGGGAACGGTTCGATGATGTTGACGCGGTCGAGCGCGTCACAGATCTCGGGGAGCACCCCGAGCTCTCGGAAGGTGGTCAGGCTGATCGCCTCTCACATGCTTGTGCGGACAGTTGCTCAGTGGCCGGGCGCCTGGGGCATGAGAGCCCCGATCGTGAGGCGCGGGGACACTGTGCAAGCACCTCGCACCAGCTTGCCCATCTGGGCGCGTCACCGGCGAATCGCTCTCCAGTGTAACCGCAGCAGCTGTCAACGCCGCTTCGTGTGGCATGCGCCACTCCCGGACGGGGTAACGACCGTCACACTCGCGGGCAGATAGGGTGCCCCGCATGGAGCAGACGGCCTTTGATGATCCCGCCTACCGGGCCGCGGCGGTGGATCTGCTGGGTGTGCTCGCGTACGGCGAGCTGACGGCGTTCGAGCGGATGGCGGAGGACGCCAAGCTGGCGCCGACGCTGGACGACAAGGCGGAACTGGCGGCGCTGGCGACCACCGAGTTCGGCCACTTCCAGCGGCTCCGCGACCGGCTCGTGCAGCTCGGCGTGGACCCGATGGACGCGATGCGGCCGTTCGTCACGCCGCTGGACGCGTTCCACGACCACACCGCCCCCTCGGACTGGCTCGAAGGCCTGGTCAAGGCCTACGTCGGTGACGGGCTGGCCAACGACTTCTACCGGGAGATCGCGTCGTTCGTGGACGCGGAGACCCGCGCGCTGGTGCTGGAGGTGTTCGCGGACTCCGGCCAGGCCGAGTTCGTCGTGGACCGGGTCCGGGCCGCGATCGACGAGGACCCGAAGCTCGGCGGCCGGCTGGCGCTGTGGGGCCGCCGGCTGGTCGGTGAGGCGCTCAGCCAGGCGCAGCGGATCGCCGCCGACCGGGACTCGCTGGCCGCGCTGCTGGCCGGCAGCGTGGACCGCCCCGGTCTCGACCTGGCCGCCATCGGCCGGATGTTCACCCGCCTCACCGAGGCTCACACCGCCCGGATGACCGCCCTCGGCATGCAGGCCTGACCCCCAGACCAACCGGCATGGCAACGGCCGCCTGCCCCAGTGGGGCGGCGGCCGTTTGGTTGCTCCCTCGGCTCAGGCGGTTTTTGCGCTGCTGTTGTTTCGCGCGGAGATGATCGCGACGACGATCGCGGCGCAGATGATCTGGATCAGGTACTGGATCCAGTCCGGGCCGGAGGTGTCCTTGACGCCGAGGAAGTAGGCGATCAGACCACCGATGAAGGCGCCGATGCCGCCGCCCAGGATGGTCCAGCCGAGGCTGATGTTCTGCTTGCCGGGGAGCACCAACCGGGCCAGCGGCCCGAAGATGATGCCCGCGATGAGGCTGACGATGATCATCCAGATCCAGTAACCCACGATTTCCTCCTCGAGAGGGGTGGTGCCTGCGCCTGGTCCGGTGCCCCGTGACAACCAGACCACTCCTGACGCAGGTCTCACCGCAATCGTGCCCCCTGGACGCCTCGCTGCAACCCGGACACGCGCGACTGTGTCCGGAATGCGATCAGATCGCGCCGAAGCCGACCTTGCGTGCCGAAACCTCACCGATCTCGACGTACGCGAGCCGATCGGCCGGCACCAGCACCCGGCGGCCCTTGTCGTCGGTCAGCTGGAGCAGACCGGTCTTCCCGCTGAGCGCGTCGGCGACCAGCTGCTGGACCTCTTCCGGGCTCTGGTCGCTCTCCAGAACCAATTCACGATTGGCGTGCTGTACGCCGATCTTGACCTCCACGAAACCCTCCGGGCACGCTCCGACCGGCGGCTCTCGCCGGTGACGCTTCGAGCCTATCCGGTGCTTGTCCGCGGCTCGCACCCGTCCGCCGAGAGCAGAACCTGGGCTGCGTCAGCCGTCGGTGCGGGGGAAACCGCGGATGCCGCGCCAGGCCAGGGAGGCGACCAGGTCGGCGGCGTGTTCCTGCGGGAGCGACGGGTTGCCGGCGCCCAGCCAGTACCGGGCGCTGACCTGGGCCATTCCGACCAGGCTGACCGCCAGCACCATCGACTGCTCACGGCTCAGGCCGGCGTCGGCGCTGATCACCTCGGAGACCGCCTCGGCGCACGCGTGGGTGACCCGGTCGACGCGCTCCCGGACGGCCGGCTCGTTGGTCAGATCGGACTCGAAGACCAGCCGGAAGGCGCCCTGCGCGTTGGCCACGTAGTCGTAGAACGCGTGCATGGTCGCCGCGACCCGGAGCTTGTTGTCCTCCGTCGACTTCAGGGCGTCCTGCACGGAGGCGACGATCGCGTCGCAGGAGGAGTCCAGCAGCGCGAGGTACAGCTCGAGCTTGCCGGGGAAGTGCTGGTAGAGGACAGGCTTGGACACGCCGGCACGGTCGGCGATGTCGTCCATCGCGGCGGCGTGGTACCCGTTCGCGACAAAGACTTCCTGGGCCGCCTCGAGCAGTTGCGCGCGACGCGCCAGCCGGGGCAGGCGGCTGCCGCGCTTGGGTGCGGTCTCCGGTGTCGTCGAC
>DASXXB010000420.1:0-10522 GCA_036503355.1 Kribbella sp. | reverse complement strand
ACCACCGAGATCCGGATCTCCGAGGTGGAGATCATCTCGATGTTCACGCCGGCGTCGGCGAGCGCGGAGAAGAACTTCGCGGACACGCCCGGGTGCGAGCGCATTCCGACCCCCACGACCGAGACCTTGCCGATCTGGTCGTCGTACAGCAACTGCTCGTAGCCGACCTCGTCCTTCATCCGGGCCAGCGCGGACATCGCCCGGGCGCCGTCGGCACGCGGCAGCGTGAACGAGATGTCGGTACGGTTCGTGGCCACCGCGGACACGTTCTGCACGATCATGTCGATGTTGGTGTCCGCACCGGCGACCGTCTCGAAGATCCGGGCGGCCTCACCGGGCTTGTCGGGGACGCCGACGACTGTGATCTTGGCCTCGCCGCGGTCCTGCACCACGCCGGAGATGATCGCCTGTTCCATCTGATCCAGTTCCTTCGCATCGACGACCCAGGTGCCTTCCTTCTGTGAGAAGGAGGAACGCACGTGGACGGGGACGTTGTAGCGCCGCGCGTACTCTACGCAGCGCAGGTGCAGCACCTTCGCGCCGCAGGCGGCCATCTCGAGCATCTCCTCGTAGGAGATCTTCGGGATCTGCTTCGCGGCCGGCACGATCCGCGGGTCCGCGGTGAAGATGCCGTCCACGTCGGTGTAGATCTCGCAGTACTGCGCCTCGAGCGCGGCGGCCAGCGCGACCGCCGTGGTGTCGGAGGCACCGCGGCCCATCGTGGTGATGTCCTTGGTGTCCTGGGCGACGCCCTGGAACCCGGCCACGATCGCGATGTGGCCCTCGTTCAGCGCTTCCTCGATCCGACCCGGCGTGATGTCGATGATCCGCGCGTTGCCGTGGGCGGACGTGGTGATCACGCCGGCCTGCGAGCCGGTGAAGCTGCGTGCCTCGTAGCCCAGGTTCGCGATCGCCATCGCCAGCAGCGCGGCCGAGATCCGCTCACCCGAGGTGAGCAGCATGTCGAGCTCGCGCGGCGGGGGCAGCGGTGAGACCTGCTGGGCCAGGTCCATCAGTTCGTCGGTGGTGTCGCCCATCGCTGAGATGACGACCACCACGTCGTTCCCGGCCTTCTTCGTCGCGACGATCCGTTGGGCCACGCGCTTGATGCAATCGGCGTCGGCGACCGAAGAACCGCCGTACTTGTGTACGACGCGTCCCACAGGTGTGCTCCTCAAACCACTGGTTGCGGTACGCCGTGCGGCGTTGCACCAGGCGTAGTCGATCGCCTCATTCTAGCCGTGACCTCGCCGTTGCCTACCGGCTGACCAGCACCCGGTCCCCTGGTCCGGCCCTCTTGTCCATATAAGCCATCACTGAAATACTTGCCGGGTGCACGCGTTCGACATCCTCGGCGACCCGGTCCGGCGCCGGATCCTGGAGCTGCTCGCCGAGGGCGAGCTGCCGGCCGGAAGCATCGCCGGCACGATCGGCGCGGAGTTCGGCATCAGCCAGCCGGCCGTCTCCCAGCACCTGAAGGTGCTGCGGGACAACGGCTTCGCGACCGTGACGATCGACGGCACGCGGCGGCTGTACGCCGTCGCCCCGGAGCCGCTGCGCGAGATCGATACCTGGCTGGACCGGTACCGCAAGTTCTGGATCAATCGGCTCGACGCCCTGGAGACCGAGCTGCACCGCGGCCGCCGGTCCTGATGCAACCTTTTGGGTTGTTCCGTACATCTGGCTTGATATGCGGAACATCGTGGCCAGGCTGTGCATGTCCGAGGACGGCATCGTCGAGCGGCCGGAGCAGTGGCTGTCCCGGCGGGCATTGGGTCAGCTGATGCCCTCGAACGGGACCGTGCTGTTCGGCCGGCGGACCTTCGAGCGGTACGCCGGTTCGCTCGGCGGACTCGAGCACACCCGGAACCTCGTGGTCGGCTCCCGGCCCGTGACGGCACGCCCCGGCACCGAGATCCTGCAGGGTGAGACCCGCCGGATCCTCAGCGCCCTGAAGGCCGTGCCGGGCGAGGACCTGCAGGTGATCGGCAGCCTGACGCTGGTCCGCTCGCTGCTCAGATGGCGCCTGGTGGACGAGGTCTCGCTGCTGATCCACCCCGTCGCCGCCGGCCGAGGCACGTTCCTGGACCGTCGTCAGCTCCGGCTGATCTCGATGTGCGCGCGCGACGGCGGCGTACTCGAGGCGAGCTACCGCGTCCGCTACGCCACGACCGCCGTACCCTCGACAGCGCTCATCTCGAGCGGCCGGTGGGGCGGCACCCGAAGCAGGGACAGGGTCGCCAGTACGGCGAGGCCCGTGGTCAGGACCCACGCGTAGCGAACGCCTCCGGCTTCGACCGCCGCACCGGCGACGGCGGACCCAACGGCCGAGCCGACCATGCCGCCGCTCTGCGTCCACCCGAAGATCTCGGTGTGCGCGGACGTCGGCGTGAGCGCGCCGATGCGTTCGTAGAGCGCCGCGACCGTCGGAGCGATCATGCAGCCGGCGGCGAACATCCCGATCGCCAGCGCGACCACGGACGACGTCGCGAAGATGCAGGCGGCGACCAGCCCGGAGAACAACAGCATCCGCCGCCAGACGGCCGAGGAGCGACCGCCGGGCAGTGCACCGTTGATCACGCCACCGGTCACGCTGCCGACGGCCGCGACGGTCTCGAGGACGCCGGCGATCAGCCGGTTCCCGTGCTCGTCCGCAACGGCGACCATGCCGAGCGACATCGACGCGAATCCCATCACCAGACACGCCCAGGCGAACAAGATCGCCGTACGGTGCGGATGGAAGATCAGTTGCCAGGCCGTAGGACGCGGCCCTGCGGTCTCGTCGTGCGGTACGCCGCTCTGCTGGTTCAGCCCGAACCACCAGATCGCTGCCGCCGCCGTGACCGCACAGGCCAGCAGACCGGCCCGTGGACTCGCGAAGCTGACCATGACTGCGCCGGTCATCGGCCCGAAGACGAACAGCAACTCCTGCGCTGTGGCGTCCAGTGAGTAGACGGCACGCAGACGGGAGCCGTGGACCAGCCGCGGCCAATTGGCGCGCAGCGCGGACGTGACCGGCGCGACGAACGCACCAGCCAGTGCGGCCGCAACCGGGAGCACCCGGTACCAGCTGTAGGGCAGCAGGGCGAGCACTGCCATCCAGACACCCCAGGCCATGCCGGTGCCGATCACGACCCGCCGGGCACCCTTCCGGTCGGCCATCCGGGACCAGACCACGCTGGCGACCGCCGTACCGACGGAGTACGCACCTGCCACCACACCTGCCCAGCCGAAGTTGCCGGCCGCGTCCTTGGCCAGGAACGCCAGCGGGACCATCGTCGCCAGCACGGGCAGCCGCGCGATCAACGCCGAGGCGAGCAGCGCGGTCACGCCACGGGTCTTCCAGAGATCGCGGTACGCCGACAGGTCCATAACAGGCATTCTTTCCTGACAACGCTGTCCGCCGCCTCGGGAATTCTCCCTATCCGTGCCTTTTCTCCGTTCGGCGCGGAATTGTCGGCTGGTTATGCGAACATATGTTCGTGTCCGAGCAGCGGGCGGCGACGATCCTGCATGCCGATCTGGACGCGTTCTACGCGTCGGTCGAGCAGCGCGACGACCCACGCCTGCGCGGGCGCCCGGTGATCGTCGGCGCCGGCGTGGTGCTCGCCTGCAGCTACGAGGCGAAGGCGTACGGCGTGCGCACCGCGATGAACGGCGCCCAGGCCCGCAGTCGTTGCCCCGGCGCGATCGTGGTCGAGCCGCGCATGTCGGCGTACTCCGAGGCCAGCAAGGCGGTGTTCAAGGTCTTCGAGGACACCACGCCGCTGGTCGAGGGCCTGTCGATCGACGAGGCCTTCCTGGATGTCGGCGGCCTTCGGAAGATCCGCGGTACGCCGGTGGAGATCGCGACCCGCTTGCGGGCCGAGGTGATGTCCCGGGTCGGGCTGCCGATCACCGTCGGCGTCGCGCGGACGAAGTTCCTGGCGAAGGTGGCCAGCGGGGTCGCGAAGCCAGACGGCCTGCTCGAGGTGGCGCCGGACCGCGAGCTCGACTTCCTGCATCCGTTGGACGTTTCGCGATTGTGGGGCGTCGGCGAGGTGACCGCGGAGAAGCTGCGGAATCGCGGACTGACCAAGGTCGGCGACGTCGCGATACTGCCCGAGGCGGCGCTGATCGCGATGCTCGGGCGGGCGTCCGGGCGGCACCTGCACGCCCTCGCCCACAACCGCGATCCACGCCCGATCGAGGTCGGCCGCCGGCGCCGGTCGATCGGATCGCAACGGGCACTGGGACGTTCACCGAAGTCGCCGGCCACACTGGACGCCGTGCTCGCCGGGCTGGTCGACCGGGTCAGCCGCCGGATGCGTTCCGCGGGCCGCTCCGGCCGGACCGTGACGTTGCGGCTGCGCTTCGACGATTTCACCCGCGCGACCCGGTCCCACACGTTGCCCCAGGCAACGGATCAGACGCGGGCGATCCTGATCACCGCCCGCGCCCTGCTGCGAACCGCGCAGCCGCTGATCTCCGCCCAGGGCCTCACGATGATCGGCATCTCGGTCGGCAACCTGGAGAACGAGGCCGCCCTGCAGTTGGCCCTACCGTTCGACAAGGCAGCCAACAACGAGCTCGACTCCGCCCTCGACCAGGTCAAGGACAAGTTCGGTACCGACGCCATCACCCGGGGCATCCTGCTCGGGAAGAAGCAGGGACTGGAGATGCCGATGCTTCCCGACTGACGCGCCTCAGGACCGCGGGTACCCGATCTCCGCGATGCTGTCCTTGAGATCGCCGAGACGCCGCTCGCGGTTGAGCGACGTGACGACGTACTCCGTCAACGGCATCAGCGCGTACACATGCCGGACCGCCTCCAGGTCCAGCGCGACCCCGTAGTACTCCTCGGCGAACGTCAGGTACGCCTCGGGCCGTCCGTCGGCCACCAGTTCGAAGAGCCGGTCCGCGCCGTCGCGATCGGCGTTCTGCACAGGCCCACACCGCCAGGCCGTGTCCTCCGTCGTACGCCAGAAACACACCGTCGCCCGTGGCACCCCGGGCGTGTCCGCGAACGCGGGGTCGTCCCGCGCTTCATGGAAGACGTCCGGTACGCCGTCGATCAGTCCCGGCCAGAGGGTCATCCCGTTGCCCCACGGCGACATCGGCGACTCGTGATCGAACCCGTACGCGAACACCCCGGCCGGCGAGAACACGATCGAGTACTCGTTCCCGGAACCGTCCCGCATCAAGGCGGCCTCTTCGGTATCCGACCAGCGCGCATCGAACGCGTAGAAGTTGAGGATGTCCTCGCTGTCGTTCAGCACCACGTCCAGCACCGCCAGCGCCCGACTCACCCGCCGTACGACCCCCGGCTCAGGCAACCGCCGAACAACCTCATGAACAGACACCCCGCCATTCAACCGGACTGCCCCGGTGCAGCCACATCGATGTAGCGGCCGTTGTACGCCATGCTCGCGGCGCGGAACTCTCCGAGCTGTCGCAGTCGTCGCTTCATCGACCGGCCACGACCGATCGGCAGCACCCGGTAGCCCCCGTCCTTCCGACGCGGAACCGGAACCTGCTCCGGCTCCACCGTCGAATCCAGCCACGCGACCACCCAAGGGGTCTTCGACTTCCACTCGACCCGAAGCTTGCCGACCGCGACCCACGGCAGGCTGAGCTCGCGCCTGCCGCGCTTCATCGTCACCCCGTCAGCCGTCAGCCGGAGCTCGGTCCGGCCGCGGACCAGGACGATCCACGCGCGCACCGCACCGACCAGGAACAACACGAACATGAGGTCGATGATCGCGACCAGCACCGGATACCGGCTGAAGTCGAGGTCGCGTGGCACGAACCCCACCGCGAGCACGGTCGCGATCGGCGCGACGACCGCCGAACGCCAGTGTGACGTTCGGAATCGCGCGGACGTCTGTTGCTCCACAATGCCCTCCCGAGTGTGGCCGAAGCCTCACCCTAGAGACCCCGGACGCCCGCGTAGGGCAGTCTGGAGAAAGCTGTGGATAACTTCTGTCAGCGGCGCTGGACGGCCTCTTCCGCGACCTCGACCAGCTCGCGGTCGGTGGCCTCGGTCTCCGCGTCGTGCGCCGGCTCCAGGCGGTCGTGCGCGATCAGCGACTGGATGGCCCGCAGTACGGCGCTCGCGGCCGCACCCCACGTGGAGACGTACGAGAACTGCCACCACCACAGCGCCTCGACGACGCGGCCGTCCTCATAGTGCGCGAGGCCGTGCACCAGATCGGTCGCGATCGCGGTGAGGTCGTCGGAGAGCCGGTTGACGGTGATCTCCGGCGGCGCGGCGTACGGGTCGAAGACCTCGGCGTACTCGTCCAGGCCCTCGAACAGCACCGCGAGCCGGTCCCGCATCGCGTCCAGGTCCGGGTCCGGGCCGGCGTCGCTCTCGAAGCGCTCCTCCGGCACGAAGTCCTCGAACGCGCCGAGACGGCCGCCGGCGAGCAGCAGCTGGCTCACCTCGAGCAGCAGGTACGGCAGCGAGGCGAGGCCCTCGTCGACCCCGTCCTCGTCCGGCTGCGCGGCGATGTCGCGCACCGAGATCAGGAAGCTCCGGACCTGGTCGGCGATCTGCTCGGCGAACTCGGTCAGGTCCTCGCTCTCGGTACCCAAAGCGCGTTCCGCAATATCTGTCGGTTCAGTCATCGATCGATCGTCGCCCTTCAAACGCCCGTCCGAGTGTGACCTCGTCGGCGTACTCGAGATCACCGCCTACAGGAAGTCCACTAGCCAATCGGGTGACGCGCAAGCCCATGGGCCGCAGCATCCGGCTCAGGTACGTCGCCGTGGCCTCGCCTTCGAGGTTCGGGTCGGTGGCCAGGATGATCTCGGTCACCTCACCGCCGGCCAGCCGCTGGAGCAGCTCCTTGATCCGGAGCTCGTCCGGCCCGATGCCCTCGATCGGCGAGATCGCGCCGCCGAGCACGTGGTACCGGCCGCGGAACTCGCGGGTGCGCTCGATCGCGACCACGTCCTTGGCCTCTTCGACCACACAGATCAGGCTCAGGTCGCGCCGCGGGTCCCGGCAGATCCGGCACTGCACGTCCTCCGCGACATTGCCGCAGATCTCGCAGAACTTGACCTTCTCCTTGACCTGCACCAGCACGTGCGCCAGTCGCCGTACGTCGGTCTCGTCGGCGGCGAGCAGGTGGAACGCGATCCGCTGCGCGGACTTCGGCCCCACGCCGGGCAACCGCCCCAGCTCGTCGATGAGATCCTGAACGGCCCCCTCGTACACGTCAGACCGGGTTCTGGCCGGACTCGCCGACCCCGCTCCCCGGGTTCAAAAACCCGACCCCACCCGAACCACCCCGCACCTCGCCCGCCCCACCGGCGCCACCAGCCCCACCGGCGCCGTCCGCGCCGCTAGCACCGCCCGCGCCACTGGCCCCGGCTGACCCGCTCGGCCCGACTGGTCCGCCGGGCTCAGCATTTCCATCCCGGTCCTGGGTGTTCGGGGCGTTCTCGTCTTCTTCATCGGTTCGCTCGATCTGCGGCGTCCGCGGCTCAGGCAGAGCAAATCCAGCCGGCGCCGACGGCGCGTCCCCACCGAACCCGGGGAAACCACCCTCACCACCGAACGCCCCACCCAGCCCACCGGCCAGCGGACCCATCGCGGCAGCAGCTGCCTGCTTCGCGTTCTCCGAGGCATCGCGCACCGCGGCGACGATCAGGTCGGCCAGCGTCTCGGTGTCGTCCGGATCGACGGCCTCCTTCTTGATGTCCAGGCTGAGCAGCTCGCCCGTGCCGGACACCAGCGCGGTCACCAGACCACCACCGGCCGATCCCTCGATCTCCTGACCTTCCAGGTCGGCCTGCGCTTCCATCAGCTGGCTCTGCATCGCCTGCGCCTGCGCGAGCAGGTTGGACATGTCGAAGCCCCCAGCACCGCCACCGTCGAACACTGCGATCTCCTCGTCCGAACTGCTCTTGCCTGTCTGCCTTGATCCGGTCTTGCCTTCGTGCCTCGACCCGGCGCGGGACGTGTCGCCGACCACCGGGAACTCAACACTAGCCGGTCGCCCCGACAACCCCAGTGAGCCCCGGAAACCGCCCTGTCTCCCCACGGTTGTCCACAGACCTGTGGACAACTTTATCCACAGGTCTGTGGATAGTGTGGACAGGCGCCGTGACGGTACTCGGGATCGTGTGGACGACCTCGGGATGAGTTCGGGATGACCTCGGGATGAACACCTGCGGGCGCGGATCGTGGAGGTCGCCTCAGTTCGGCTCTTCGGTGATGATCTGGGCGCCGAGCGTCTCGATCAGCAGATCGGTATGCGACCGCGAGTCGTCCTCGAGAACCTGGTCGTCCTCACCGATCGCGTCCGCCTCTTCCTCCGGCGTCAACGGCACCTCAGGCGCCGCCGAAGCCGCAGCCGCCGCCTGCCGGGCCTGCTCAGCCGCCACCGCCGCCTCAGCCGCCCGCCACTTACTTCCACCCACTGACCCCTGCCCACCGGACTGAGCCGAGGACTGCGCCGGAGACTGAGCCGAGGACTGCGCACCCTGCCTGCCCTGCTGAGCCGTTTGCCGAGCCGCCCGCCGCGAGGTCCCGCCACCAGATTCAGCTACAGAGTTCGGACCCCCTGCCGGCCCATCCGCCCAAGGATCCTCCGGCGGTATGTCGTACTCAGAATCCGGAGGCTCCTCCAAAGCCACCGCAACCCGAGCCCCGTCCCCCGAAGCCCGGTCCCAAGAAGCCCCAGTACGACCCGCAGCAGCTTCGGCACCTAGACCTGTACCCGCGCCAGCTCCATCGGCCACACCCGCACCCGCGCCCGTTCCCCCTGCGCCGTACGCATCACCGCCAGGACCGCCGGCAGCAGCTCCACCTGCGCCCAAGCCGCCGACACCCGAAGCTGCCCTGTGAACATCCGCGTCCAGACCAGCCGCAGACCCGCCGACGCCAGCACCGCCCGCCCCAGTACCGCCCGCTGCGGGACCGCCCGCCCCAGCACCACCCGCTCTAGCACCGCCCGCTCCAGCACCGCTCTCTGCAGCACCGCTCCCTGCAGCACCGCTCGCCGCGGGACCGCTCGCTGCCGGGCCACCTGCGCCCGGCCCCTCTGGCCGGCTGCCAGGGCCGGGGCCACCCTGACTGTCCGGACCACCGAGACCACTCTGACCGCTGGGTCCGCCATGGCCGCCGGACTGGGGACCGGGACCGCCCAGCTGGGGCCCGGGACCGCCCGGCTGAGGACCGGGTGCGCCTGGGTGGGGACCGGGGCCGCCTGGTTGAGGACCGGGGTTGCCTGGTTGTGGGCCGGGGCGGTTGGGGGCGGCGCCGCCTCCGGCGCCCGGGTCTGTTGAGGGGTCGACTACTGCTTCGACGCGCCGGTTGATGCCGATGGTGTCGATCATCGCCTGGCGAAGAATCTCATCGCTCCCAGACCGCGCGAAGCTCTCGCGCGCGCCGGCGTTCACCAGCCCAAGAGTCAGCGTCTGCCCATCAATCGCGATCACCTGAGCGTTCTGGCTCAACATGATCCAGGCGAACCGACGCTTGGCCTTGACGGCCTCCAACACCTCAGGCCACAACCGCCGAATATCCGCCAACCCCACAGTCCCAGCCGCCGCAGCACCACCAGAGCCCTCTTGGGCCGGCTGCTCCTGAGCCGCGGACGGCGCCGACTGCGCAGGCGCAGAAGGCGTAGGAGGCGCAGACGGCGCAGCCGTCTCATCCCCCCAAGCTCCCGTACGTCCTCCAGCCCCACCGCCGGTTACACCAACACCACCGGATACCGACCCGGCCGAGCCGTCGGAACCCGCCCGCGCGCCACCGGTCGCGCTAGAGCCACCCACGCCCTGAGAGCCGGCCGTCTGATCCGCACCAGCACCCGGGCGTTGTCCAGCCGCACCGCCTACACCACTCGCAGCCACACCGCCGGCGGGTACGCCTTCGGATGCGCCGCCGCCGGACACATCGCCTGCAGGAGCACCCAGAGCGCGCGTATCACCGGCGGACGCACCTGCCGCGGATGCACCTCCTGCGGGTGCATCGCTGGCTGACGCAGGTCCTGTCTGCTCTTCGGCGGGAGACGCACTGGTTGCCTGCTCATCCCTTGCGGGTGTGGCTGCGGCGCCTGGGGATGTGCTGGTGGGGGCTGGGCGGGTGTTAGCTGTTGCGGCGGCTCGGGCGGCTGCTCTGCTGGTGGCTGCGTCTGCCGCGGGCCCTGCGCCAGGCGCGTCCGGCGCCGCCGCGTAGCCCGGCGCACCCGCGGCTCCCGCTTGCCCCGGCGTGCCAGCGCCCGGCTGCCCGTAGCCCGGCGTACCAGCGGCTCCCGTTTGCCCTGGCGTGCTAGCGCCCGGCTGCGCATGGCCCGGCGTACCCGCGGCTCCTGATTGCCCTGGTGTGGCGGCTCCCGGGGGTGCGTGGCCTGGCGTGCCGGGGGCTGCTTCGGGGGTGGCTCCGATGGCCAGGCGGCGCTCCATGCGGTCCAGGCGGGCCTGGATGCCGTTGGTGGAGTCGTCCGCACCAGGTAGGAGGACCTTGGCGCAGATCAGCTCGAGCTGCAGGCGCGGCGCCGTGGCTCCGCGCATCTCGAGCAGACCGGCC
>DASXXB010000419.1:0-59619 GCA_036503355.1 Kribbella sp. | reverse complement strand
TGAACAGAACCTCGAATCCGACTCGCGCGCCGGTGTGCGTCCACGAGGCGGCGGCGGGCAGGGCGTCGAACTCCATGCGCAGACCCTAACCAAACATGATGAACTGGCCCGGTGGCAGACGACGTGGTGCAGCTGGGGCTGGGGTATTCGAGTCAGTTCCACGACGCGATGCGGCCGGTGAACCTGCTGTACGACGAGGTTCGCCAGCGGCGCGAGACCGGGTACGACGTCGACGACGTGGTGGTCGAGGCCAACCGGACCGATCCGGGCGATCGGGACGCGGTGCTGGAGCTCGTGGACCGGATGTCGCTCGCCACCCGGGCGCCAGGATGGTCGTACGTCGAGCCGGACGACCTGGCGGACATCGAGGACACGCTCGGTGAGCTGCCCGAAGCGGTCGGAGTGGATGGGCTGGCCGACAAGATCCACGCCGCCTGGCTCGGGCGCATCGCAGGGTGCAACGTGGGGAAGCCGGTGGAGTCGGGCGACTACTGGACGTCGGAGCGGATCCGTGACTACCTGACGCTGGCCGGCGCCTATCCCCTGCGCGACTACGTGCCGGTACTCGATCCGATGCCGGACGGATTCCAGCTCACGGCCTGCTGGACCGAGACCACCCGCGGGAACGTGAAGGGCTCGGCGCGCGACGACGACATCGATTACGCGATCCTCGCCCTGCACCTGCTGGAGACACACGGAAGCGGTCTGCGGCCCGACGACGTCGGCGCGGCGTGGACGCGGCTGTTTCCGATCGGGCAGGTATTCACGGCGGAGCGCGCGGCGTACCTGAATCTGGTCAACGGCTTCACGGTGCCCGACGTGGCGCGACGGCGGAATCCGTACCGCGAGTGGATCGGTGCGCAGATCCGCGGCGACGTCTTCGGGTACGTACACGTCGGCGATCCGTGGGCCGCGGCGCGGCTCTCGTACCAGGACGCGGCGCTGTCGCATGTCGGCAACGGGATCTACGGGGAGATGTGGGCCGCCGGGCTCGTTGCGGCCGCGTTCAGCGCGTCGTCGCCGCGGGAGGTGGTCGAGCGCGCGTCGCGCGTCGTACCGCCGGAGTCGCGGTTGGCCGAGGCGCTCCGGGACGTCCTGGGCATGCATGCGTCGGGGACCGCCTGGGAGGAGGCGCTGCGTGGCATCCAGGAGCGGTACGGGCACTACTCGTGGGTGCACACGATCAACAACGCGGCGATCGTCGCGGCCGCGCTGCTGTGGTCGGACGGCGACTACCTGACCGGCGTCGGCCGGGTCGTGATGAGTGGGTGGGACACCGACTCCAACGGGGCGACCGTCGGCTCGGTCCTCGGCATCCTCACCGGCACGCGTGAGCTGCCTGAGCACCTGATCGCGCCATTGGAGAACCGCACCCGCTCGGCCCTGTTCGGGTTCGACAACTCCGCGATCTCAGACCTCGCCGACCGCACACTGCGCCTCGTCGGCCGCCTCGATGTCCGCCGCGATGTCTGGAGCCCGGGGTAATGCAGCGCGAGCGCCACTAGACGAGATGGGCGACGCGGTTCACGAACGGGTTGGCGCCGGTGCCGCGGAGGAGTTCGACGGCACGACGGGCGGTGTGGCGCGCCTGCTCGCGATCATCCTGGGCCTCGTGCACCAGGGCGAGCGTCGCGGTGGCCTCCGCCTCCAGCACGAGCGCACCGAGGTCGCGGGCGATGACCAGACACCGCGTCACCTGCCGCAAGGCGCCGTCGAGGTCGCCGTTGACGAGGCAGATCTCGGCGAGCGTCCCCTCCGCGAGGGCAGTGCCCTGCCGGTTGTCGATCTCCCGGTACGTCCGCACGGACTCCGTCGCCGCGTCCTGGGCCGCGTCGAGCGCATCGAGCCGGAAGAGGCAGTCGGCGAGGTTGTTCAGCGTTTGCGCCCGCCCCAGCGGCACGGTGTCGAGGATCAACGAACACCGGTAGAGCTCGGCCGCGGCGCCATGATCGTCCTGCCAGTGCGACACCATCCCCAGGCCGCGGACCGCGTCCGCCTCGCCCTGGCGGTCGTGGAGCGTCCGGCTCAGCTCGCGCATCGCGCGGAACGTGTCCTTGGCTCCGGCATGATCCCGGCAGTACAGCTGCATGCTCCCGAGACATCCGAGAACCCACACCTTCCCGTCGGGCCGATCCGCCGCCTCGACGGCGAAGCGGTACAGGTCTCGATGGTCCTGCCAACGACGCCGGTCCCGCACGTACGGCGCGATGACGCCCGCGAGCTGCCAGCTGTGGCAGGACAGCACCACCGACGTCAGGTTGTCCCACTCGGTGTCGAACCACTCGTACGCGTCCCGCTCGGACGCCGCTCGCGCGTGTTGTACTCCGGGCGTGATCGGGTCCAGGTGCCGCGAAACGTCCCGGTCGTGCAGGGCTTTCGTCGCGCTCGCGGCGGAGTACAGGTACCAGTCGAGCATCCGTCGTACCGCCGGCTCAGCGTCGTCGACGGGGAGGCCGGAGGCGTACTCGCGTACCAGGTCATGGAGGGTGTACCGGTCCAGATCCGTGCGGATCAGGAGGCCGGCCTCGGCGAGCTCGTCGAGTTCGGTGGCCGCGGTGGCAGGGTCGGCTCCGACCAGCGCGGCCGCTACGCCGGGCCCGAAGTCGTCGCCCGGATGTACGCCGAGCAATGCGAACAAACGGCGCAACCGGTCCGGCAAGGCGTCGTACGAGAGGTCGAACGACGCGCGCACTCCATGGCCGCCGACCGATTGGGACAGCTGCGCTAGGCGGTCAGTGCGCAGCCGGCCGACGTACGACGTGAGCCGACCTGCCGGTAACGTCCGCGCGCCGGCGGCCGCGACCCGTAGGGCCAGAGGCAGGCCCGCACACAGGCCTGCGAGATCGTGCACCAAGGCACTGTCCGCTGCAGGCAAGGTCCGACGGAGGAATCCGGTCGACTCCACGACCGACAGCGGCTGCAGTACTGTCCCGCTCGCTCCCACGGTGACGGCGAGCTCCCCCAGCGACCGGCGGCTCGTGACGATCACTGCGCACCCGGCGCCGTTCGGCAGCACATCCTGTACCTCTGCTGCCGACGTCGCGTCGTCCAGGATCAGCAGCACCCGGCGCCCCGCCAGCGTCTCGCGGAACAGCTCCACCCGGGACGGCGTATCACCAGGTACTGCGTCCGACGCGATCCCGCAGAACCCGAGAAGCTCGACGAGTACGTCGTCCACCGGCCGACCGCGCAACCGGACCAGCCACTGCCCGTCCGTGAACAGGTCCTTCGCCGCGTGCCCGATCCGCACCGCCAGCGCGGTCTTCCCGACACCTGCCAGTCCCGAGAGGACCAGCACGGGCAGCCCGTCCTCGTGCGTCAGCAGTTCGAGCGCCTTGGCGACCTCGTCGTCCCGCCCGATGAATCCCGACACCGGCAACGGCAGCCGCGTCCGCACGGTCCACGCCGCTGCCCGATCTGCCGCCAGCACGACTTGGTGCAGGTCGCGCAGCCCGGGCGACGGCCCCGTGCCGAGCTCCTCCGCGAGCAGACCCCGAACCTTGTCGTACGCCGCCAGCGCCTCGGCCGGCCGTCCCGCCTGATGCAGCCCCTTCAGCAGCAACGACCAGGCCTGCTCGCGCAGTGGACTGTCCGTCGTGATGGCTGTCAGCTCTGCCAGGGCATCGTCCACCTGACCGAGCTGCAACCTCGCCTCGGCCCGCTGTTCTCGGGCCGCCAGCCATTCGTCGCGCAGCCCCGGACCGAACCGCTGCGCCAGCGTCCCCGTCGAGGCACCCCGCAGTACGTCGCCCTCGTGCCAACGCAACGCGTCCGTCAGCAGCTCGACCCGGCGCTCCGGAGCGGCATCGGCCGCCGCGGTCAGGTTGTCGCGGAACTTCACGAGATCGAGCTCATGGCCCTGCAGGTCGATCCGGTAGCCGCCGGGTTCGTGATGCAGTTCGACCCGCAGAGCCGACCGCAGTCGCGAGACAGCGGCCTGCAGCGCGGACCGCGGGTTGGACGGGAGCTCTTCGCCCCACACGTCGTACAAGAGCGTGTCCGAGCCAACGAGCTGTCCCGGACGTAGCAGAAGCGCGGCCAGGAGAGTACGGACGCGTTCGCCGGGGATCGCGACATCCGCGTCCCCCCTCAGCGCCCGAACCGACCCCAGAACCCGAAACCGCACCTGTCCATTCTGCGCCGCCTCCGGTCCACGGGGTGTGCTGTCACTGTCCGCGGAAGGGATAGCCGGGGTAGCGATAGCCGGGCACCCAGAACGGGGTCATGCCGTAGTAGCCGTACAGATCGTTCAGGTCGTCGGCAGGTTGCAGTTCTTCCAGATCGGGGTCGTAGCCGGGAGCCTTGGCGATCTCGGCGCGGGTGCGGCCGATCGTCACCTGGTCCTCGGAGACCCGCACGACGGCGTCCACCGGGATCAGCCGGTGTTCGGCGCCGAGGCCCAGCAGGCCGCCGGACTCGACGTCCAGCAGGCGGACCCGGCGCTCGTCAGCGTCGACGAACAGTGCGCCGACCTTGCCGATCTCCTCCCCGTCGGAATCGACCACGGTCAGCCCGCGAACGTCGTCCTTGCTGTTCGCGACGGTGAGATCGGTGTCGCTCAGCCGCACCAGCCCCAGCGGTTCCTTCTCGCTCATCTCTGCCACCTCCACGCCCCACCGAGTACCCGCATCCGGCCACGGCATGTAGGCACGTGACATATAGGCATCGGTGGTCGCGGTCTGTCATTGTCGTGGGGTTCCTTTCCGCCCTGAAATAAGGAGCACCCATGCAGGACTCCGCCCCGCCCCGGTACAGGTTCCGCCGGACCCTCGGCGTCGTACTCGGAACCGCCGCCCTGACGATCACCTCGGCCGCGATGGCGTACGCCGTTCCACCGCCGCACCTCCCGCAGAACGCCGGCGGGTACGAGCAGTCGTCCTCGCCGGCGTACGACCTCGACAACTCCCAGACCTACGCCCGCTCCAAGTGCAACAACGGCTGGTGCGCGATCGTGTACGCAAGCTACTTCGAGAAGGACCAGGCGCTACCGGGCAGCAGCCTCGGAGGTCACCGCCACGACTGGGAGCACGTCATCGCCTGGGTCAACCAGTCGACGAACCAGGTCGAGTACGTGACCACCACCCAGCACTCGAGCCAGGTCACCTACACCCGCTCCCAGGTCCGCTTCGACGGCTCGCACCCGAAGGTCGTCTACCACAAGGACGGGGCGAGCACGCACTTCTTCCGGCTCGCCAACAGCAACGACGAACCGCCCGAGAACCACTACCACGACTGGCGCTACCCGCCGCTGGTCGACTGGAACGGCTACCCCAGTACGACGTTGCGCGACACGCTGATGACCGCAGACTTCGGCTCCGCCACGATCAAGATCACCGACTCCGGCGACCGGTTCCGCAACCTGCTCAACGCGTCCCGGCCGTCCGGGATCCCGTTCGACCCCTGGGCCTGACCGGGGTGCGCAGGGACTCGGCGATCAGGTCGATCATCGCCGCATGCCGCTTGGCGGCGGTCTCCACCTGGCCGAGGGCGACGGTGTCCAGGAACACCCGGCTCACCACCAGCTCCGCCGCTGCCTGGATCCGGGCCGGCTCCGCGACCACGTCCTCGGCGCCGGCCAGCAGCTCGGCCACGGTCCGCGTCGCGCCCGCGAACAACTCTGCTGCCCGCGACGCGATCTCCGGATGCCCGGGCGCCTCCCGGAACACGATGATCCGGGCCGCGCGGTCGTTCTCCAGCTCCTTCGCGATCGCCGTGACGATCGCCCGCAGCCGTCCCCGGACGGTACGGCTGCGGGCAGCGGATCGCAGTACCTCGC
The DNA here is from genome assembly GCA_036503355.1 of Kribbella sp. GTDB lineage: Bacteria > Actinomycetota > Actinomycetes > Propionibacteriales > Kribbellaceae > Kribbella. The sequence continues at coordinate 53,843 of DASXXB010000419.1, read as the reverse complement.
TGGGCGCCGGGCGCTCCTGCACGACCGCGAGCAGCAGGTCCAGCTTGGTCGCGAAGTGGTAGAACACCAGCCCGGACGGCACGCCGGCCTCGGCCGCGATCCGTGCCGTGGACGTGGCGTCGTACCCGTGCTCCGCGAACAGCCGCTCGGCGGTCTCGACGATGACCTGCCGTTTGGTCGCGCGGGTGCCGTGGTGATGCGCGTGAGCAGTCATGAAGCTGTGGGGGCGGGCCAGACCTCGCCTTTCCGCTCGGCAGCGAGCACGGCGGCCCGCTTCAGGGACTTGAAGACGTAGTCCGGTACCCGCAGACCACGGCGATATGCCCACAGCAGCTCGTGCTCGGCCCGACCGACCTTGCGCGCGTAGTCGCGCAGCTCGGCCTCGCCGCCGTCGCTCATCCTCAGCGCTTCCATCACGTCCCCGAAGTCGGCGACCTGACGCTTGTTGTAGGCACCGACCACTTCGAAGGTACGCTTCCGCAGCCCGCGCGTCAGCCACTTCTGCCAGCCCGACAGCTGGTTCCACAGCTCCTGCGCGGCCATCTGGTAGTACGCGAAGTGGCCCGGCTCCTGGCGGCGGATCGGTGCGATCACGGTGGCCGCGATCGCCCGCTCGCCGAGCTCGACCAGCCCGGCGTGCAACTTGTTGTAGGCAAGGACCGCGGAACGCTCGGTGGCCAGACCGGTCAGGTAGTAGAGCATCCGGCTGATGTCCTGCACGCCCGGCATCCGCCCGAGCGCCCCGAGCAGCTTCAGGCTGAACGAGACCTCGTCCAGGTTCGGCTCGTGGGGATGCACGCCGAGCAGGTCCTGCAGCTTGTCGAGGATCTGCCCGTGGCGGGTCTCCTGCGGCATCCACACATCCGCGTAGAAGTGCTTGTCGACCTCGGGTGGATCGGGCAGCAGGATGTTGAGCTCGAGCACGTTGCGCTCGACCTCGAGCTCGACCCGGGTCATGTAGGCCAGCACGGGCCCGAAGCGGTCGGCCAGCAGACCGGGCTTCCGCATCGTGTAGTCCACGCTGCCGAGCTCGATCGGCGGGTGCTCCTCGCCCAGCCGATCGACGTGCTCGGCAAGCCGGGAATCCTCCCGGCGGCGGCCCCGGCGGCGCGGGATGGTCAGGTCACTCAAAGACATAGGCGGCACCTCGCTCGATCGTCAGGGATGCGCGCTCGATCCCCCCGGCAAGGTTAACAAGTGACTGACTGATCAGTCAGTCAGAGCCGTGTGACTCAGGGAACAACCAGGGTGGCCCCTCGCTTGGCTCGCGAGCTGTTGCCGGGCCTCCCCTGGTTGTTCCCTGGGGGCTACTTCGCGGTCGTGTAGCGGATGGTGTCGTTGCGGAGGATGTCTCCGTTCACCTTGACGATGCGTACGACGTGTTGGCCGTTCTTCAGGCCGGTCGCGGTGAAGACCGTCCGGTTCGTGACGCGGACGTCGTTGTGCAGGTTCACCCGGCGTACCAGCGTGCCGTCGACGTACACGTCGGCGTCGCCCTGGTCGGGTGCGAGCGCGGTGCTCCACTCGACCCCTGTCCCGGTGAACGTGAACCCGACCGCGGCGCCGTCGGCCTTGGTGGCGTGGATGTCGTCGCGATAGTCGCCACGGAACCGTACGTCGAGCGACGCGTTCCCGGCCGGCAGCGTCGCGAGGTACGCCTTGCTGATCGTGACGACGTTCCCGTCGACGGTGTAGTCGGTGCCCTTCACCAGGTCCTGCCCCGCGTGCGCGATGCCGTCCAACTCCCCCGGATCCCGGCCGAGCGTGACGTCGACATCGGCCGGCGCGCTCTTGTCGAACGCGACGGTGTCCGGGTTCAGCAGGCTCTCCTGGCGGATGTTCAGCTTGTCCAGCAGCATGAACTGGCCGGACTTCTTCACGCCGCGGATCGTGTGCGTGCCGTTCGGCAGGTCCGAGATGCTGTACACGACCTGCTGCGGTTTGTTGTGTCCTTGCGCCGGATCCAGATACGTACTCACGGTTTGCTTGAGCTGACCGTCGATGTAGATGTCCACGTCACCTTGACCCGGATCGGTCTCGGTCACGTAGTCGACCCCGGTCCCGACGAACTGGTACGAGAACGAGTCGCCGTTCCCCTCGGTCCACTGGACGTCGTCCTGGTAGTCGCCAAGACCACGCCCGGAGCTGTAGTTCCAGTTGCCGGTGTAGACGATCCCGGAGTTGTTGTTGTTCACCTCGACCGTGCGCGTCGGCAGGTCGGCCGCTGTCGCGGCCGACTTCGCCGCCGAGTCCGTCACGCCGACCGTCAAGGCCTGGGAGACCGCCGGCACCTCGTAGTTGTTGTTGCGCTCCCACGCACCGTCGTACGAGATCCTCAAATCGTCGTCGTTGACGCTGATCGCAGCGCCCTTCTGCGGCGTGACCTTCAGCAGCCGGACACCGTGGACCGGTACGTCGGCAGCGGTGAAGCTCGACGCGTACGTGCCGATGTCCTTGCGCGCCCACAGATCACGCACCTTCGCAGAACCGTTCAGTCCGAGGTCCGCGAAGTTCACCGTCATGTCGGCGTCGGTCTGACCGAGATTGAACAAGGCAACGGTGTACGAGCTGTCCGGGTTCAGCGCGAACCACACCTGGCGATTGGTCTTCGTGGAGACCGGATGCGCGGGGCGGCCGGCCTGGTCGACCGCGATCACCTCGGGGTTGGTGAGCAGTTCGAGACCGTACGCGTCGAGCTTGGTCATGTCGTTGCCGATGTACAGCGGCGCCGCAGACACCGCCCACAGCGTTGCCGCCGTCCGCCGTTCGTCCTTGGTGAGACCGTCCATCTGGCCGTTGCCGACGTCGAGCGAGTCGAGGTCGTTCCAGCCGCCCGGACCCGCGTGCCGCCACCAGTCGGCGAGCTTCGGGAACAACCGGTTGATGTTCGGCCACGCGGTCAGTGCGGTGCCGGTGCAGTAGCACTCGACGTCCCACTCGATCCGCCAGCCGTTCGCGTACTGCTTCCAGGTGTCGGCGTAGTTGATGTCCAGCGCCCAGGACAACTCGAGCCAGATCTTGTGCCGGGCGAGCGCCTGCGACCACGCCTTCACGTCGTCGCGCGCGTCGACCGACAGGTCGCTGATACCGGAGCCCGGGGTCACGCTGTCGAACTTCAGGAAGTCCAGGCCCCAGGAGCCGAACAGGTCCGCGATCGAGTCGACGTACTTCTGCGCGCACGGCTTCGAGAAGTCGATGCGGTACCCCAGACCCCAGTAGTCGGCCTTCTGCAGCGGCTGCACGGGCAGGTCCGCGGTCGTGCAGCCCGGCGCACCGTAGATCGGCAGCTTCGCGTCGATGACCGACTTGCCGATGCCCGGGATCGTGTACAGCCCGACCTTCTGGCCGTTCGCGTGGATGTGGTCGATGACCGCCTGCAAACCGTTCGGGAACAGCTTCTTGCTCGGCGTCGGCCGGCCGGACGCGTCGATGCCGTCGTTCCAGCCGGCGTCGATGTTGAGGTAGTTGTACCCGAACTTCTGCAGCTTCGCGTGCATCGCGTCGGACTGGGCGATCAGCTGATCCGCCGTGATCCAGCTACCGCCGCTCGGGTTGTAGACCTGCATGCTGTAGCTGCTCCAGCCCATGTACGGCTTGGCAGCCTGATCCCCGGCAGGTCCGGAGAGCGTTGGCGTGGCCACGCTGGTCGACGGTGCTGCTGCGGACGTACTCAATCCTGCCGGCAGCAGCCCGGCGACCACGAGCCCCGCAACCGCGGCTCGCAACACCCTGCTCCGAACGGATCTGGTCATGGCGGTGACCTCTCTCAGCGAAACCCACAGAAGGATCCAGAGAAAACCGAATCGGATAGGATATTGGAACTATTACTTAACCTTGTCAAGATTCTGCGCAAAAGTCGCCTGCCAGCGCTCCGGGCCGTCAGAGCCTGCCGCGTACTCCTCCAGGGGGACTTCCCCGGTGCGCCAGGCGTCCAGGGCCGGTTCCACGATCTCCCAGCAGCGTTCCGCCACGTCGCCGCGGACCGACAGCAGCGGGTCGCCGCGCAGGATGCCGTTCAGCACCTCGCCGTACGGGAGCACCGGCGACGAGGGCAGCGTCGCGTCGAGGAAAACCTGACCCATGGTGTACGGACCGTCGACGCCGAGCGCGGGCACCGACAGCGACAGCTCCCCCGGGTTCAGGCCGATGCGCAGCGTCTCACCGTCGCGCCCACCGTGCAGTCCGGACGGCAGGTGCCGCAGCGGCTTGAACCTGACCACGATCTCCTTGCGCGCAATCCCGAGCGCCTTCCCGGAGCGCAGCGTGATCGGCACGCCCGCCCAGCGGTTCGTGTCCACCTCTACGGTCAGCTCGGCCAGCGTCTCGGTCTCCCGCACCGGGTTCACGCCTGCTTCCTCGGCGTACGACGGAACTCCGCCGCCGGCCGTGTACCGCGCTCGCCGGCTCGCCTCCGACGGGGACCCGTACAGATGCGTGTTGCGGAGCGCGCGGGCCATCTCGCTGCGGACCTCGACCGCGTCCATCGTCGCGGGAGCGTCCATCGCCAGCAGCGCGAGCACGAGCAGCAGGTGGCTCTGGATCATGTCCACCAGCGCGCCGGCGTTGTCGTAGTACTGCGCGCGGCCCTCGAGGCCGAGCGTCTCGTCGTACACGATCTCGACGCTCTCGATGTTCTCGGCGTTCCAGACCGGCTCGAACAGCCGGTTCGCGAACCGCAGGCCGATCAGGTTCAGGACCGCGGTGCGGCCGAGGAAGTGGTCGACGCGGTGCACGTTCTCCTCGGGGACGAGCGTGCCGACCAGCTTGTTCAGCTCGGCAGCCGACGAGGCGTCGGTGCCGAACGGCTTCTCGAACGCGAGCTCGGTGCCCTCCGGCAGGCCGACGTCCTGGAGCGTCTCGACGATCGTGGTCGTCACAGCCGGCGGCAGCGAGAAGTACAGCACCGGCGCGGGACCGGCGAGCTTCAGCAGCGCACGCAGGTGCACGGCGTCCGTCGGGTCACCGGCAACGTACTGCGTGGTCGCCAGGGTTTCGGCAGCGGCCGGGCTCAACTCGGCACCGAAGGCCGCGCGGACCCGCGAGGTCCACTCGTCCGCGCCGAGCGGCGAGCGCCCGGTCCCGATGATCCGCACACTCGTGGCGCGTGGCCCGGCGAGCAGACTGCCCAGGCCCGGCAGCAACAGCCGCGAGCTCAGGTCACCACTGGCACCGAAGATGACGACTGTTCGTTGATTCAACACGCAAGGATCCAACCACGGCGCGGGGAACCGCATTCCCCCTAAGCGTCCAGTGGGTGGAACGGGGTGTCCGGGAGGCCGAGGTTGCGCCAGACGAACCGCGGCACCCGGCCGAGGAAGCCGCGCAGGTACGCCGAGCAGTGCGCGATCGCGGGCTGGCTGTGCTCGCCGGGCGAGAACCAGACCCACTCCCCCTCGATCCGGAACTCCGGACCCTGGGCGGCCATCAGATACTCCATCTGACGCGGATGAATCACGTCGTAGGCGTACTTGCGGTCCTGCGCGAAGATCGCGAACTGCTTGTTGAACGCCTCGCTCTCGAACTCGATGCCGCCACTGAAGCCCTTGCGGCCGACGGTCAGCGGCGGCATCGGGATCGGCAACTGGAAGCCGAGGATCGCTTCGACGTGGTGGTCGGTGACGGTGCGCGTATGCGTGTTGCCGTTGGCATCGGTGGAGCTCTCGGTATGCGTGGTCTGCCAGTGATGCTTGAAGGCGACGAACGGCGGCCCGTCGCCGTCCCGTCCGCGGATCACGTCCTCGGTGCGATGGTGTGACCCGCCGCGGTTGACCGGCGTGAACTGCAGCAGGCTGTCGTCGACGCCGACCCAGTACCAGTCCGGGTGGTGGTAGAACGTCAGCCGCTGCGGCGGCTCCGGCTGGATCCACCGGTCCAGCGGTATGGCGTCGATCGCCGCCGCGATCGCACCGAGCTGCTCCAGCCAGGGGCCGAGCCGCTCGAGGTCCTTGCGCGGCGGATCGAGGACGACCAGCTGATCGCCGTCGATGCTCAGGTTGACCCCCGGCTGCGCCGCCGCGAGCACGGTCAGCTGCTGGCACAACCCCGCCGACAGCACCTCCTGCGCGTACGCCGGATCCAGTGTCCCGACCTGCCAGCCGGGACCGAGCTGCGGCGGAGCGGCCACGGCTTGCGCGAGTACGCCGTACCGCGGGGTCGTGTCGCCGCCGGTGATCCACAGCTCTGGGAGCCGGCGGGACAGCGTCACCATGCCGACCCAGCCCGACCAGTACGACGACTTGTACTCGATCACCTGGAACGGCCGGCCCGCCGCCGTCGCACCGGTGATCTGATCGTCCGGCTTGCGGTCGAAGCCGAGCCCGAACGGTGGATTGCCCAGCCGCGCCACCGACTCCCAGGCCGGGGTGTTCACGAAGGACCAGCCCCGCTGCCGGATCGAGCTGATGTAGGCCTGCCGACGGACCAGCGCCACGATCGCCCACGTGATCCCGCCCGCGACGAGCACGATCACGATGAGGAGGACGACAGCCGGGGAGCTCATCTGAGGACCTTAACGTCGGGTGCGGATCAACCCAGGGAGCTCGGCAGTGGTTCGGCGTGGACGATCTGGAGCCGGCTGACGGCCCGGGTCAGGACGACGTACAGGCGATGCAGGCCGCGGGGCTCGGCGGCGACGATGTGCGCGGGCTCGGCCACCACGACCGCGTCGAACTCGAGACCCTTCGCGAGCGTCGCCGGGACGCAGACCAGCCGGACGGTGTCGATCTCGTCGTCGGTCTCGCCCAGCAGCGCGGCCTCCAGCCCGGCGGCGGTGAGCGCGTCGCGCAACCCGGCGATCTGGTCGTCGGCGGCGATCAGCGCCACCGACCCCTCGCCCGCCAACGCCGCACGGCACTCCGCGACCACTCGATCTGTGTACGACGCGGCGTCGGCCGCAACGATGCCCAACGCGTCGGCGACCGTCCGGACGCCGGTCGGCGTCGCCAGCGTCGGCGCGATCGCGGGCAGCAGCTTCGCAGCGAAGTTGATGATCTGCTCCGGCACGCGGAAGCCGCGGTCGAGCTCGGCGACAACGCCGTCGCTCTTGCCGAGATGGCCGAGCACCAGGTCCCACGATCCCGCGGCCCATGGTGTCGTCGCCTGCGCGAGGTCCCCGAGCACGGTCGCGGAACCGGTCCGGCAGCGGCGACCGAGCGCGCGCAGTTGCATCGCCGACAGGTCCTGCGCCTCGTCCAGGACGAGATGGCCGAGCGATCCGGTCCGGCGTTCGATCAGGTCCTCGAGCTCGTCGAGCAGGACCGTGTCCGCGAACGACCACTTCGCCGACTTCCACGAGCGGGCGGGCTTGGGCCACAACAGCGCCGTACGCTCATGGTCGGTCAGCTCCGGGGCCGCCGCGGCCAGGAAGTCCGCGTCCGAGAAGAGCCGGTGCAGAACCTGCTCGGGGACGACGCGCGGCCAGACCGCGTCCAGCACCTCCTTCACCGGCTTCGAGCGGGCCACCGCGTTCTGCACGCGATCGTCCGGGGACTCGGCGCGCTCCTCCATCCGGACCAGGACGACGTGCGCGATCCGTTGCGCGAGGGCGTTCCGGCCGGGCGCGTACCGGGTCGACTCCCGCAGGTCCGACACGATGTCGACGACCTCGTAGTCGTGCACGCGATAGCGCCGGGAACCCTTGCTGTACAGGATTCCTGCGGTCGGCGTACCGACGTACGACCAGAGCGCGCGGCGCAGCACGCCGGCCATCCGGGCGTCACCCTTCAGCGCCTCGGCGGCCGGCTCGTCGATCGCCGTGGCCGGCCGCATCAGCAGCTCGTCGATCGTGATCTGCCGGACGTCGACCTCGCCCAGCGCGGGCAGCACCTTGCGGATGTAGGACAGGAACGACTTGTTCGGGCCGACGATCACGACGCCGCCGCGGCCGAGCCGCTCGCGCTCGGTGTAGAGCAGGTACGCGACGCGGTGCAGGCCGACCGCCGTCTTGCCGGTCCCGGGAGCGCCCTGCACGCAGACGCTCGGGTGCAGCGGCGCGCGGACCAGGTCGTCCTGCTCGGGCTGGATCGTCGCCACGATGTCGCGCATCGGCCCGGTCCGCGGCCGCTCGATCTCGGCCCGCAGGAACGCGTCGGCCTGATCGGTCTCCACGACCCCGGTCAGCGGCTCGTCCTCGAACCCGGTCAGCTCGGCGTGATCGGAGAACCCGTAGCGCCGGCGCATCAGCACCCGTTGACGGTCGGACTGCGTCGCCCGGTAGAACGGCACCGACACCGGTGCGCGCCAGTCGATCACCAGCGGTACGCCGGTGCCGTCGTGGACGTGGCGGCGGCCGATGTAGATCTGGTCGATGCCCTCGATGGTGCCGGGCTCGTAGTCGAGCCGGCCGAAGAACAGTGGTACGTCCGGCAGGTCCAGGAGCGCGTGCGTCCGCATTTCCTTGGCCCGCTGGTTGGCCTCGTTGGTGAAGCGCTCGTCGTTGTCCTCGCCGCCGATCACCTGGACCTCACGGTCCACGACCTCGGCGTACATCGAACGCAGTGCGGTACGGGCGGTGCTGAGGAAGGCGCGTTCGGCCTCTAATTCCGGTTCGACCATGTCGAGTGAGCCTCGAATCGTGAGCTGGGTCCCGCCCCGGAGCAGATCCATCCGGTTCGATTCGATCCCGAAAAGACAGGCCGGGGACGTTACCACCGTCCCCGGCCTGCTTGCTACCGAATTAATTCAGGCTGTCCCGAACTGGTCAGCCGTCGTTCTCGTTGGCGGGGATCACCGCACCGGGAACGTCCTGCGGGGCGAAGATCCGGTCCTCGCCGGGGTACGGCAGGGACCAGTTGTGCGCCTGGTACCAGTCGAAGTGGTTCATCAGCACCGGGCTCGCCGTGTCGGGCTTCGCGGTCGGCGCGTTGAAGAGCTGTTGCGACGTCCACGTGTCCCACTTGGCTGCGACCGCCTGCTGGTCCGCCGGCACGTTCGCCGACGGGACCGGGGCTGCGGCCGGGTTCTGCGTCGCCGGGACGTCAGCGCCGCAGGGCGGCAGTTCCTTCAGGCCCGCGGTCAGCGAGGTGCGGTTCGGCACCGCGGTGAACGGCGTGAAGTCCGGCTTCTGGGTGAAGGCACCGAACATCGGGGTGGCCGCGGTGTCCTTCTGGTTCATCGGCTTCATGCCCAGGATCTGCTCGATCGTGCGGATCAGCGTGATCTGGGTGTAGTAGTGGCTGTCCACCGCACCGTGCTGGGCGTACGGGCTGATGATCTGGATCGGCGCCCGGTGCCCGTCGATGTGGTCGAGGCCGGCCTGCGAGTCGTCCTCCGCGATGAAGATCGCCGAGTCCTTCCAGTACTTGCTGTGGCTGATCTGGTCGACGATCCGGCCGACGGCCAGGTCGTTGTCCGCGACCCCGGCAGGACCGCTGTTCGGGCCGCCGGTGTGGTCGTTGGACAGCCAGAACATGTTCAGGTTCGCGGGACCGTTCTTCAGGAAGTCCTGCTTCCAGATCTCGGCCTTGTAGATGTCGGGGACGTTCAGGTCGAACTGCGGGAAGCCCTGCACCGACACGGCGTTCAGCGACGGGATCGCCGAGCCGACCTTGATCGGGTACTTCGTCGCGGCACCGGTGGACTGCATGTCCTTGGTGTCGCAGTACAGGTTCTGCCACGTGGCGCCGGTCGGCTTCTGCTCGATCGACAGGAACTCGCCGTAGTTCTTCACGGTCTTGCCGGCCGCCTGCACGCCGCTCCAGAGGAACCCGCTCTTCTGGTGGCCGAGCGCATCGTCCTCGGTGTCGTAGCTGCGCTTGTACTCACCGGCCGAGGACTCGGTGTACTCCGGGTTGTCGGCCTGCATCATCCAGTTGTGGCCTTCGGCGGAGTTCGTGCCGACGTCGTAGGTGTTGTCGTACAGCCCGAACTGTTTGGCCAGCGCGTGCTGGTTCGGCGTCACGTTCTCGCCGTACTGCGTCAGCGCCGGGTCGCCGTTGCCCTCGGGAATGTCGCCGTACACCTGGTCGTAGGTGCGGTTCTCCTTGACGATCAGGAACACGTGCTTGATCGTCGACGGGTCACCGATCCGCAGCGGGACCGGCTTCGGCAGCGCTGCCTTCGGGCCGGCGACCGCGGCCGAACCCGGGGTCCAGCCGTTCTGCTGGAAGACCTGCGCCGTCAGGCCGCGGATCGCCTGGTCGTTCGGCAGCTGGAACTTGGTCAGGCTCGACGTGGTGTCGTGCGTGGCGTGACCGGCGGCCGTCGTTTCGCGACGGGCGTCGATACCGCGGGTGTTGGACACCACGATGTCCTTGCCGACCTGGGCGAGCTCGGCCGGGAAGTAGTCCGTCGGCAGCAGGCCGACATAGCTGACCGGCTCCAGGGCGTTGCGGAACTTGTAGACCGCGACCGCGTTCGCCCGGCCGAGCGACACGAGCAGGTGGCCGTCGTCGGTCAGCGTGACGCCGTCCGGCTCGTAGCCGATCGATGCCTCCGCCCACGGCTGGGTGGCGATGGTCTGGGTGACCTTGCCCAGCTTGGTGTCGATCACCGACACCGAGTTGGTGGCGGTGTTGGTGACGAATACGACGCCGTTCTTGGCGTAGATCGCGGTCGGGTGCAGACCGACGTCGATACTGGCGGGTGCGGCCGACGGGTTCGACAGGTCGATCACGCTGACCGTACCGGTGGTCGTCACCGCGTTCTGGTTGGCCACGACGTCGGTGCCGTAGGAGTTGATCGTCGTGTCACCGGCCTTCGCGGGCCGGCCGCCCTCGTTGCTGACGTACAGCTTGTTGCCGACCATCACCATGTCGCGCGGCGCGTTGCCGGTCGCCCAGCTCTGCTTGATCGCGCCGGTCGCGGTGTCGATCGCAACGACGCGGTTCTGGCCGTTCACCGCGGAGTACACGGTCGAGCTGTCCGCCGAGAAGACGGCCTCGGCCGCGAGCGAGTGCTTCGCACCGTCGGCCGGGATGGTCACGAACGCCGGGTTCGCCAGCGATCCGTCCGGATTCACGGTGAACGTCCGGTAACCGTCGATCTGCCCCAGCCAGACCTGCTTGCCGTCGGGCGAGTAGGTCGGGCCTTCCTGGCCGATGTCGTTGCCGGGGATCTTCAGGTCGGCGGCGGCGTTGTTGCCGATGTACTGCTGGACCTTCCAGTTCTTCAGGTCGACGATGGCCATCGCCATCCCGCCGTCGGTCACCCCGGCAGCGAGGTGGCTGCCGTCCGGGCTGACCGAGGACGACATGATCTTGCCCTTCTGGAGGACGAGACGGTCGCCGAGGGGCTTGATGTACTGGTCGGACGAAATGACCTGACCCTTGTCGGTGACCTGCCCGACCTGGTCGTGTCCGAAGCCCGTCGTCGAGGCGGCAGCAGTGCCTGCGAGGGCCACGGCAACGGCCGTGGTCCCTGCTGCCAGCACTGATATTCTGCGCCTCAGGGGGCTGGACGGGCCCGTTTCGTCACGCCTGCGGCGGCGTGTTACCTGCATGGGAGGGATCCCTTCGGGTTGGCCTTCAGTTGGCGGGTAGCAGCTCGATGTTGCCGTCGAACTGCCACAGCGGGTTCGGTTCGTCCCCGGACGGGGTGCGGACCAGGAAGAAGCCGTTCACTTCTTTCGGTCCGTCCCCGTCGGACACGTACCGACCGAGCGGGTTGATGTCGAGTTGGTAGATCGCCGAGCCGGCCGCATCCACGCCCGGCAGGTGCCAGGTGATCACGCACCGCCAGTCGTTGCCGGGTCCGCGCGCGGCGACCTGGTCACCGCCCTTGGTGCACTCGGCCGTGCTCTGCAGCTGCTCCTCGGTGACATCGGCCCGATTGAGCTGTTTGGTCTGCAGGCGGTACAGGTGCGCGAACTCCACCGCGACCGCGCGCTGCACCTTGTCCTGGTCGATCCCCGAACCGAAGCCGCTCACCGGAGCGATGGCCACAGTGCTGAGACCGAGCAGTACGACGAGGGGCACCAGGCCGGCCGTCAACGCGAGCCGGCCGGAGCCGTCGTGCGTCGGGTTGGTGAAGTCACGGCGTACGAACAGGAAATAGGCAAGGCCGGTTGCGACGACCGCCCAGACCAGGCTGACGATGACGCCGATCAGCAGCGGTCCTACCTGCGCGGGAGCAGTGAACAGGCCGTTCCAGCTGATGAAGGCGTACCCGGGAAGGGCGAGCCGCACGGCGACCGGGACCGGGAGCTGCTGCACGATCTGCATCGCGAGGGCGACCACCGCCGGCAGCAGCAAGCCCATCGGCGAGCGGCCCATCGCGACCGAGCCGAGCAGACCGATCGCGGCGAGCGCCAGCGTCGGCGCGAGCGCGCACAGCCAGGCGAGCAGCACCGTGCCGGCGGCATCGCCCGGCGAGAGCAGGTGGCCGTCGAGACCGATCAGCTGACGGTTGCCGACCACCAGCAGGCCGCTGATCGCGCTCGAGTCGACCAGGCCGATCACGAGCACGACGATCACGGTCAGGCTGGACAGCGCCTTCGAGATGAAGATGCGCCGCGGCGAACGCACCGCGACCAGCAGGTGCCGCCAGGTACCGAGGCGGTCCTCGGACGCGAACACGTCACCGGCGACCAGCGAGGTCAGTAGCGGCAGCGCCCAGGAGCCCGAGAACCCGAGTAGCACCAGTGGACCGGCCCAGCCGGTCGCGTGCATCATCCGGCCGAACAACGTGTCGACCGGGAGCGACGCCTGCTGGCTGACCACGGCGACGAACACCGCGGGCGCCACCCAGCACGCGACGATCAGGACCCGGATCCGCCACTGCGACAGGAGCTTGACGAGCTCGAACCGGTACCCGCGGGTGATCGGAACCCGACGGGCCACAGGGTTCTCGGGGGCAGCCAGTGTGGCTGTCATCAGTTGGTCTCCTGCTGCTCGGTGAGGGCAAGGAAGGCTGCTTCGAGCGGCGACACCACCGGTGCGAGTTCCCGTACGGCGACCTCGTCGCGGACCAGCCGCTTCACGAACTCGTCCAGCGCCGGCACCGGCGCCGAGATCACCAACAGCTCGACGTCGTCCTGCGTCGCCTCGTCCTCGCGCAGCCGGATCCCCGGGGTCTCGCGCGCCAGGCGACGGGCGAGCACCGAGTTCGAGGTGATCACCCGGTAGTCGAGCTCGCTGTCCTCGGACGCCAGCTTGCTGATCGGTCCGCTGAAGGCGACCCGTCCGGTCGCCAGGATCGTCACCTCGGAGCAGAGCGCCTCGACGTCGTCCATCCGGTGACTCGAGAGCATCACCGCCGTACCTTCGGCGGCGAGGCGGGTGAGGACGCCGTACACGTGCTTCTTGCCGCCCGGGTCGAGGCCGTTCGACGGCTCGTCGAGGATCAGCAGGCGGGGCCTGGTGAGCAGCGCAGCGGCGAGACCGAGGCGCTGGCGCATGCCGAGCGAGAAGCCGCGGACCCGGTCGTCGGCGACATCGGTGAGGCCGACCTGGTGGATCGCCTCGTCGATGTTCATCGTGTCGTCGCCACGCAGGGCGGCCAGGGCGGCGAGGTTCTGCCGCGCGGTCATCGACGGGTACAGCCCGGGGCCGTCGACAAAACCGGCGACGCCCTCGGGGACGGCGAGGGCGCGGCCGACCGGCGTACCGAGAATCTCCAGCGTGCCGCGGTCGGCGACGGCGAGGCCGAGCAGCAGACCGAGCAGCGTGGTCTTGCCTGCGCCGTTCGGTCCCACCAGGCCGTGGATCTGGCCGGGTGCGACGTCGAGGTCGACGCCGTCGAGCGCGACGACCTCACCGAAGTACTTCGTGATTCCGCGGGCACGGACAGTGGGCGGTGTGTCCATGGTGAACACATTAGAAAGAGATGTACCGCCAAGTGAAGAGCCAAAGTTAACTATTGGCGAACTGGTAGCGACTCCTTGCAGTTGGGCTCTCAGCGGTCTCTCAGTTGCGATCCTCCGGAGCGACGTAGCAGAAGGTCGGTCCGGCCGTGGTGTGCGGATCCTCGCTGAGCTGCATCAGCTTCAGCGCCTCGGCTTTCAGGCCGAACATCGCGCGGGTCGCGTCGCGGATCAGGGCCGGTTCGCCGGTGAACGTCTGCTCGAGCAGGAACAGCAGTGTGCAGTAGGTGTTGTCGAACTCCTCCTGCGCGGCACGGATCTGGTCGTTGGGCGAGCGGCGCGGGTTCGGCTGCATCGCGGTGACGCCGGCCAGGTCGACGGTCACGGGTTCGCCGGTCGGACCGGACTGTGGGGTGTCACCACGCCGGTAGCGGCGGCCGAGCTTCAGCTCCTCGAAGCGGTAGTAGTGCGCGACCTCGTCGCGGTCCGGGTGGAAGATGTCGTGGTCGCCGTCCCAGACCTCGCCGCGCGACGTACCTTCGCCCTGCTCGACGATCTCCTCGAGCGCCGCCAGCGCCGACTCCAGCCCGGTGACCGGCTGCACGGTGCCGGCGGTGTGATGGAACGGGCCCGCCGTGACCTGACGCGCCGGGTCGCCGGAGAACACCTTGTCCTCGCCGAACGTGTCGCACAGCGAGCGCAGGCCTTCCTCGATCGCGTCGTAGAACTGGCCGATCGTCTCGTAGTGGTCGCTCTCCCCTGGTGCGCCCGGCGCCTCGGGCTTCTCCAGCCGCAGGAACATCTCCAGCGCGTCCGGCCCGAACGGGAGCAGCGACAGCTCCATCGATCCGTGCGGCAGTTGGCGTGGGTACCCGGGCAGCAGCTCCGGTGCGTCCAGCCGCGGTTGGCCGCCGACCGCGTTCAGCAGGTTGCAGGCGAGCGAGAGATGGATCATCTCCTCGACGAACACACTGCTCACCAGCTCGGCCGCGTCCGGGTTCCGCGCCGGGTCGAGCGAGTACAGCGCACACAGGTACGGCGGGATCGTCGAGTGCTCGAGCTCGATCGCCCACTGCAGATGCCGATGAAGACTGTCGATGGTGTCGATCCGCTGATTCATACCTGATGAGACAGCCCACCCACGACCTTTGTGACTGTCACACAGCAACCGGCTACCCGGTCTCTCCTACCGAGCGAACCTACGGAAGGTGAGTCCCGATGAGTGACACCACCCAGCGATCGACCGCGTGGCAGACCGCGCTGACGATGCTGCAGGAGATCGAACCGCCCTTCGTCCCCGAGGGCTTCCACGCAATGACCGTCGTGATCGAGTACCCGGCCGGCGACCCCGGCGCGTCGCCGCACCGGCACTCCGGTCCGGCGTTCGGGTACGTCGTCGAGGGCGAGATGCTGTTCGAGCTGGAGGGCGAAGCGCCCCGGGTGATCAAAGCCGGCGAGGCGTTCTGGGAACCGGGTGGTGACCTCATCCACTTCCAGGACGGCAACAACCGGTCCGACGTACCGCTGAAGTTCGTCGTGACGATGTTGTGTGCGCCCGGTCAGGAGATGTTCACCTTGGTGCCCGAGGAAGAACTCGCGCAGCGTCAACGGGTTCAGCGGTAGGCGCGGGCCTGGAGTTCGAAGAGTTCGGCGTAGCGGCCGTTGGCGGCCAGGAGATCCTCGTGGGTGCCGAACTCCTCGACGCGGCCGCGGTGCATGACGACGATCAGGTCGGCCATCCGGACGGTCGAGAACCGGTGCGACACCAGGACGGTGATCCCGCCGGTCTCGGCCGCGGCGACCTTCGCGGCCTCGGCGTACTGCTCGTACAGCCGGTGCTCGGCCTCCGGGTCGAGCGCGGCCGTCGGCTCGTCCAGCAGCAGGAGCAGCGGGCGCTCGCGCATGAACGCGCGGGCCAGCGCGAGCCGCTGCCACTGCCCGCCGGACAGCTCGACCCCGTCGGTGAACTTCTTGCCCAGCTGCGAGTCCAGACCGTGCCGCAGCCCGGCGATCACCGACTCGGCGTCACCGCGCACGACCGCCGTCCGGACCGCGTCCTCGTCGTCGGCGCGCGCCAGATCACCGATCCCGACCACCTCGCGGGCGGTGAACTCGAACTTGACGAAGTCCTGGAAGCCCGCCGACAACTGCGAGCGCCACTCGTCGGGCCGGATCGTCGCCAGGTCGTTGCCGTCGACAAGGATCCGCCCGGTCGTCGGGTCGTACATCCGGGCCAGGAGTTTGACCAACGTGGTCTTGCCGGCCCCGTTCTCCCCCACCAGGGCGACGGCCGCCCCGGCGGGCAGACTCAGGTTGATGCCGCTCAGCACCGCGGACTCCGAGCCGGGGTAGGAGAATCCGACATCCCGCAGCTCGATCCCCTCGGTGATCCGCGCGGGCGCCGCAGTCTCGCTGGTGCGCCACGAGTTCTGCTTCGCGTACTCGCGGAGCCAGTCGTATCGGCTGAAGCTCCGCACCACCTCACCGACCCAGTACACGTTCTGGGCGATGCCGCCGGTCATCTGGTCCACCTGCGGTGCGAGCAGCAGCACCAGAACGACGTCACCCGCGCTCGCCTGCCCGTTCCGCGCCCGCGCGACGACCCAGACGATCGCGGCGGCGTACGCCAGACCGAACACCAGCCGCACCGCGCCGTCCACCTTCCCGCCCCAGCGGGCGGCCTCGACCCGGCGCTCGAACCGTGCGGTCTGCAACGCGAAGATCCTGTCGAGCAAGACCTTTCCGAGCCCGAAGACCCGAACCTCGAGCCCTGTCCGCGGGTCCTTCGCCACCTCGATCAGGCGGTCGACGAGCCGCTCCTGCGGCATCGAGTCCTCCCACGCCTTGTGCTGGCGCGTGCTGCTCAGGTACGCCGACCAGATCCGGGCGCCACCGAGCAACGGCAGGACGAGCAGCACCGGATGCACCGAGCCGAGCAACGTCAGCACTGTCACCGTGTTGGTCACGGTGGCGAAGGCCCAGAGCAGTACTTCGGCGCCGACGCCCATCCGCCAGGCGCGCTCCCGGACGAGCTCGAGCCGGTCGGCGACGTCGGGCCGCTCGTGATGCGACAGCCCCGGAATGCCGGTCGTCACGTCCAGGAGGTCCGCGTGCACCCGGCCGGCCATCCGCTCCTGAGCCGTGTCCTGCAGCGGCGTCCCGAGACCGTCCGCGAGGAACGCCACCGCGAGGCCGCCGATGATGATCGCGACCCCGAGCGCGATCGTCCGGGACTCCTCGGAGGCGATCCCGTCCACCAGCCGGCTCACGCCGTACGTCTGGGTCGGTGCCGTGATCGCACGCGCGGCGACCAGGAGCGTGGAGATCGTCATCAGCCACGGCGCGGCCCGGAACGACGTCGTGATCCACAACCACAGGATCCGCAGCGTTTTAGGCATCGACGGCCTCCGAACCCGTGACGTACCGCTCGGCCTGCAACCGGAACATCCCGGCGTACTCGCCGTTCAGCGCGAGCAGCTGCTCGTGGGTGCCGTCCTCGACGATCCGGCCGTCGGACAGCACACAGATCCGGTCCGCGTTCCGCACCACGGAGAAGCGGTGCGAGATGATCAGCGACGCGACCCCCGACGTCAGCTCGAGGTACCGCTCCACCAACTCCGCCTCGGCGCGTACGTCGAGAGCGGCGGCCGGCTCGTCCAGCACCAGGACGCCGGCGCCGGCATGCACCGCGAACAGGGCCCGCGCCAGCGCCACCCGCTGCCATTCACCGCCGGACAGGTCGACGCCACCGTCGAATGTCTTGTCCAGAATCGTGTCCCAGCCCTTCGGCAGACCGCGGACGACGGCGTCGATCCCGGACTCGCGGGCGACCCGGGCCAGCGTCAGCTCATCCCCCGCGCGCTCGATCGCGCCGAACACGACATTGTCGGTGACCGTCAGCGGGAACCGCACGAAGTCCTGGACGATCGCTGCCACCCGCCGCTGCCACGCAGCCAGGTCGAGCTCGGCGAGGTCGACCCCGTCGACCAGGATCCGGCCGCTGGTCGGCTGGTACGCGCCGCCGAGCAGCTTCACCAGCGTCGACTTCCCGGCACCGTTGACGCCGACGAGCGCGAGCGCCTCGTGCGCGTTGATCGTGAGGTCGAGATCCCGCAGTACCGGAACCTCCGAGCCCGGGTACTGGAACCCGACCTTCTCGAAGCGGATCTCGCGGGCCGGCATCGTCTCGACCCGGTGCACGGTGCTGATCACCGGCTCCGGGTGCCGCTCGGCGATGGTGCCCGGCAGGTCCCGCATCGCACGGTACGCCGAGAGTCCGCGACGCACCTGCACCACCCCGAACCCGTTGCTGGACTGACCGATCGCGAGGATCGCGGGCAGCGTGGTGGCGACCTGCGTGAGCGGCAGCGTGCCGTCGTACGCCGCGCGGCCGACCGCGAGGATCGCGACGCCGTTGGCGATCAGGTGGATCCCACCGATCAGCAGCGACCACTTCGCGTTGGTCCGCCGGCGCGCCCACACCGCGCGGTAGCCGGCCGTCCACTCACGGACGTACCGATCCACGAGCCAGTTGTGCAGGCCGAAGACCCGCAGCTCCTTCGGGGCGTCGCGCATCCCCAGGTTGAACGCGTAGTGCGCGCGGCGCTGCTCCTCGGTGTTGCCCCACCAGACGTCGACCTCACGCTCGACCAGACGGCCGCCGTACCACTCCAGCAGCAATGTGACCGCGACCAGCATCGCCGCGACCCACCAGGCGAACATCGAACCGACGATGACCGCCGACCCGACCAGCGTGACCCGGCTGGCGAGCAGCCACGGCAGGTTGCTGAGCCCCTGCGCGAGATGGAACCCGCCCTTGCCCTTCGCACGCTCCTGCACGTCGAGGACTTCGGCGTCCTCGAGATGCTGGATCCGCCGCGGCCGGAGCAGTGGCTCGGTGATACCGGTGCCGATCGCGCGGACCAGGCCGGCGTCCATCACCAGCGACGCGACCTGCTGCACGGCCGGCTTCAGACTGTCGATCACGAACACCACGAGCAGACCGCCGAGCAGCCAGCTGAACTCGCCGATCGGCATCGCGTCCGGGCCGCCGTTCACCACACCGGGAACCGCCCCGACGACCCGGCCGGTCAGCAACGTGACCGCCATCCCCAGCAAGGAGCCGAGGACGGCCAGACCCATCGTCAGAAGGGTGCTTCCCGGTGCAACCCGCACGCCGTACCGCAAGAGAGTCAGCACCCGAACGACCGTAACCGCGGCCACCGACAAAACGCATCCGAGTTTCCGGCCGCGACCGGAATCCGGTCAGGACGGCCCTACAAGATGCCGCGGTCCGCGAACGCCTTCTGCGCGACCGCCGCCTGGCTCGC
Organism: Kribbella sp.; assembly: GCA_036503355.1. GTDB lineage: Bacteria > Actinomycetota > Actinomycetes > Propionibacteriales > Kribbellaceae > Kribbella. Next base: position 34,775 of record DASXXB010000419.1, on the reverse strand, counting down.
GCCGTACAGCGACCGTGCGGTCGCGACGGTCTGCCGGGCCGCGGCCGCGAAGCTGGTGTCCGGCGCGAACCCGAACTGCGCGTCGATGATGATGCGGTCGGCGACCGCGGGGCCCAGCGCCGTACGGATCTGGAACAGCGCCTGCGACCAGATCTCGCCGTCCGCGTGCACCTCGCCGACCACGTCGCCCGGGTAGTGCTTGCCGGCGTCCAGACGGCGCAGGCAGTGCGGCACGGTCGAGGTGTACGACGTCGAATCCCAGTCCATCACGCACGCCAGCGGCGCCTTGACCGGTACGCCGTACTGCTTGGCCACCCAGTCGCCGACGGTCACCGCGAAGTAGTCGCCGAACGCTTCACCGATCGAGCCGGCCTCCAGCGAGGACCCGAAGCCGGGGACCTGCGCAGCGTGCACGGCATGACCGGTCTCGTGCACGATCACCTCGCCGTCCTCCGCGTCGTCCACGCCGCCCTTGCCCAACGTGATGATGTCGGGGTTGTCCCGCTCGAACGAGTTGTCCTGGCCGTACTGGTCGACCCTGTAGTCCTGGCTCTCCGCGTTCACCGCCGGCAGGTCGCGCCCGAAGCCGAGCGACTGCAGGTACTTCTGCGCCTGCGTGCCCCAGAAGTACGCCATCACCTGCTCGAACTGGTCGTCGTGCCGGTCGTAGAAGTAGGTGCCGTTCGTCGTGTACGCCGGCGTACCGGTCGTACTGCGCACGTTCGCCCAGGTCCCGTTCAGGTACCCGGAGCCGTCCAGGTCGGTCAGCGTCACCTCGTAGTAGTCGCCGCGCGGCACCGCGGTCGCCGAATCCTTCTGGTCGGTGAGCGATTCGTCGCCGCTCGACTGCACCGGGTTCGGGATGAAGACCAGCGCCTTCGCCGTGGTGGCACCCGTCGGCGGCTTCGCGGCGGCAGGCACGGTCACACCGGCCGCGAACGCGAGCACGGCGGCCGAGGTGAGGGCAACAGTTGTAGTCCACGTCTTCGCCGACATAGCACGCTCCGGATCAGCTCGCAGGGAAAAGTGCGCCTACGGTAGATCGTCGCGTCCGCCGGCGGAAGATCTCAGCCGACGATCGGCTCCGCGTGCGCCTAGGCGTACCCCGCCGCCGCCAGCCGGTCAAGGGTGCGCTGCAGGACCGCCGTGTCCTCGAGCGTGCGGACCTCGGTGATCTTGCCCCACCTGATCCGCAGGAACTGGTGCACGACGTTCTCGTACGTCGACCCGTCGACGACGCCGACGTGGACGGTGACCGCGGTCGCGACCCGCGTGTTCCACGGCCACCCGCCGACGATGACGTCCTGCACGTCGAACCTGGTGGTCGGCAACAGCCGGAAGCAGCGCTCCCACCAACGCCGCAGCGCGTCGTGCGTACGCCGCTCACCGCCCGATGCACTGCCTCCGGTGAAGGAAGGAAAGGAAGAAGGAAGGGAAATGATGCGGGCATGCGGAACACCAGCTTCGCCTCGATGCACTGCTCGCTCGCCCAGTCCTTGGAGCTGATCGGTGACTGGTGGACACCTCTGGTCCTGCGCGACCTGTACCTCGGCCTCGACCGCTTCGACCAGTTCGTCACCGATCTCGGCATCTCGCGGAACCTGCTGACCGATCGGCTGTCGACGCTCGTCGACGGCGGCCCGGTACGACGTACGCCGTACCAAGAGAACCCGGTCCGCTACAGCTACGAGCTGACCGACTCCGGACGGGAGCTCGTGCCGATCCTGATGGCGCTGACCGCCTGGGGCGACCGCTGGGCCACTCCCCCGGCCGGGCAGCCGATCCGCTTCACGCACACCGCGTGCGGCAAGCTGACGACCCCGACCGTCTGCTGCTCGGAGTGCGGTGAGGCGCTGGCGATGGACGAAGTGGCGCCGTCTCCCGGCCCGGGGGGCCGCACCGCTCCCGGCACCGCGCTCATCGCGAGTGTTCTAGGGGTCGAGGCGCAGGCGTAGGAGCTCGGCGAGTGGCATCGACTCACCGTCGCGGGCGCCCTGACCGACGACGAGCGGCGGGTCCGACGGCGGCACGTGCACCCCGGCCACGCGGGACTTGAGACTGGCCGGTACGCCGAGGATGTAGAAGTTCCCGTCGACGTCCACGGCGAGCGACCGGTTCTTGCGCAGGTACCACCCGATCAGCGTGGTCCGGTAGCTGGCGCCGGACCCGATAACCTGCGCACGCAATGGCTCCGGCTCGACCCCGCGCTCGTTCATCGTCTTGACGAAGTCGAGCAGCAACTCGCGGGCCTGCGCCGTCTCGGCAGCCTTCTTGCGCTCCAGCGCGGCCGCATGCTCAACCGCGGCTTGCCGTCGTTCCTCGCGCCAGCTCGTCACCCGCACACTGTAAGAGGTCAGTCCACACAGAGGCAGAACGGGTGGCCGGCCGGGTCGAGGAAGACGCGGAACGTCGTACCTGGCTGATGCTCGGCCTTGGTGGCGCCGATCGCCAGCACCTCCGGCTCGGCCTCGTCGAGATCACGCACCATTACGTCGAGGTGCAACTGCTGCGGCACGTCCTGCGTCGGCCAGGTCGGCGCCTTGTAGTCCTTCACCTGCTGGAAGTTGATGCAGTTGCTGCCATCCTCCGGGCGGATCTCGGCCCACCCCTCGTCGGTCTTCACCTTCCACCCCAGCAACTCGCCGTAGAACTCGGCCAGCACCGCCGCATCCGGGCAGTCCAGCACAAAACTCGGGTACATCGCGATAGTCATAGCCGCACCGTAGCTTCGATTACGGACGTTCTCCGTCCGGTTCTTGCACGGAATTTCTACGCGGAATTCCCGACGAGGGTTTGCCAGGCGCGGTCGAGGCCGGCGGCTATGCAGCCCGCGACCACGGTTTCGGTGCCGAGGACGCTTGCTTTGACCTCCGGCATCACCGGGGCGAGGTGGCGCAGTTGCTTGCTGACGGCTTCGAGGAAGCCGGGTGCCTGGCCGATGCCGCCGCCGAGCACGACCAGGTCGGGGTCGACGACGGTGATCACCGTGCACACCGCCTTCGCCACCAGCAGTGCCTCCTCGGCAACGACCGCCGCCGCGACCGCATCGCCACGAGCCGCGGCCGCGAACACCTTCTCGGCCGTCGACGCGCCACGCATTCCTGCCCGGCGTGCCGCCCGTACAACGGCTGCCGCCGACGCCGACGCGTCGAAACCACCGCGCTTGCGGGCGTCGCGCTGATCACTGCCGCTGCCCTCTGTGAACGGCAGGTACCCGATCTCGCCCGCGACGCCGTGCGACCCGTGCCGCAGCTTGCCGTCCAGGACCAGCCCCATGCCGATACCGGTGCCAACGCTGACGAACGCGAAGCTGTCGACGTCCCGCCCGTGCCCGTGCACCCGCTCGGCGATCGCGGCCGCATCGATGTCGTTCTCGATCATCAACGCCGGACCGAACCGGTCACGCAGCGCGGCGAGCGTGGCAGGCGAATCCCACCCGGACAGTCGCCCGGTCAGCGTCAGCGCGTCGAGCCGCGGGTCGTAGACGCCAGGGCTGCCGAGCACGGTCTGGGTGAGCTGCCCGACCTCGATCGCCGCCTCCTCCGCGAGCGACACGGTCAGATCCACAAGCTCCTGGATGCGGGCCATCGCGTCACCGGCCTTCGTCCGCACGCTCAGCCGGCTCCGCACCGTCCCCGCCAGGTCCGCGATCGCACCGCGCAGATACTCACGCCCGACGTCCAGCCCGAGTACGAAACCCGCCTCCGGCCGTACTTCGTACAAGCTTGCCGCCGGCCCTGGTACGCCGGTGCGCTGGCCGGTCACGTGGACGAGACCGGTCCGCTCCAGCGAACCGAGGGCCGCGGACACCGTCGGCTTCGACAACCCGGTGCGGCCGGCCAGCTCGGTGCGCGAGATCGGTCCGGACCGCCTGATGTGGTCGAGCAGGACCTGCTCGTTGATCTCCCGGATCAGCTGCGGGCGTGCACCTCCGGCAACAACCGTCACGGTCGGCCCCCTCGCTCCCTCGTTCGCTAACAACTCGGCCAACAAGTTCTACTGATCCCTTGTGGTCCCGGTGATTGTTAAGTTAGTTTCCTATCGATTCTATTCGTCGGCGCGAGGAGGTGCCACCCCGTGATTTCGGCGCCTGTCGCCCTCGGGCTCGACTTCGGCGGTACCAAGATCGCCGTCGCGGTCGGCGACCTGTCGGGCCGCCGCCTGGGGACGACGACGATCGACAGCCAGGTGGAGTCCGGCGGCGCCGCCGAGGCGATGGCCCGCGGCCTGGCCGCGGCCCACGAACTGCTCGCCGAGGTCGCGCCGGACAACGAGCTGGCCGGCGTCGGCGCGGCCACCCTCGGCATCCCGTACGACGACCGCGTCGAGCTCGCACCCACCTTTCCGGGCTGGGGCGAGCTGCCCTTCGGGCGGCTGATCCGCGACGGGTTCCCCGGCGTACCGGTGAAACTGGCCACCGACGTCAAGGCGGCCGCGGAGGCCGAGCTGCGCTGGGGTGCGCTGGCCGGTTCCGATCCCGGGCTGTACCTCAATCTCGGCACCGGTCTGGCGATCGCGATCGTTGCCGGCGGCACCGTGATCACCGGGGCGCACGGCGCCTCCGGCGAGATCGGCTACAACCTGCGCTCACCTGCCGACGTGTTCGTCGACGCCGGCGAACGCACGATCCTGGAACACGCCGTCAGCGGCCAGGCGCTCGAGACCACCGGGTCCGCCCGGCTCGGGCGGCCGGTCACGGCCGCTGACGTCTTCACGATGGCGCGCACCCAGCCGGATGCCGCCGTCCTCACCGACGAGTTCGTCCGGGAGCTGGCGATGCATCTCGCCAACCTGGCCATCGCGATCGATCCGGAGCGGATCGTCGTCGGCGGCGGCCTGGTCCGCTCCTGGGACCAGCTCGAACCCGGCCTGCGTCGCGCCCTCGACACGGCCGTCCCGTTTCCGCCGGAGCTGTCGGTGGCCCGGTTTCCCTTGGACGCACCGCTGATCGGAGCGCTCGCCCTCGGCGTCGAGGCGGCCGGAGCCGTCCTCGGCGCGGAAGCGTTCGCATGAGCAGGAATCCCAGTAGCGAAAGGCAGAAGTCGATGAGGGGCATCACACGCATCGCCGTCGCCGCGGTGGCGGTCGGCGCACTGACCGCGGTCGCGGGCTGCGGCGGAGGCGACAAGCCGATCGGGAGCGCGAGCTCGTCCAACCCGTCGTCCTCGACGAGCAGCGGCGGCGGAGGCGGTTCCGGCGAGCACAAGCAGGGCGGCACGGTCACCATCGCCAACGTCGGCGGGCAGACCTGGCCGTGCCAGTTCAACCCGTTCAACCCGGCGGTCAACCAGGAGGCCAACGGCTTCGTCTACGAGCCGCTGACGTTCGTGAACGTGCTGAAGGCCGGCGCCACCACGCCGATGCTGGCGACCGACTTCACCTGGTCGCCGAAGAAGGACTCGATCGTCTTCACGATCCGCGACGGCGTGAAGTGGAGCGACGGGCAGCCGTTCACCGCGGACGATGTCGTCTACACCTTCACCCGGATGAAGGAACAGCCGGCCCTCGACCTGTACTCGCTGTGGACCGGCGCCGGCCTGACCAGCGTCACCGCTGCGGGCAACAAGGTCACGCTGAAGTTCAAGGCCGCCGCCGAGCCGTACTTCTTCAACTTCGCCGGCCAGGTCGGCATCGTGCCGAAGCACATCTGGTCGACCGGCGAGGCCGCGTCCAAGCCGGCCACCTGGGCGAACCCGAAGCCGGTCGGCACCGGCCCGTTCACGGTCGAGTCCTGCTCCAGCAACAACATCTCGTACGTCGCCAACAAGAGCTACTGGCAGCCGGGCAAGCCCTACGTGCAGAAGGTGCAGTACCCGGCGTACCTGGACAACAACCCGGCCAACCTCGACCTGGCCAGCGGCAAGGCGCAGTGGGGTGGCCAGTACATCCCGAACATCGACAACTTCTACAAGGCGAAGTCGCCGGAGAACAACTACTGGTTCCCGCCGACCGCGAACGTCGCGATCGTCCCGAACAACGACCCGTCCCGCCCGGCGACCAGCAAGCTGGCCGTCCGGCAGGCAATCGCCTACGCCCTCGACCGCGAGCAGATCTCGAAGATCGGTGAGAGCGGCTACCAGCCGGCCGCCAACCAGTCCGGCGTCGTGTCGCCGACGTTCGACAAGTACTACGACAAGGACGCGGTAGCGGCCGCCGGGTACGACAAGCAGAACCTGGACAAGGCCAAGCAGCTGCTGCAGAGCGCGGGGTACTCCGACTCGAACAAGCTGAAGCTCAACATCATCACGGTCACCGGCTACACCGACTGGGACGCGTCACTGGCGGTCGTGAAGCAGCAGCTCGCGAAGGCCGGCATCGAGCTGGAGATCCAGGATCTGCAGCAGCAGTCGTACAACCAGAAGCTGTACACCGGTGACTACGACCTCGCGTACGCGAGCCAGTCCGGCGGTCCGACGCCGTACTACGAGCTGCGGCAGCTGCTGTACTCGAAGAACTCCGCGCCGATCGGCAAGCAGGCCAGCAGCAACTACTCGCGGTACATGAAGCCCGAGGTGGACAAGCTGTTCGACCAGTACGCGAGCGCGGACCCGGACACGCAGGTCAAGCTGATCAAGCAGATCTCGTCGTACATGATCAAGGACGTGCCGGTGATCCCGACCACCGAGTCCGTCGACTGGTACCAGTACAACACCAAGGACCTGGACGGCTGGCCGACGCAGGACAACCCGTACGCGCAGCCGGCGCCGTACAACATCCCCGACGTCGGTCAGGTGCTGACCAACCTGTACTCGAAGTCCGCCCAAAAATAAGGCACAGAAGTAAGGGATCGATGAGCGTGAGCACGAGGAGCTGGTGGGAGTGCGATACCTGATACGACGTCTCGGGTTCTTCGTGCTCACGCTGTGGGCGGCGATGACCCTGAACTTCTTCATCCCGCGGATGATGCCCGGCAGCCCCGAGGACGCCCTGCGGCAGCGGCTGAGCAAGGGCGGCTCGGTGGTGACCGCCGAGCAGCTACGCACGGTTCTCGCCGAGTTCGGCTTCGACCCGGACAAGAACATCGTCCTGCAGTACGGCGGGTACCTGAAGTCGATGGTCACCGGCCACTGGGGCGTGTCGATCGGCAGCAGCCTCGGCGTACCGGTGACGTCACTGATCGGCGACGCGCTGCCGTGGACACTCGGCCTGGTCGGCATCGCGACCGTGCTGGCGTTCATCCTCGGCACGCTGATCGGGACGGTCTCCGGCTGGCGGCGCGGCGGCCTGATCGACGGCATCGTGCCGCCGGTGTTCATCGTCACCTCGGCGCTGCCGTACTTCTGGGTGGCGCTGCTGCTGATCTCGCTGTTCGCGATCGGCAGCAATCCGGTCCTGCCGAACGACTTCAACTACGACCAGAGCCTGACGCCGGCCTTCACCGGCGAGTTCATCCTGAGTGTGCTGAAACACGGCATCCTGCCGGCCGCCACGATCCTGGTCACGGCGGTCGGCGGCTGGATCCTCACGATGCGGAACAACATGGTCACCACGCTCGCCGAGGACTACGTCCGGATGGCGCGGGCGAAGGGCATCCCGGGCCGCAAGATCATGTTCGGCTACGCCGGGCGGAACGCGTTCCTGCCGAACCTGTCCGGGTTCGCGATGTCGCTCGGCTTCGTGATCTCCGGGACGATCCTGGTCGAGTACGTGTTCAACTACCCCGGCCTCGGCTACATGTTCTACAACGCCACGGTAAGCACCGACTATCCGTTGCTGCAGGCCCTCTTCCTGCTGGTGACGCTGGCGGTGCTGATCTGTGTCCTGCTCTGCGACTTCGCGGTGTTCCTGCTCGACCCGCGAGCCCGGACGAAGGGATAGCTCATGAGCGCTGTCGTTGCCGGTGCATCGGCTCCTGTGGCGAGTGCGACTCGCCGCCCTCGCGGTGGGCTGTTCCGCGCCATCCTGCGCAACCGCAAGGCTGTGGTCGGAGCCGTTCTGCTGCTCCTGTTCATCCTGCTCGCCGCGTTCCCGGGGCTGTTCGTCCCGGGCGCGCATCACGATCCGCAGGCGATCGGCGACCTGCCGCTGCAGCATCCGTCGGGAAGCCACTGGCTCGGTACGACGGGACTCGGGCAGGACGTCTACGCACAACTCATCTACAGCACCCGTGAGTCCCTGGTGATCGCCGTGGTCGCCGGGCTGGGTGCCACCGTCTTGTCGGTCATCATCGGCGTGTCAGCGGCGTATCTGGGCGGGTTCGCCGACGACGGCCTGTCGATGCTGACCGACATCTTCCTCGTGCTCCCGACGTTCCCGCTGATCATCGTGCTGGCGACGTACGCCGGTAAGGGCAACCTGACGGTGATCATCATCGTGCTGATCCTCACCGGGTGGTCGTACGGCGCCCGGCAGATGCGGGCGCAGGCGCTGTCGCTGCGGAACCGGGACTTCCTGGAGTCGGCGCGGGTCCGCGGCGAGCGGTCGTCGTACATCATCGTGGTCGAGGTGCTGCCGACGATGATCTCGCTGATCGTCGCGAACTTCCTCGGTGCGGCGCTGTACTCCGTACTCACTGCCGCCGGCCTGCAGTTCCTCGGGCTCGGCGACCCCAACTCGCTGAGCTGGGGCACGATGCTCTACTGGGCGCAGAACCAGGGCGCCCTGGTGAACGGACTGCCCGCGTGGGCGCTGTCGCCCGGTCTGGCGGTGGCCCTGCTCGGCGTTTCGTTCGCCCTGCTCAACTACGCGTTCGACGAGATCAGCAACCCCGCACTGCGGCCGGTTCGGAGGCGACGTGCCAGATCAGCTTCTTGAGGTCCGGGACCTCACCGTCGAGTACGACACCGGGTCCAGTCCCGTGGTCGCGGTCGACCACGTGGACCTCGACGTCCACGCCGGCGAGTTCGTCGGGGTGGTCGGCGAGTCCGGTTGCGGCAAGTCGACGCTGCTGTTCGCGATCGCGCAACTGCTGTCGTCGCCGGCCGCGATCACCGGCGGCAGCGTGCGCTTCCGGGGCCGCGAGCTCGTCGGGATGAACGAGAAGCGGCTGGCCGAGCTGCGCTGGCGGGACTTCTCGGTCGTGATGCAGAGCGCGATGAACGCGCTGAACCCGGTGAAGAGCATCGGCGCGCAGTTCCGGGACACGATCATGGCGCACGACGAGGCGGTCGACGAGGGGCGCCCGGCGGAGGTGCTGCGGCTGGTCGGCATCGACCCCATCCATCTGAAGAGCTACCCGCACCAGCTGAGCGGCGGGATGCGGCAGCGGGCGATGATCGCGATGGCGCTGCTGTTCACGCCGGACCTGATCATCATGGACGAGCCGACGTCCGCGCTCGACGTGGTCGCCCAGCGGTCGCTGATGGTGCAGATCAAGGAGCTGCAGCGCAAGCTCGGGTTCGCGGTCATCTTCGTCACCCACGACATGTCGCTGGTCAGCCACTTCTCCGACAAGCTGGTCGTGATGTACGCCGGGCAGGTGGTCGAGTTCGGCGACACGCGCGCGGTGTTCGACCACCCGGAACATCCTTACAGTGCTGGGCTGCTGGACGCGTTTCCGTCGATCCGCGGTCCGAAGGTGCCGCTGACCGGGATCCCGGGAGCGCCGCCGAACCTCGCATCACCGCCACCGGGCTGCCGGTTCCAGCCGCGCTGCCCGAAGGCCTTCGAGGACTGCCCGAAGATCGAGCCGGAGCTGTACCAGGTAGGCGCTGTGCAGGCTCGCTGCCTGTTGCACGCCCCCTCGACCGTGACCGCTCGGGAGGTTTCATGACCACCGTCGACACCGAGAAGACCGGCGGCACGGAGTCGGCCGCTGCACCGTTGCTCGAGGCACGAGAGCTGACGCGGCACTTCAGGGTCGGGCGCGGGTTCTCCCGGCAGTCGCTGCACGCCGTCGACGACGTGAACTTCACGATCGGGCGGCAGGAGATCGTCGCGCTCGCCGGTGAGAGCGGCAGCGGCAAGAGCACGATCGCGCGGCTGCTCGCGGGCGTGTACAAGCCGACCGCCGGCGAGATCTTCTACCAGGGGCGGCCGATGTCGTCGTACCGCTCCCGCAAGGACCAGCTCGCGTACCGCAGCGACGTACCGATGGTGTTCCAGGATCCGTTCAGCTCGCTGAACCCGGCGTTCCGGGTGTCGCACGGCGTACTGCGCTCGCTGAAGCTGCACCGGCCGGAGCTCAGCCGGCAGCAGCGCTACGAGGAGGCCGAGCGGGTGGTCGAGGCGGTCGGGCTGTCACCGGCCGGCGACATCATGAACCGGTTCCCGTACGAGCTGAGTGGTGGCCAACGGCAACGGATCGGGTTCGCGCAGGCGCTCGCGCACAAGCCGAAACTGATCCTCGCCGACGAGCCGGTGTCGATGCTGGACGTGTCGATCCGGATCGGCCTGCTGAACCTGATGGCCGAACTGCGCGAGTCGCAAGGGGTGTCGTTCCTCTACATCACGCACGACATCGCCAGCGCCCGGTACGTCGCCGACCGGCTGATGATCATGTACGCCGGACACGTGGTCGAGACCGGCCCCACGGAGTCCGTGCTGCAGAACCCAAAACACCCGTACACCGACCTGCTGCTGGGCGCCGTACCTGATCCCCGGGCGCCGTTGACTGCCGCCGTCGAGGGCGACACCGGCGAGCCGCCGAAGGTCATCGATCCGACCCCCGGCTGCCGCTTCCGGTGGCGCTGCCCGCTCGCCATCGACAAGTGCCACGAGATCACTCCACTGCTGCGCCCCATGGGAGAGAACCACGAAGCCGCCTGCCACGTGGCCGAGCCGGATTCCGTCTCAGGTTAGGACGACCTCGAGCGGGTGGCCGGGGGTGACGGTTCGGGGCTTGGAGAGGGTGACGACGGCTCGGTTGCCCTCGGCAAGGACTGTGGCGGGTACGCGATCGCGGCCGACGCGGACTTCGACGCGGCCGGCTGGGACAGCCGTCTCGAACGTCAGGGTGGTGACGTTCAGCCGGCCGTAGCGGATGTCCACTGAGGCGGTCAGGGATTTGGGCGTACGGCGCTGCGCGTAAAGGCCCCAGCCTTCTGCGGCCGTGAACGCGGAGCGGAAGTTCTCCGGGTGGATGCGCGGCGCGAAGCCCAGGCGGCCCTGCGGACCGTGGTATTCGTACCCGCAGGCGGCGAGGTAGACGCCGTACCCCATCATCGCGCGGGCGTAGTGGTCGCTGGCCTCGATCTCGTTGTAGGGGTTGCGTTTCCCGGCGGAGTACCGGTCGTACATCGCGCGCGTGACCGCCAGACCCTCGTCGGTCATGCCTTCGGAGAAGAGGTGGGCAGCGAACTGGTACTCCTGCCCGGTCCACACCTCGTTGAAGTACATCAGCCCGCGCGTCTCGGTCGATCCGCCGTGCGGCCAGGTCGCCATCAGGACGCCGCTCTCGCCGTCGGTCGTGTAGACGCGTCCCACACCGATCCCCGGCGGCCGGTACGTACCTGGGTCGGCGCGGAAGTTCGACTCGTACAGCCTCGACAGCGCGGTCCGCGCCTGGTCCTCGGGGAACACCCGGGGCAGCCCGAGCTGGGCGGCGTACGTCTGCCCGTACATCTGGTCGACGAACAACCCGCGGTTGCTGTTCTCCGCGGTCGGGTGCGCCGGGTCGACCTTCTGCACGTAGTACCCGTACTCGTCGTTCCACAACGAGTCGGCAAGGTACGCCGACCCGCGATCGGCGATCGCCGCATACCGGGTGGCGCTCGCAGCGTCGCCGACCTCGCCCGCCATCGCGGCGGCCGCCCGGAGCGCGGCGACGTACAGGCCGCTGATCCACGGCACCTCGCCGAACCACTCGGTGTCGAGCGTGTTCCACTGGCTGCCGCGGAAGATCCCGTCCTCGTCGGCGCCGTCGCGGTGGGTGACCAGGAACTCGACGGCCGTCCGTACCCGTGGCCAGACGCGCCGGAGGAACGACGAGTCCTTGCTCATCTGGTGCTCGCGGTAGATGCGCAGGATCGTGCCGGTCTGGCCGTCGGCGAACGAGCTGGACGCGTCGCCGGACTCGCCGCGGTTGCCGATCTCGCCCGTCGGCCGGAACGCGATGCCGAGGTCGACGCGTTCGCGGGTGTCGCGTTCGAGGTCGGGGAACAGCCGGCCGATCGCCTGCGCGTAGTTCCAGACGTGTTCGCAGGTCCCCGCGCAGCAGTACGTGCCCTCCCACGCGTAGAAGCGCCCGTCGTCCCAGCGGTAGCAGGTGCTGGTCGCGATCGTCGACGCCGTGGCGAGCGTCCGCTCGAGGAACCAGTGCGGCAGCGACGAGTCGTCGTACCAGGTCTTCACCCACAGCTTGGTGTCGCGTTCGAGGCGGTCCACGTGAGCGGTCAGGTACTCGACGACATCGCGCGCGGAGTCGAAGCGGGTCGCGTAGTGGCGGCGGAACGTCGACGCGCCGACGAGTTCCGCGAACAGCTCCCGCTGCGGATTCGGGAAGAACCACCCGTACGCGAACTGGATGGTCCGCGACGCCCCCGGCGGGAGCGTCACCGTCACCGCGACCGTCCCGGCCTGCGGGTCGTCCGAGTCGGCCGTGCCTGCCGCCGAGTCGAAGAGTGCGTCGGTCGACGACCAGTCGGCGATCGACGGCCGTACGACGGCGCCCGGTGTCAGCGCGGCCAGCGCGAACGTGCCGCCGTCCGGCCGTTCCGCCACCGGCTGGCGGCGGATCGGGCGGTCACTGAACAGGATCCGGTCCACGTTCACGTGGCCCCAGCCGCCGGTGTTGTTGTCGACAATCTGAAGGTGTGCGTTCCTACCCGCATACTTTCCGACATCCAGTGACACCGCGGTCAGCGGCTCGATGTCGGTCCCGGTCGCGCTCGCCACGACCTCGCCGTCCACCACGACGTTCAGGCAGGTCTCGCCCTGGTGGCTGCCGCCGCCGACCCACGCGGTGACGAACCTCCGCTCGATCACGAACTCCCGGCTCGTCAGCGAGCCCGTGTACCCGTCCGGATCGCCGGTGCCGCGGAAGTTGTACGACGTGACGAAGCGGCCGCTCACGTTCAGGTCCGTGCGCACCCCGAACGCGCGGCGGAAGCCGTCGGGGGTCTCCGCCGCGGTCACCGGTCCCGCGCCGAACGCGTCACCCGTGACCGTCCACCCGTCGTACGTCGCTTTGTCCCAGTTCTCGAACAGGATGTCCGGCCGGTCGGTGAACACGATCGCGTCGCAGCTGATGTGACCCCACCCGCCGGTGTTGCTGTCGACAATCTGAAGGTGGGCCGTCTTCCCGGCGTACGCGCCGACGTCGAGCATCTGCGGAACCAGCGGCTCGCTCTCGTCGCCGGTCGCCGTCGCCACCACCTGCCCGTCGACGACGACGTTCACGCACGTCTCGCCCGGATGCCGGCCGCCGCTCAGGCCGACCGCGACATAGCGCCGTTCGATCGTGAACTCGCGGCTGGTCAGGCTGCCGACCGCCGCGTCGAACGTCTCGCCGCGGAAGTCGTACGACGTGACGAAGCGCGTCCCCGACACGTTCAGGTCGCCGAACCGCTTCATCAGATTCGGTACGTCGAGAGGCCGCACCGGGCCCGCGCCGAAGGCCGAACCGGTCACGGTCCACCCGTCGAAGGTGTCCTTCTCCCAGTCCTCGAACAGTATGTCGCCCTGCTCCGCGTCGAGATCGTCGACAGCACCGAACTGCACGCCGCCGTCGAAGCCGCGGGCCTGCAGGCGCGTGGGCTGCTGCTTGCGGCTGGTGATGCAGACCGGGTTCTCGGCGTACCCGAGCAGGGTCGCGCGGACCGACGCCGACGACGTGTTCCGCACTGTGAACGACATGATCGTGGCCGGCAGCGTCGAGTCCAGCGTGGCCAGCGGGACGAACGGCGAGAACGCCTCCAGCTGCACCGTCACCGGGCTCTGCGGGTCAGCGTAGGCGACCCGGCCGATCGGGTACGACCCGGTGAAGCGGACGTCCTCGAAGCCGGCCGCGTCGACGGTCCGGGTCGTCGTCCGGCCGCGGGTCGTCGTCCGCAGCGCGAATCCCTGGCCGAACTGCGAAGCTCCGGGCTCGTCGGCGGACAGTGGATACGCGTAGTGGTGCCCGGAGAAGTCCGCGCCGCCGAGCGGGAACGACGTCGGGTTGAAGATGTCCCACGCCCACAGTCGTCCGTCGCCGGACAGGTACACCTGTCCCGTCGTACCACCGCCGACCGGCATGCCGATCCGCTGCAGGGCGGCACCGGTGTACGACGTCGGCGTACCTCGGCCGAACAGCACCGCGCGATCGGGCTTCGGTGGCGCGGCGAGCGCCTGGCCCGGTAGCGCGAGCGCGCCGACCGCGGCCGTGCTGAGGGCGATGAAGGTGCGGCGGCTCAGCTGGGCCCGGGGACAGTCACCGGCACAGGACCTGGTGGCACAACCGGCGGGAAGAGGATGGGCGGTCATGCGGTTCTCCTTGACGGGCGGGCAGCGGCGGGAGAAATCGATTTCCGACACCGTAGCCAGCGCCGCCGCAGAGGTCAACGGATCGCTCGCGGGAAAATCTGTTCGACGTACATCAAACAACAAAGTAGGCTGGCGGACATGCCCTTACCTCGCCGGTCGGTGGTCGCGCTCGCGCTGATCGCCTCGTTCATGGTGTTCGTCGACAGCACGATCGTGAACGTCACCGTCGCCCAGCTCGCCACCCACCTGAACGCCTCCCGCGCCGAGCTGGAGTGGTCGCTGAACGCGTACACGCTCTCGTTCGCCGCGCTGATGCTCGGCGCCGGTGCGATCGCCGACACGCTCGGCGCGAAGCGCGCGTTCCTCACCGGGCTGCTGGTGTTCACGCTGTCCTCGGCGGTGTGCGCGGCGGCCGGCTCGATGCTGATGCTCAACCTCGCCCGGCTGGTCCAGGGCGCCGGTTCAGCCCTCCTCCTCCCCAGTGCGCTGGTGCTCGCGACCGCCTCGGCGACCGACGAACACGCTCGGCACCGGTTGGTCAGTTGGTGGGCCGCGGCGGGCGGCGCCGGGATGGCGGCCGGCCCGCTGCTCGGCGGCGGCCTGGTCGCGCTCGCGAACTGGCGGGCCGTGTTCGCGGTCAACGTGGTGATCGGGATCCCGGCCGCGATCTGGGCCCTGCGAACGATGCCGACGGTCGTACGTCGTGCGCGCCGGCTCGACCTCGCCGGGATGAGCACGGCGACTGCGTTCATCGGAGGGCTGGTGTTCGCGCTGATCGAGGCGCCCGCCCGGGGCTGGCTCGATCCCGCGATCCTCGCCGCGGCAGCTGTGGCCGTCGCCGGGCTGGCCGGTTTCGTCTGGGTCGAGCGGTCCGTCGGGTCGCCACTGCTGCCGCCGAGGCTGTACGCCGATCGCGGGTTCGCGGCCACGGCGATCCAAGGGGCTTTGCTCAATTTCGCCTTCTACGGCGTGCTTTTCACGTTGAGCCTGCTGCTCCAGCAAGGCCGCCACCTGAGCGCGCTGGTCACCGGACTGCTGTTCCTTCCGCTGACCGGTCTGATCTCGGTCGCCAACATCGCCTCGGCGCCGCTCGTCCGCCGCGTTGGTCGTCTCAGTGTCCTCGCAAGTGGGCAGGCGGTCGTGACGCTGGCGATGCTCGCGCTCGCTTGGGCGAGTACGGCGTCCGCGGTCTGGCCGATGGTGCTCGCCCTCGTCCCGATCGGACTCAGCTCCGGCCTGCTGGTCCCGACGATGACCGCGCAGTCGATCGCTGCGGTCGAGCCGGCGCTGCACGGTGCCGCCTCCGCCGCGTTCAACACCTCCCGGCAGATCGGCGGCGCGATCGGTGTCGCGACGTTCGGGCCGCTGCTCGGCACCGCGCACGATCTCGCGAGCGGTTTCGTGACGTGTGCGATCGTCGCGGCCGGCGCGAGCCTCGTCGGGCTGGGCGTGACGGCACTCGGGCGCCGCCCACAGGTGCTCGTGCCCTCGCCGGCATGCGACTCTTGATCCCTCAGCTGGAGACGGGGGTGGGGGCGAGGTGGCTGTGCAGCGCGATCGGCGGGTGGGGAGAACCGTCGCGCTGACGCTTGCCTGCGTGCTGGTCTGCTGTGTCGCGTTCGCCGGCGCGGTGTTCGTGCTGATCCCCGGCGCCCGGGACCGCGGCGCGACCGCGGCAGCCGGCGGCTCGCCGACGCCGAGCACCCCGCAGCCGAAGCCGAAACCGAGCCCGCAGCAGAGCCCGAAACCAAGCCTGCCGGAGTCGGCCGACGAGCCCTTGCCGGGTGTCGACACCCCGGCCACTCCCCCACCGTCCACTCCGGTCGCCAACACCGGGACCTACGAGTGCACGGGCTACAGCGGTATCGCGATCCCGCTGCAGCTCGTGATGACCGACACGTTCTCCTGGGGCGACGATCCGCCGTACAAGGTCGGCAACGGGAACGGCAACATCAACTGGCGCTCGGACCCGTACAAGAAGCCGAGCTGGTACATGTGGCTGCACTCGCTGCGCTGGCTGGGTGCAGGCATCGAGGCCGGCGGCCACGGCGATCGCAAGGCGCTCACACACGTGATGGCGATCATCCACGACTGGGTGCAGGACAACCCGTACTCGTGGAAGGGCGATGTGGGCGCGTGGGAGGCCACGATGCACCGCACCAACGTGCTGTTGTGCGCCCGGCAGGCTGTGCTCAGCGCCCTGCATGTCAGCTCGCTGCCGTCGCAGTACGCCTGGCTGGACAAGGCGCTGATCGACCACGCGCAGTTCATGATCGCGAACTGGAGCGGGATGTCGAACCACGGCACCGACGAGAGCATCGCGCTGTTCGGCGTCGGCTGCACCCTGAAGCGGCCGGAGCTCAAGGAGCTGGCGGTCGCCCGGCTCACCGAGGCGATCACGACCGCGATCGATCCGCAGGGCTCGACGAACGAGCAGTCGGTCGGGTACGCGATGTTCAACTACCTGCTCTGGGGTCGCGCCACGACCGCCCTGCAACGCTGCGGCTCCAATCCCGGTCCGGTGATCGCGCAGCGCCGGGCAGCGTTGTCGGAATGGCTCGCGCTCGCCACCAAGTCCACGGGTGAGCTGCAGCAGGTCGGCGACGCCGTACGGCAGAAGCCGACCGGTGCGGCCGGGACGTCGCTCGACTACGTCGCATCCCTCGGCAAGCACGGTACGACGCCACGCAGGCGAGCCGCGGTGTTCGACGCCGGGTACGTGTTCGGGCGGACCGGGTGGGGCGAGACGCGACCGTTCGCGCAGGAGTCGTCGTACAGCATCCGGTTCGGTCCGGCGCGGACCCTGCACGGCCATGACGACCACATGTCGATCACCTACGCGTCGCACGGTCGCGACATCCTGATCGACCCAGGGCATTCCGGCTACCAGCTCGACAAGTGGCAGGCCTGGACGAAGAGCCAGTCCGCGCACAACGTCATGACGATCCCCTCGGCGCAGACCTCCACCCCGGTGGCGACGCAGTTGGTCGGCGCGGCGATCGCACCCACCTGGGAGTCGTACTCGCTCGCCGACTCACCGGCGCCGGGGGTGACGCGCAAGCGCGAGGTGCTGGTGCTGAAGGATCCCGACCTGATCATCACGCTCGACCGCGGTCAGTCGACGAGCAGCCAGCGGTACGAGACGCTGTGGCATCTCGCGCCCGGCCAGCAGGTCACCGTGCAGTCCCCCACAGCGGCCGTTGCCACCAAGCCGGGCGACACCGCCAAGACCTACCTGCTGCAGTTCCCGTTCCAGCATCCGGTGCCGACCGACGGTCTCAGCGTCGTCGAGGGTCAGCAGGACCCGGTGCAGGGCTGGTACTTCCCGGACATCTTCCACCGGGAGTCGGCCCCGGTCGTCAAGTTCAACCGCAACGGCAACGACGCCACGATCCTGTCCGCGATCGTCCCGGCCGGCGCCCGCGACAAGGTCACGTTCAGTTCGCGCACCGTCGGCACCATGTTCTACATCGACCTGGCCGTCGGCGCCCACAAAACCACCGTCCGCGTCCAGCCGGACGGCCGCCTCACCCGCATCAACTGAGACGGTTTGGCCGGCTGTGCGCCGGTTACCGGGCGGGGTGTGGGTGTCGGCCTCGCACTGGTGTCCGCGCTGTGTTTCGGGTTGTCGGACTTCGCCGCCGGCCTGGCGGCCCGTCGGCTGCACAGCGCGGTCGTCGTGCTGCTCGGTCAGATCTTCGGCGTCACCCTGATCGCCCTGCTCGCCGTCCCGGTCGCGAATCCGCACGTCACGGCGGCCGCGCTCGTCTGGGGGGCACTGTCCGGGATTGGCACCGGGCTGGGTGCCGCCTTCCTCTTCCAGGCGATGAAGATCGGCCGGTTCAGTCTCGTCGTACCGCTGAGCGACGTCGCCGGGGTCGCGATCCCCGTCGTCATCGGCGTGGCGCTCCTCCACGACCGGCTCAGGTGGTGGGCCTGGGCCGGATTCCTGATCGCCGGACCCGCGATCTGGCTGATCACCAGCGGGAACGGCTCACGGACGGCACCGACCGCCGGTGCCGGATGGGCGTTGCTGTCCGGCGCCGCTTTCGCCTTGCAGTACGTCGCTCTCGCCCGCGCGCCCGCGGCCGCCGGATTGTGGCCGCTGGCACTCAACCGCCTCGTCGCCGTCCTCACGGTCGCACCGATCGCCGTACGCCGCGACCGGCTCCGGATGCGCCGCAGTACGGCGTTGCTCGCGATCGCGTCCGGAGTACTCGGCACGTCGGCGATCGCCGCGTTCATGTTCGCCAGTCGCGCGCAGGCGCTCTCGGTCGCCGTCGTACTGACCTCCCTCTACCCGGCGGTCACGGTGCTGCTCGGACTCACGCTTCTGCACGAACGGCTCACCCGCCGCCAGGTCGCCGGCCTGGTCTGCGCCACCGCAACCGTCGTCCTCGTCTCGCTCTGACCGGTCACATCCGGTGCGGCCGTCCTGTCTAGATCTTTTGTGTAGATCGGATTCTTCGGGAGGACATGTATGAGTACGCATCCGGCGACGCGGGACCACTGCCTCAGTCTGGTGCGCAGCGTCGATCGGCCGACCGGCGGGGCGCGGTACGGGCGGATGTTTCCCGGCCTCGATCCGCTCGGGACGGATCCACAGGTGCTGATGCGGGCGGGCGCCGACGGCGGGATCTGTGACGCCGCAGCCGTGCTGGACCCAGGCGAGGGTGGCGACGACGCGGAGCAGGCGGCGGGCTGGCCGTTCTTCGGGCAACTGCTCGCCCACGACACCACCGCGGACCGCTCGCCGATCACCGGGACCACCCCGACCGACGCCTTGCGGAACGCGCGCTCACCGCGCCTGAATCTCGAGATGCTGTATGCCGACGGGCCGATCGGCTCGCCGTACCTGTTCGACCTGCACGACCCGGCGAAGTTCCTGCTCGACGGCAACGGGTACGACGTCCCGCGCAACCCGCAGGGCGTCGCGCTGATCGGCGACCCGCGCAACGACGTACACCTGTTCTCGCTGACGCTGCACGTGGCGCTGCTCAGCGCACACAACCGGATCGTGGACTGGCTGCGGGCGAGCGGCATCCCCGAGGAGGAGGTGTTCGAGCGGGCGCGGATCACGCTGACCTGGCATTACCAGTGGGTCGTGGTCCACGACTTCCTGCCGCGGCTGGTCGGGCAGGCGCTGGTGGACGAGGTGCTGAAGGACGGCGGCAAGTGGTTCGCGCCGGAGCCGATGCAGGCGTTCATCCCGCTGGAGTTCGCCGACGCGGCGTACCGCTACGGGCACGGCCAGATCCGGCACGCGTACCGGCTCGAGGCGGGAGGGCCCGAGTTTCCGCTGTTCCCGGACCTGGTCGGGTTCGGTCCGGTACGGCGCAGGCTCGACCTCAGTCAGCTGTTCGATGTACCGGGGCGTCCCCCGGCGCAGCGCGCGAAGCGGCTCGACGGCCGGCTGCCCGCGAGCCTGATCGGGCTGCCCGAGCAGGTCACCGGCGCGGTCGACGAGTCGGCGTACAAGAGCCTGGCGGTCCGCGATCTGCTGCGCGGCGACACGACCGGGCTGCCGAGCGGTGAGCAAGTCGCGGCGCTGCTCGGCGTACCGCCGCTGACCGAAGGAAACTGGCCCGGCGGCACGCCGTTGTGGTTCTACGTACTGAAGGAGTCCGACGGCAACCAACTAGGACCGGTCGGCGGGCGGATCGTAACCGAGGTA
Source organism: Kribbella sp. (assembly GCA_036503355.1). Lineage (GTDB taxonomy): Bacteria > Actinomycetota > Actinomycetes > Propionibacteriales > Kribbellaceae > Kribbella. The sequence goes on along the minus strand of DASXXB010000419.1, from coordinate 14,758 downwards.
CTGATCGGGCTGCTGCGCGCGGATCCCGCCAGCCAACTCAGCCTCGAGCCGGACTGGCGGCCGACGCTTCCGTACGCCGGGGAGACGTTCGAGCTGACCGATCTGCTCATCCCCGGCGCGTCGCGCTGAGGGACGGTTTGCGGGCCTCGGCCTGGAACGCCTCGCGCGGACTCTGGACCGAGGCCAGCGACACGATGTCGCGGCCGTAGAAGAACGACACCAGCCAGATCGACAGCACCCGCAGCTTCCGGTCCCAGGTCGGCACCGCGAGCACGTGGTAGCCGCGGTGCATCAGCCACGCGAGCAGACCCTTGATCACGATCCGCCGGTACTGGAAGATCCCGGTCCCGAGACCGAGCGTCGCGATCGCGCCGAGGCTGTGGTGCACGTAGTTCTTCGGTTCCCGCCCGCGCAGCGACCGCAGCAGGTTCTTCGCCAGCAACTTCCCCTGCCGTACGGCGTTCTGCGCGTTCGGCACCGTGTACGCCGCGGAACCCGCGAGGTCCGGGACCGCCGCGTCGTCGCCGGCCGCCCACGCGTCCGGGATCACCTCGGCGTCGGTACCGATCCGCAGGTCGGCCCGCACCTGCACCAGCCCGCGCTCGTTGTGCGGGAGGTCGGTGTGGTTGCGCAGCAGCCGGGTCGCGGCGTTGCCCGCCGTCCACACGATCAGCTCCGAGTCGAACTCGCTGCCGTCGGACAGCACCACGTGCCCGTCGTCGGCAGACGTCATCGTGGTGTTCAGGTGCACGACCGCGCCGCGCTTCTCGAGCATCCTGACCACCCACTCCCCCGGCTTGTCACTGACCTCGGGCAGGATCCGTCCGGTCGCCTCCACGAGGTGGAAGGCGAGGTCGCTCTCGGACAGCTCCGGGTACTTCTTCAGCAGCGCCCGCGCCAGCGACAGCAGCTCGGCGAACCCTTCGACACCGGAGAACCCGCCGCCGACGAACGTGACGGTCAGCAGCTTGCGCCGCCGGACCCCGGGCTCGAGGCCGGCCGCCTCGTCGAACGCGGTGAACATCCGGTCGCGGATCGCGACGGCCTCCTCGACGTGCTTCATCCCGATCGCGCGCTCCGCGACGCCCGGAACGTCGAACGTCCGCGTCACGGCGCCCGCGGTCACCGCGATCACGTCGTACGTCATCGTGTAGTCGGCGCCTTCCGAGGGCCGGATCGTCACGGTCTTGTCCGCGTGCGAGATGCCGGTCACCATGCCGGCCACGAGCTTCGTGTGCCGCAGGTTGCGACGCAGCGACACCGCCGCGTGCCGGGCCTCGACCGATCCGGCCACCACCTCCGGCAGGAACGGCTGGTAGGTCATGTACGGCCGCGGGTCGACGACCACCACCTCGGCCTCGCCGCGCCGCAGCTTCTTCTCCAGCCGCCAGGCTGTGTAGAACCCGGCGTACCCGCCGCCCACCACCAGGATCCTGCGCACAGTGCTCTCCGTCCGTCGTCTCTCGTCAGGTAAGACACCTCGGCGCGACCTGATGTGACAGCGTCACGGCCGCAGTTGCCTGCGCGACGTGATGCCAAGCTTGGCGAACACCTTCCGCAGATGCCATTCCACAGTGTGCTGGCTGAGGAACATCTTCGCGCCGATCTCGGCGTTGGTCAGTCCCGCACCGGCAAGCTCGGCGATGTGCGCCTCCTGCGCCGTCAGCGATTCCCAGCTCGAGCTGTCCGTACGGCGTTCGTCCAGCACCTCACCGGTCGCGGCCAACTCGCGTCCGGCCCGTTCGGCGAACGCCCCGGCGCCGGCCTCGGTGAACAGCTTGTACGCCGCCCGCAGCTGCCCGCGGGCGTCCTGCCGCCGTCCCTCCCGTCGCAACCACTCGCCGTACACCAAGTGCGCCCGTGCCAGATGCATTCGCATCTGCGTCCGGCTGAGCCGCTCGACCGCCTCCTGGTATGCCGACTCGGCCGCCCTCCCCCGGGCCAGCAGGCCGCGCGACGTGGCGAGCAGGCCCATCCCCCAGTCAGTTCCGGCCGACGACGCGATCCGCTCGAACAGCTCGAATCGCTCGGCCGCCTGCTCGGGGTGGCCACTGCGCACCGCTGCCTCGACCAGCTCGGGCAGCGCCCAGTTCGCCACGCCGTACTCGGCTGGGTAAGCAGTCGCCTGCCGGGCCGCCGCCAGCGCGTCGTCGTACCTCGCCAGGCCGTTGAAGAGGATCGAGTTCGCGACATGGCAGGTCGTCAGTCCACCGCCTTCGCCGCGGATCGTCGCGTCCTCGATGCCCGCGGCGATCAGCATCGTGGCTGCGGCCTCGCGGCCGCGCCAGGCCGCCAGGCCCATCTCGCCGTACGGCGCGAGGTCCGTGCCTGTCGCGTCCTTGATGTTCTTGGCCTCCGCGAGCAGAGCAGCGGCCGCGGCGAACTCCCCGGAGAAGAGGTTGAGGTGCACCCGGTGGTGCAGCGCGAGCAGGAGTTCGTTCAGGTCACCGAGCCCGCGGGCGATCCCCAGGTGCCGGGCGGCCAGCGCGTCCCAGCCCTCGTCGTCCCAGAGATCGACCGCCATCAACTCCGCATGGAACAGCCACCGCAAATCGTCCTGATCGCTCGTCCCGTCCGGCGACGAGTACAACCGGACCGCCTCCCGGGCCAGCGGCACCACCGCGGGGTAGCCGTCCGAGAACAGCACTGCGACGCTGTCCAGCAGTACGTCGTGCTTGCGGTGCCGGACAGTGGTCGGCGCCGCTCGGGCCGCCTGTGACACGCCGGTCAGCGCGCTGATCCCGCCCGGTCCCGAGGTGGCGCCGAACCGCCCGGCGTACTGCGCCGCCACCAGCGCCTGGAGGTAGGTGTCGCGGGCCAGTTCGACATCCAGCGGTTCGAGGCGACGGGCCACGGCAAGCAGCATCGGCCCGGACTCCAGCCCGTGACCCGACGCGAACGCGATCTGTGCACGCAGAAGATCCACTCGTGCGCTGTGCAGGTCGTCGCCCCGGCCGTCGCCGGCTGTGGCGAGCAGCCGCTGCGCGGTCTCGAAGGCACCAGCCTGCAGAGTCACCTCGGCCGCAGCCAACGCCCGCACCGCGCGTGTGGCGGCGTCCGGCGTCAGCTCGGTCGCGCGCTGCAGGAACGCCGCGGCCGCGGCCATTCCACCGCGGTGCCGGGCACGGTCGGCAGAGTCGATGAGCTCGGTGGCGACCTCCTCGTCCGGACCGTCGGCACCCTGGGCCCGGTGCCAGGCCCGGCGGTCCGGGTCGAGGCCGGGATCGATCGCCTCCGCCAGCGCCTGATGAACCATCCGCCGATCGGCCGGGTCGGCGGCCCGGTACGTCGCCGAACGGACCAGCGGATGCCGGAAGCGGACGCGGGCAGCGATATCGATCAACCCCGCGGCCTCAGCCGGCGCCGCCGTACTCATCGGAACCTCGAGGAGGGTCAGCGCACGGATCAGCAGCGCTACGTCGCCCACCGGCTCGGCCGCGGCGGTCAGCAGCAACCGCTGGGTGTCCGCGGGCAGTGCCTGCACCCGCCGGACGAAGTTCTGCTCGATCTGACTCGCCAGCGGTCTCGCGTCCGGCCGCTCGAACCCGCCGGCCAGCTGCGCGGCGGTCAGGCCACGCGGCAGTTCCATCAGCGCAAGCGGGTTGCCCCGCGTCTCGGCCACGATCCGGTCGCGCACAGGTTCGTCCACGCGCCCGGGCACGACGGCGTCGAGCAGCGCCCCGGCGTGCTCGTCGGACAGTCCGACGACCCGCAGTTCGCCGAAACCACTCCACTGCGGCCCGATCACCGGCTCGCGCACCGCGAACACCAGGCCGATGCGGTCCGCGAACAGGCGGCGCCCCACGAAGGTCAGCGTCTGGACCGATGCCTGGTCCAGCCACTGCGCGTCGTCGACGACGCAGAGCAGCGCTTCTCGATCGGATGCCGCCGACAGCAGGCTCAGCGTGGCGGCGCCGATCAGGAAGCGGTCCGGCGGGCCGCCCGCGCTCAGTCCGAACGCCACCTCCAGCGCGGCACGCTGCGGGGCCGGCAGGCGGTCGCTGCGGCCGAGCAACGGAAGGCACAGCTGGTGCAGACCGGCGAACGGCAGTTCCATCTCGGACTCGACTCCGGATGCGCGAACGACCCGGCAGCCCTCGGCACGGCCGGCCAGGTACTCGAGCAGTGCCGACTTCCCGATCCCGGCCTCGCCGCGGACGACCAGCACCTGCCCGGTGCCGGAGCGCACAGCGGCCACGACCTGGTCCAGGCGCGCGCACTCGGCCCGCCGCCCACGCAGTTCCGGCACCAGGTCGTCGAACCCGTCGTTGGCCATCGCTCACCCCCCTCAACAGAGGCTAAGGGGGAACGGCCGGAAGGGTATAGGACCCTCAGGTATCGAAACGCCGGATCAGACGGCTTCCGAGGCCGGCTCGGCGAGCCGGTCGCGGGCGCGCTTCACCAGCTGGCGCGCGTTCGGCGTCTCGATCCGCAACGTCTCCGCGATCTGCCGGTACGGGTAGTCGAAGCCTTCCCGCAGTACGTACGTCGCCCGCTCGGCCGGCGAGAGCCGCTCCTGCAGCAGCCGGACGACGGACGCGTACGCCTCCTGCTTCTCGACGTACACCTGCGGGTCCGGACCGGTCGCGATCCGATCGTCGGGGAGCCACGGACCGGCCGGCGTCTCGTGCCGGCGGCGCGCGGACTGCACCAGGTTGATGGCGAGCCGCGACACCGTCGTCACCAGGAACGCCTGCGGGTCCGCGATCGCCGTCCGGTCGGTCCGCTGCCAGCGCAGCCAGACGTCCTGCACCAGCTCCTCCGCTTCGTGCGGGTTCCCGGCGATCCGGCACGCGATCCGGAACAACCGCGGGCGCGCTTGCAGGAACTCGTCCAACCCCGCCGTACTCATGATGCGGCCTCCTGACGCTGGGAACCTCACCTCCTCAGCGTCACCTGCCGGCCACGGGGTGCGCGCCCTGGAAACCCCGTGGTCGACTCCGTGGTCACGCCCGCAGCGCGTCCAGGATGGTCGCGGTGACGGCCTCCGGCTGCGAGACGCTCAGCGCGTGCGAGCCGCCGGCGATCTCCTTGGTCTCCTTGGCGCCGGCCCGCTCGGCGAGGAAGCGGTGCAGGGCGACCGGGATGTTCAGGTCCAGGTCGCTGAAGACGAACCAGGACGGGATCGACTGCCAGGCGGGCTTGGTCGTGGGCAGACCGGTGGTCAGCGCGGCCTCGGTGACCGGACGCTGCGTCGCGGCCATCAGCGCGGCCTGCTCGGCTGGTACGTCGGCGCAGAACTGCTGCCGGAACACCTCGTTGCGGATGGCCAGCTCGTTGCCGCCGGTGGCGACCGGGTACGCGTTCAGCGCGTCGCCGAGCGTGCTGCCCGGGAACTGCAGCGACAGCTGGAACGCCGTCTCGCCGTGATCGGGTGCGAACGCGCAGACGTAGACGAGCGCCTTCACCGCGTCGTTGTCCGCCGCGGCCTCCGTGATCACCATCCCGCCGTACGAGTGACCAACCAGCACCACCGGCCGCCCGATCCCGGCGACAACATCACGGACGTACTGCGCATCGCCCGCCAGGCTGCGCAGCGGGTTGGCCACCGCCACCGTTTCGATCGAACGCGCCTGCAGGCGCTCGACGACGCCGTTCCAGCTGGCCGACTCGGCGAACGCGCCGTGCACCAGGACGACGACCGGATTCTCGCTCATGAGGTTCTCCATTTCTCGGGACTACTGGATGAGACCGGACAGACAGGCCGGTTGTGACCCGGGAGACAGTCACACATCGGGAGGCTGCGTTGTCGTAGTGGGTGAGAGGTTCGCCGTTGGTGAGGGAGAGCAGATGAGCATCGCCGAGCAGCAGATCGCGACGTCGGTCCTGGTGATCGGGACCGGTGGCGCCGGATTGCGGGCCGCGATCGAGCTGGCCGAGCAAGGAGTCGAAGTCCTTGCTCTCGGCAAACGTCCGCGGTCGGACGCGCACACCGCGCTGGCTGCCGGCGGCATCAACGCAGCCCTCGCCACCATGGACCCGGAGGACAGCTGGCAGCAACATGCGGCCGACACGCTGCAGGAGAGCTACCTGCTCGCGAACCCGGTCACCGTGCAGATCGTCGCGCAGGGCGCGGCCCGCGGCATCGAGGACCTCGAGCGCTGGGGCATGCCGTTCGCCCGCGAGGCCGACGGGCGGATCTCACAGCGGTTCTTCGGCGCGCACACCTACCGCCGTACGGCGTTCGCGGGCGACTACACCGGCCTGGAGATCCAGCGGACGCTGATCAATCGCGCGGTGCAACTCGGCGTACCGATCCTGGACACGGTCTACGTGACACGGATCCTGGTGAAGGACAACGCCGTGTTCGGTGCGTACGGGTTCGACCTGACAACCGGCCGGCGGTATGTCATCCACGCCGACGCGGTCATCCTGGCGGCGGGCGGGCACACCCGGATCTGGCGCCGTACGTCGTCCCGCCGCGACGAGAACACCGGTGACGCGTTCCGGCTCGCTGTGCTCGCGGGCGGACGGCTCCGCGACCCGGAGCTCGTGCAGTTCCATCCGTCCGGGCTGATCGAGCCCGAGAACGCGGCCGGCACGCTCGTCTCGGAGGCGGCCCGTGGCGAGGGCGGCCAGTTGCGCAACGCGCTCGGCGAGCGGTTCATGGCGCGGTACGACGCCGAGCGGATGGAGCTGTCGACGCGGGACCGGGTCGCGCTGGCGGAGTACACCGAGATCAAGGAAGGTCGCGGGACGCAGAACGGCGGGGTCTGGCTGGACGTGTCGCATCTCCCCCGCGAGACGATCATGCGGCGGCTGCCGCGGGTGTACCAGACGCTGCTCGAGCTGCAGATGCTCGACATCACCAAGCAGCCGATCGAGATCGCGCCGACCGCGCACTACTCGATGGGCGGGGTGTGGGTGCGCGCCGAGGACCACGGGACCGGTGTCGACGGGCTGTGGGCGATCGGCGAGGCCGCCAGCGGGCTGCACGGCGCGAACCGGCTCGGCGGGAACTCGCTGATCGAGCTGCTCGTGTTCGGGCGGATCGTCGCCGAGGAGGCCGCGAAGTACTCGATCGGACGTCAGGCCCAACGACGTTCCGCGGACGCCGTCGCCGAGGCGCGCGCGGAGATCGACGACCTGCTGACGAACGACGGTCCGGAGAACGTCCGCGCCCTGCAGCGCGCGCTCCGCGACACGATGACCGCCCGCGCCGGCGTCGTCCGCGACGAGGACGGTCTGCGGGCCGGGCTGGCCGAGCTGTCCGAGGTCGAGGAGCGGATCACGCAGGTCGGCGTACATCCGGACATCGCCGGCTTCCAGGACCTGGCGCACGCGTTCGACCTGAAAGCCTCCGCACTCGCCGCCCGCGCAACTCTCGACGCAGCCCTGGTCCGCCGTGAAACCCGCGGCTGCCACAACCGCTCCGACTACCCCGACCTCGACGACTCGCTCCAGGTCAACCTGGTCTGGTCAGGCCCCGGCACGATCGAACGCGAACAGATCCCACCCATCCCCGACGAACTCCAGCACCTGATGCGCCACGTCTCCACCGACGGAAAACTGGTCGAATGAGGGGCTACGCGGACGCGCGGGCGCTCGCTACTTCCTGGCCGCGGACGGTTTGTGGGTAGCGGTCCAGCATTGCCTGGAGTTCGTCGGCGTCGACGTTGGCGCCGAAGGGTTCGGTGCCGGGTTCGAGGCGCTTGCCCTCGGCAAGTGGGCCGGCGATGACCGGGTCGAAGCCGAAGGCGTCGACGATCTTCGCGACCTCCGCCACGTCCGCGGCGGCGCCCGCGATGGCGATGGCCTTGCGGTGCGGGGCATGCGCGCCTTCGTCGAGGTCGTGGTAGCCCATGTGGTTGAAGGCCTTCACGACGCGGGACTCCGGGAGGAACTCCTGGACGATCTCCGACGAGGACGTGCGCGGGTCGGTGAGGTCGTCGCGGATGCCGTCGACCTCCCACCAGTAGTTCATCGCGTCGATGACCAGCTTGCCGCGCAGCGCCTCGACCGGAAGGCTCCGGTGCTTGCCGAGCGGGAGCGCGAGGATCACGACATCCGCCTCGGCGGCAGCTTCGGCGGCGGTCGTGGCGACGGCCCCGGGCGTCACGACCTCGACGATCAGAGCGATCTTCTCCACGTCCCCCGAGCCGGCGATCAGCACCCGGTAACCGGCCGCGACCGCGAGCCGCGCCAGCACCGTCCCGACCTTCCCGGCGCCGAGGATCGCGATCGTCATGCGGACTCCCCCACGATCTCGCGCACCATCGGGATCACCTTGGTGCCGTACAGCTCGACCGCCTTCATCCGCGCGCTCGACGGCAGCGGACCACCCGAGTAGATCAGGTCGAACCGCGCCACCCCGAGCGCCTGCACCGCGCCCGCGATCCGGCGCGCCACCGTCTCCGGCGAACCGACGTACATGGACCCGTGCTCGACCTCGGACTCGAACTCCTCGCGCTTCAGCGGCGGCCAGCCGCGCAGAGCGCCGATCCGGTCTCGCATCACCTTGTACGGCGCGTAGTAGATCTCCTTCGCCTGCTCGTCGGTCTCCGCGACGAACCCCGGCGAATGCATCCCGACCGGATGCGCGACGGTGCCGAACTGCTGCGCCGCGCGCTGGTACAGATCGACGTACGGCGCGAACCGCTCCGGCGACCCGCCGATGATCGCGAGCATCAACGGCAGTCCGTAGTACGCCGTACGTACGACGGACTGCGGTGACCCGCCGACGCCGACCCAGGTGGCCAGCCGGCCGGACTCGGTCTTCGGGTAGACCTCCGCGTTGTCGAGCGCCGCCCGCACCGTGCCTTCCCAGGTCACCGGCTTCTCGTCGAGCAACTGCACGAACAGCTGCAGCTTCTCCTCGAACAGCTTGTCGTAGTCCTCCAGGTCGTACCCGAACAGCGGGAACGACTCGGTGAACGACCCGCGTCCGAGGATCACCTCGGCGCGCCCGTTCGACAGCGCGTCGACCGTCGAGAACCGCTGGAACACCCGCACCGGGTCGTCCGAGCTGAGCACCGTCACGCCGGACCCGAGCTTGATGTTCGAGGTCCGCGTCGCGATCCCGGCCAGCACCGTCTCCGGCGTCGAGATCGAGAACTCCGGCCGGTGGTGCTCGCCGAGCGCGATCGCGTCCACGCCGAGCTGGTCGGCCAGCACCGCCTCGTCGACCACCTGCCGGATCGCCGCCGCGGCCGTCACCGGCGCGCCGCTGTCGTCCACCGGGATGTCCCCGAAGGTGTCGAGCCCGAAGGCCAGGTCGGCCATGTCTTCCACGCTCCCGTCTGCTCGCAACAAGTCTAGGTTGACATGTCAACACCAGAGCAGCCGGGGTTCATTCCCAGTGCCGCAGCTTGTCCGGATTCAGCACGATCCAGACGGCGGCCACCTTCGCGCCGCTGACTTGCAGGCTGACCACGGCGACGACCCGCCCGGCGTCGCGCAGTACGACTCCCGGCTGGCCGTTGACCGCCTCGACGGTCAGCACCAACTCCGGGCGCAACAGGTCGGTCAGGCAGCGGGTGACCTGCGCCGCACCGTGGATCGGCTCCACCGCGGCCGGCACCCGCCCACCACCGTCGCTGACCGCAGTCACCTCCGCCGCGAGCAGACTCCGGATCGCCGCGCTGCTGCCGGCCCGGTACGCCGTCGCGAACCGGTGGATGACGGCATGCGCGCCCCACTTGAACACAGTCACCTCCAGCTCAGGCGACCGCGCCGAGTTTGACCCCGTTCAGCTGCCACAGGACGTCCTTGATCCCGTCGGCCGACACGGTCACGATGCAGACCGCGAACAGCCTGCCGTCGCGGGAGAGGAACGCGGCCGGGCCACCGTTCGCCGTACCGATCTCGACCGTGACCCCCTGCCAGAAGTGCGAGGCGAACGCCCGGTGGAACTTGGCGACCCGCTCCCGTCCGACGACCGGGACCTTCGACACCTGCCGCGCGCCGTTGCCGTCGGAGTAGCTGATCGCGTCCTTCGCCAGCAACTGCTGCAACGCGGCGACATCGCCCTCGCGGGCCGCACTGATGAATGCCGTGAGCAACGTCTTCTGCTGCTCCCCGGACACCTCGGTACGGCGTTCCGCCCGGATCCGCTTGCGGGCGCGACTGACGAGTTGGCGCACCGCCGCCGGACTCGTCTCCAGGATCGCCGCCAACTCGTCGTACGGGAAGTCGAACGCCTCCCGCAGGATGTACGCCGCCCGCTCGGTGGGCGACAGCCGCTCGAGCACGAGGAGGACCGCGAAGCTCAGCGCCTCCCCGTGCTCGGCACCGAGGTACGGGTCGGCGCTGGTGTCCACAGGCTCCGGCAGCCACGGACCGACGTACGTCTCCCGGCGGGCGCGCGCGGACTGGCTCGCGTTGATCGCGAGCCTGGTCACGGCCGTCGACAGGTACGCCACCGGGCTCTGGACGCTACTGCGGTCCGCGGCCTGCCAGCGCAGCCACACCTCCTGGACCAGGTCCTCGGCCTCGGCGTGGCTGCCCAGCATCCGGTACGCGATCCCCATGAGGCGCGGGCGCACCTCGTTGAAGACCGCGACCGCGTCGTCGAGATTCTCAGTCATCGGCTGGAGGATATGTCCCCGCCTCCAAGGCCTCGATCGCGCCGTGCAGACTGTTCAGGTCCACGCTCTCGGCCTGGGCCTCGTACGGATCGAGCAGCCACTCGGCCGGCGACTCGTCCTCGGGCGGTGTGCCGCCGGCGTCCAGCTCGACATCCGCCTCGACCTCGACGTCCAGCTCGCGCAGGAACTCGGATTCGCCGGTCATTGTGCCGCGTACCAGGCGTCGTAGTGCAGCTCGCCCAGCGTGGCCTCGCCGATCGGCACCAGGCTGCGCTCGCTCAGCTCCGAACCGAAGTACCGCGCGTGCTCGTCGGCGACCACCTCACGGGCGTCGCCACGCTCGGCGAGCGCCTTGCGGAAGAACTCGTCCATCCGGAACTCGTCCGGCCCGGCGATGTCGATCCGCGCGTTCAGCGGCTGACCGACCGCGACCCGGCCGAGGTTCGCGGCCACGTCGTCGGCGGCGATCGGCTGCCAGGCGACCGGCGCGATGTGCACCTTGCCGTCGTCCCAGGTGCCCTCGTCCGCGATCGCGGCGACGAACTCGAAGAACTGGGTCGCGTGCACCAGCGAGTACGGGATGCCGGAGGCCTTGATGAGCTCCTCCTGGGCGATCTTCGCGGCGAAGTAGTGGTTGTCCGGCATCCGCTCGGTGCCGACGATCGAGATCCCGACATGGTGCCGGACGCCGGCCGCATCCTCGGCCTGCAGGACGTTCCCGGTCGAGGTCTTGAAGAAGTCCATCACCGGGCCGGCCTCGAACGACGGCGAGTTGGCCACGTCGACCACCACGTCGGTGCCCTTCAGCACGTCCGCCAGGCCCTCGCCGGTGATCGTGTTGACGCCGGTGCTCGGCGCGGCCGGCACCGCCTCGTGGCCGTGCTCGGTGAGCTTCGCCACCAGCTTCGTGGCGATCAGGCCGGTGCCGCCGATCACGACGATCTTCATCGCAGAACCCTTTCGCTTGTCTTCCGCTGTCAAGAGGTAAGACAGGGCACCCCCGGCGCTTGTGACAGTCACATCGCGACGTTCTGCACTGTCTTTCAGATGACACCGATCCGAGTGAGAGGACCCGCCTGTGCCGACCGTCAACCTCCGGGTCCGGATGACGGCCCGCCCGATCGACGAGCCGCACCGGGTATCCAGCCAGCTCGAGCTGCTGTTCGACCTGACCTTCGTGGTCGCGATCGCTGCCGTCACCGAACAGTTCGCGCACACGATCGCCGACGGGCACGCGGGCTCCGGCGTGCTGCCGTTCCTGCAGGTGTTCTTCGCGATCTGGTGGGCGTGGATGAACTTCACCTGGTTCGCGTCGTCGTACGACACCGACGACGTCACGTACCGGATCCTCACGATGGTGCAGATGGCCGGCGTCCTGCTGCTCGCCGCGGGCGTCCCGGCTGCCGCGGACCACGGCGACTACCTGATGATCACGTCGGGCTATCTCGTCATGCGGCTCGGGCTGATCTCGCTGTGGGTGCGCGCGGGCGTCGAGGACCGCGCGTCCCGGCGTACGGCGTTCCGCTATGCGATCGGGATCGGGGCGTTACAGCTCGGGTGGTTCGCGCGGTTGTACGTCGCGGACGCGGGGGCGTCCGACGGCGTCCTGCTCGCGGCGTTCGCCGGTCTCGCTGCTCTCGAGCTGTCGGTTCCGCTCTGGGCGGAGCGGCCGCGGCCGACGAACTGGCATCCGCACCACATCGCGGAGCGGTACGGCCTGTTCACGATCATCCTGCTCGGCGAGGCGGTGCTGGCCGCGTCCAACGCAGTACGGCGAGCCGTCGGGGAGACCGCGGTGAGTGCCGAGCTGATCGCGGTCGGGGGCAGCGGCCTGGTGATCCTGTTCGCGTTGTGGTGGCTGTACTTCCTGCATCCGGCCGGGCGGCGCCTCGAGGATCGGCGGGACCGTTCGTACCGCTGGGGATACGGCCACTACGGCCTGTTCGCGGCACTGGCCGCGCTCGGCGCAGGTCTCGAGGTCGCGGTCGAACAGACCGGCCACGACCTGTACCTGTCCCCCACCGGCGCCGGCTACGCGGTCGCCGTACCGGTGGCGTGTTTCGTCGGACTCCTCTGGGTCGTGCACCACTGCATCGCGGAGACGTCCCGCGTCCACCTCGGTACGACGGTCGCGGGCATCACGATCCTGCTCACCCTGCCCCTCGCGACACCCGCGCTCGGACCGGTCGCCGTGCTCGCGCTGATGGCCGCGAGCTGCGTCGCCGTCGTCGCAGTCGCCTCGTGGAACGCTAGGCGGTAAGGCCCGCGAGCGTCTTCAGGGTCGCCTGGATGACGTCCGCGATCGGTACGTCGTCCGGTGCGCCGATCCACCGCTCGAACGCCACCCGGAACACCGCGACCCCGGTCTCGGCCGCCAGCGCGGCGACGTCCGGAGCGACGCCGCGCTCGAGCAGGCACTGGGTGAGCGCGGTGCCCAGCGACGCCATCTTGATCAGCTCGCGCTCCAGCAACTCCGGCGTCGAGGTGATCACCGCGGCCCGGTCGCGTGAGTACTCCCGGGGGATGTGGTCGAAGAACTCGGCCGAGGCGAGCACCGCGGTGGCCATCGCCTCCATCGGCGTCGCGTCCGCCGGCGCGGCCGCCAGCGCCGCGACCATGTGCTGCTGCAGCCGCTCGGACCCGTTGAACAGCACCTCGCGCTTGTCGGCGAAGTGCCGGAAGAACGTCCGCGCCGTGACACCGGCGCGATCGGCGATGTCGGCGACGGTCGTGCCGTCGTACCCGCGTTCGGCGTACAGCGCCATCGCGGCCTCCCGCAGCCGCCCGGCCGCGTCCGGCTCCCACCGTCCCATGGGACGATCCTAGCTGATGTCATTGACTGACATCAGGGTGTAGCATCGGTGATGTCAGTCAATGACATCACTGGGAAGGAACCCTTTCATGCGCGTCTTCATCACCGGAGCGTCCGGGCACGTCGGCTCGGCGCTGGTCCCGGAGCTCCTGCACAACGGTCACCAGGTTCTCGGCCTGGCCCGGTCGGACGAGTCCGCGAAGCGGCTGACCGAGTGGGGCGCCGAGGCCGTCCGCGGCGACCTGGACGACCTGGACCGGATCGGCGCGGCCGCCGGCGCGGCGGACGGCGTCGTACACCTCGCGTTCCGGCACGACGCGATGCAGGCCGGCGACCTGGCCGGCGCCGCGGAGTCCGATCTCGCCGCGCTGCGGACGATCGGCGACGCACTCGCGGGCACCGGCAAGCCGCTCGTCAGTACGTCGGGCACCGCCATGCTGGCCGCCGTCGCGAAGGGCCGGGTCGCGACCGAGGAGGACTACGACCCCAACGGCGGGTACCGCATCGACGCCGAGAACCTCGTCGTCGACCTGGCTGGCCGAGGCATCCGCTCGTCCGTCCTCCGGCTGCCACCGATCACCCACAGCCGCCTCGACCACCACGGCTTCGCGCCGACACTGATCTCGTTCGCCCGCAAGAACGGCTTCGCGGCGTACGTCGGCGACGGGACCAACCGCTGGTCGTCGGTGCACACGCTCGACGCGGCCCGGCTCTACCGCCTGGCCCTCGAGTCCGCGCCCGCCGGCAGCCGGCTGCACGCCATCCAGGACGAGGGCATCGAGTTCCGCGTCATCGCCGAGGCCATCGGCAAGGGCCTCGGGCTTCCGGCTCGCTCGGTCACCGCCGACGAGGCACCGCAGTACCTCGGCTTCCTGAGCCACTTCGCCGCACTGGGCATCCCGACGTCCGCGACCCGGACGCGCGAGCTGCTCAACTGGCAACCCACCCACCCGGACCTCCTGGCCGACCTCGCCGCCGGCTTCTACTTCGCCTAGCCCTCCGAGCGCCGGGTCTCCCGCACCGCCGTCCGAGCGGCAGCGGTTTACCGTACGGCGGTCGCGGCGTGGGTGAGGGCGTCGAGGAGTGCCGCGGTGGCGGGTGGGTCGGGTGGGTCGCCGTACGTCGCCGCGTAGATCCGGCGGGGCGGTGTCGGTAGCGGGGTGGCGGTGATCGCGGGGTGCTGGTGGGCGCGCAGGGCCAGCCCGGGAATGGTGGTGACGCCCATCCCCGCTGCGACGAGGCTTTGCATGACGACCATGTCGTCGGTCGTGTAGGCCAGGCGCGGCGAGAAGCCGGCGCGCTCGCACATCTCGACGAGGTGGCGGCGGCAGCGTTCGCAGCCCGCGATCCAGGGCTTGCTCGCGTGGTCGGCGAGGAGAGTGCCGCCGCCGGTGGTGAGCAGGTAGAGCTGGTCGTCGAG
>DASXXB010000418.1:0-2485 GCA_036503355.1 Kribbella sp. | reverse complement strand
GTGCAGGTCGCGTTCCTCAGCCACGACAGCGCGCACCGGCAGATCTTCCACTCGAACGCGTGGAACGACTGGACCGCACGCATCCTGGCCGGTGGCGTTCTCGGCATGAGCGTCAGCTGGTGGCGCAACAAGCACAACAAGCACCACGGAGCCCCCAACCACGTCGACAAGGATCCCGACGTACAGCTGGATGCGGTGGCCTTCACGCCGGACGCGATCGCGAAACGGGGACCGTTCGGCCGCTGGATCGCCGCGCGGCAGGGCTGGCTGTTCTTCCCGCTGCTCACGCTCGAAGGCGTCGGTCTGCACGCCTCGAGCCTGCGGCATCTCCTGCGCCGCGACGCGAGCCGCACCGACCGCATCGACGCCGCGGTCGTGGTCGCCCGCATCACGACGTACGTCGCCGCGCTCTACCTGCTGCTGCCGGCCGGGAAGGCGAGCGCGTTCCTCGGCCTGCAACTGGCCGTGTTCGGGGTCTGCCTCGGCGCCGCGTTCGCGCCGAACCACAAGGGCATGCCGCTGGTACCGGCCGGGATGAAGCTCGACTTCCTGCGCCGCCAGGTGCTGACCTCACGCAACATCCGCGGCGGGGTGTTCACCGACCTCGCGATGGGCGGGCTCAACTACCAGATCGAGCACCACCTGTTCCCGAGCATGCCGCGGCCGACGCTGCGGCGGGTCCGCCCGATCGTCCGCGAATACTGCGAACGACACGGCATCTCGTACGCCGAGGTCGGCCTGTTCACGTCGTACCGGATCGTCGTCGACCACCTGAACAACGTCGGTCTGCGCGCCCGCGACCCGTTCGACTGCCCGCTGGCGGCAGAGCTGCGGTCAGCGGGCGGGCGGGATCTCGCCTGAACCGCGGATCGTCAGCTTCACCGGGACGCGAACCGTCCGGCCGGGGCGATGCGGCTCCGGGAGGCGCTCGGTCATCAGCTGGATCGCGGTCCGCGCCATCACGTCGGCCGACTGGGCGACCGCGGTCAGCCCGGGGCTGAGCAGGTCGCCCAGTTGGAGGTCGTCGAAGGACACCAGCGCGACCTGGTCGCGGCGGCCGGCGAGGCCTCGCAGGACCTCCGCGGTGGTCATGTTGTTCGCCGACAGCAGCGCGGTGGCCGGGTCGGCGCGGTCGAGGACGGCCGACAGCGTGATGCCGATGCCCTCGGTGGTCGGCTCGGACAGGTGTACCAGGTCCTCGTCGACGTCGATCCGGTGCCGCGCCATCGCCGCCCGGTAGGCCACGACCCGCTCGCGGGCGGTGAAGATCCGCTCGTCGTCGCCGAGGTACGCGATCCGGCGGTGCCCTTGCCGGACCAGGTGGTCGATCGCCTGGTCGATCCCGCCCGCGTTGTCGGCGAGGACGGCGTCCGCCTCGATCCCGTGCGCTGGCCGGTCGATCGTGACGACCGCCATCCCGGCGTCGACATGCGG
Organism: Kribbella sp.; assembly: GCA_036503355.1. Taxonomy (GTDB): domain Bacteria; phylum Actinomycetota; class Actinomycetes; order Propionibacteriales; family Kribbellaceae; genus Kribbella. Next base: position 1,051 of record DASXXB010000418.1, on the reverse strand, counting down.
CGCGAGATAGTCCTGGGTCTCCCCGATCGGCGCCATGATCAGTGCATCGGGGCGGCGGGCAACGAATTCCAGGCAGACGTCCTTCTCGCGCTCCGGATCCTCGTCGGTGAGCCCGATCATCACCACCGAACCCGACGAACGCGCCCAGAGTTCGACCGCGCGGCCGAGGGAGGCGAAGAACGGGTCGCCGATGTCGCGGATCACCACCGCGATCGTCCCGGTCTTGCCGCGGCGCAGCATCCGGGCCGACTCGTTCGGGGTGTAGTTGAGCTCCTTGATCGCCGCCTGGACCTTGGCGGTCAGCTCGGGGCTGACGTTCGGCTCCTCGTTCACCACCCGGGACACGGTCTTCAGCGCGACCCCGGCCCGGGCGGCGACCTCCTTCATCGTGGGCCGGCGCTGGCCCGTCCCGTTCACCCCGCTGACACTCATCGCCGGCCTACCCTTCGTCTCGTCGCGCCGAGGGTACTAGCTTTCGACCACGACCGGAATGATCATCGGGCGGCGGCGGTGGGTGTCGCTGACCCACTTGCCGACCACTCGGCGGATCACCTGCTGCAACTGGTACATGTCGTCGAGGCCGCTGCCGATGGCCTTCTCGATCTCGGCCTCGATCTTCGGCTTCAGGTCGTCGAACACCGTGTCGTCCTCGGCGAAGCCGCGCGCCTGGATCTCCGGGCCGGCGGTCAGCTTGCCGGTGACCGAGTCCATCACCGCGATCACCGAGATGAAGCCCTCGTCACCGAGGATCCGGCGGTCCTTCAGCGAGGTCTCGGTGATGTCGCCGACCGTGGACCCGTCCACGAACACGTAACCGCAGTCCACCTTGCCGGCCACGACGGCCTTGCGGTCGATCAGGTCCACCACCACGCCGTCCTCGACCACGACCACGTTCTCCCGCGGTACGCCGGTCTGGACCGCGAGGTCCGCGTTCGCGTGCAGGTGCCGCACCTCGCCGTGCACCGGCATCACGTTGCGCGGCTTGACGATGTTGTAGCAGTACAGCAACTCGCCCGCGCTCGCGTGCCCGGACACGTGCACCAGCGCGTTG
>DASXXB010000417.1:0-7640 GCA_036503355.1 Kribbella sp. | reverse complement strand
GGTGTACGCCGGTCCGGAGCACCCGCACACGGCCCAGCAGCCGAAGCCGTTCGAGATCACCCAGATCGCCCAGTAAGCGATCGACGAACCAGGTAAACGAGGATTCACAGCGTGAGCGACATCACCACCGAGACCGAAGAGTTCGACCCCGAGGTCCCCATCGACAGCGAGGGCCCGGTCGCCTACACCTCCGAGACGAACCCGGCTCCGGAGCAGCGCGCCGAGACGGGTCGGGTCGCGGTCATCAACCCGGCCGGCGCCACTGGTCGCCGCAAGGAGGCCGTCGCCCGCGTGCGGATCGTCCCGGGCTCCGGCAAGTGGAAGATCAACGGCAAGGACCTTGACGTCTACTTCCCGAACAAGGTGCACCAGCAGCACGTGAACGAGCCGTTCGTCGTCGCGGGCCTCGAGGGTTCGTACGACGTGATCGCCCGGATCAACGGCGGCGGCATCACCGGCCAGGCCGGTGCGCTGCAGCTCGGCGTGGCCCGCTGCCTGAACGCGGCGGACCTGGAGGCCAACCGTCCGGGCCTCAAGAAGGCCGGCCTGCTCACCCGCGACGCGCGGATCAAGGAGCGCAAGAAGGCCGGTCTCAAGAAGGCCCGTAAGGCGCCTCAGTACAGCAAGCGCTGATCATCTGATGGGGCGTTTGTTCGGCACGGACGGAGTCCGTGGCCTGGCGAACGCGGACCTGACCGCGGAGCTGGCGCTCGACCTCTCGGTCGCGGCAGCTCACGTACTCGGCGAGGCCGGTGCCTTCGAAGGGCACCGGCCACGCGCCGTTGTAGGGCGGGATCCGCGAGCCAGTGGTGAGTTCCTGGAAGCCGCCGTGGTGGCCGGTCTGGCCAGCGCCGGCGTCGATGTCGTCCGGCTCGGCGTACTGCCGACCCCGGCCGTCGCGTACCTGACCGGTTCGACCGGTGCCGACCTCGGCGTGATGCTGTCGGCCAGCCACAACCCGATGCCGGACAACGGCATCAAGTTCCTGGCCCGCGGCGGCATCAAGCTCGACGATGCGATCGAGGACGCCATCGAGGCCCGGATGGGCGAGGAGTGGCAGCGTCCGACCGGTGCCGCGGTCGGCCGGGTGACCGACGACGGGCAGGGCTTCGAGACGTACGTCTCGCACCTGGTCCGCTCGGCCCCGAACCGGTTCGACGGCCTGAAGGTCGTCATCGACTGTGCGAACGGCGCCGCGTCCGAGACCGCGCCGGAGGCACTGCGCCGGCTCGGCGCCGAGGTGGTCACGGTCGCCGCCGCGCCGGACGGCCTGAACATCAACCTGAACTGCGGATCCACGCACATCGAAGGTCTGCAGCGTGAGGTGATCGGTCACCGCGCCGACGTCGGCATTGCGCTCGACGGCGACGCCGACCGCTGCCTGGCGGTGGACGCGAACGGCGAGCTCGTCGACGGCGACCAGATCCTCGCCGTACTCGCGCTGGCGATGCGGGACAGCGGCCGGCTGTCGAACGACACGGTGGTCGCGACCGTGATGAGCAACCTGGGCTTCGTCCAGGCGATGGTTCGCGAGCGGATCGCGGTCGAGCAGACCAAGGTCGGCGACCGGTACGTGCTCGAGGCCATGAAGGCCGGCGGCCACAAGCTCGGCGGTGAGCAGTCCGGGCACGTGATCCTGTCCGACCACGCCACCACCGGCGACGGCACGCTGACCGCGGTCATGCTGCTCGCCCGGGTGGCCCAGACGGGCAAGAGCCTGGCCGACCTGGCCGGCGCGATGACCCGGCTCCCGCAGGTCCTGGTCAACGTGAAGAACGTCGACAAGTCCCGCGCCGGCACCGACCCGGCCGTTCAGTCCGCGGTGACCGAGGCAACCAACCGCCTCGGCGATTCGGGCCGCGTCCTGCTCCGCCCGTCCGGCACCGAGCCGCTCGTCCGGGTGATGGTCGAAGCCGAGTCCTCCGACACAGCCGACGAAATCGCGCACTCCCTCGCGGACGTCGTCGCCACCTCACTGAAGCTCTGAACACCAAGTGCGCCGGATCTCTCCGGCGCACTTCGTGTTTACGGCTGCAGCTCTGCGCGCAGCGAGCTCAGGAACTAGGCGAGCTGTTGCCCGCCGAGCGCCGACTCCCGCAGTACGTCGTACTGCTGCCGGTAAACGCTCACGTCCTCCGGCCGTTCGACCGTCAGGTACGCGTGCATCGTCTCGACCTCGACAAAAAGGCTCCCCGTCGTCCACGTCCTCGTTCAGAGCGAAACCGTGCCACGGAATCGCGCGCGCTTCGACGTTGAAGACTTGCCCGGCGTCGGGTGGCCCGCAGAGGCGTGCGTGCCGAGCCCTGACCTCGACGCACGCCTCTGCATGCAGCCGCCGCGCGGGTCCGCCTGGCGCCGGGCCCTGGTCAGGCGAATCGCCGGCTGAGTGCGGAGCCAGCCACTCCTCTAAATCCTTCTTTTTTGTTTCCTGTTTTCTCTTCTTCCCCACCCCCTCAGCCTTCTCTACCCCTTCAGTTGGGTCAGGCGGCGTTCGGGGGCGGGGGCGGCTTCGGCCAGGAGTTGGGTGTATTCGTGCTGGGGGTTGAGGATCACGTCGTCGGCCGGGCCCTGTTCGACGACGGTGCCTTGGTAGAGGACCATGATTTCGTCGCTGAAGTGGCGGGCGGTGGCGAGGTCGTGGGTGATGTAGAGGACGCCGAGGTTCTCCTCGCGCTGCAGGGTCGCGAGCAGGTTGAGTACGCCGAGACGGATCGAGACGTCGAGCATCGAGACCGGCTCGTCGGCGACCAGGATGGCCGGCTCCGGGGCGAGCGCGCGGGCGATCGCGACTCGTTGCCGTTGGCCACCGGACAGTTCGTGCGGCTTGCGGTGCGCGAAGTCCTCGTCGAGGCGCACCCGGCGGAGCAGTTCGAGGACGCGCTCGCCGACCTGCTCGCGGGTGAAGCCCGGGTGATGCAGCTTCACCGGCCGCTCCAGGTGATGGGCGATCGAGTGGTACGGGTTCAGCGAGGCGAACGGGTCCTGGAAGACCATCTGCACGGCCTTCCGGTACGTCGCGGCAGCGGCACCGTGGTACCGCATCGGCTCGCCGTTCACCAGGATCGCGCCGGACGTCGGCCGCTCGAGCTGCATCAGCAGCTTGGCGATCGTCGACTTGCCCGACCCGGACTGGCCGACCAGCGCGATCGTCCGGCCCGGCGTCAACTCGAAACTGACGTGGTCGACCGCGCGCAGCCGGGTGCTCCGCAGCCCGCTGCGCAACCGGTACTCCTTGACCACGTCGCGGAACTCCAGCACGCTCACAGTACCTCCTGGTCGGTCTCGTCCAGGGCGAGTCCGCCGGTCCGGACGAAGCCGCCGCGCTCACCGGTCAGGCTCGGGAACGACGACAGCAATCGCTTCGTGTACGGGTGTTCGGGCTTGGTGTAGAGCGTCACCGCGGAGTCGAGCTCGACGATCACACCGGCCCGCATCACCGCGATCCGGTCGCTGATCTCGAGCAGCAGCGGGAGGTCGTGGGTGATGAAGACGACCGCGAACCCGAGCTCGGCGCGCAGCCGGGTGATCTCGCGGAGGATCTCGCGCTGCACGACGACGTCCAGCGCGGTCGTCGGCTCGTCCATGATCAGCACCTGCGGCTCGAGCGCGAGCGCCATCGCGATCATCACCCGCTGCCGCATGCCGCCGGACAGTTCGTGCGGGTACGCGCGCAGCCGGCCGCGGTCGACGCCGACGCGTTCGAGCAGTTCGGCGCACCGGATCCGGCGTTCCGCCTTGTCCACCTCGGGCCGGTGCGTGATGAACACGTCCTCGAGCTGCTCGGAGATCCGCAGTACCGGATTGAGGGAGTTCATCGCGCCCTGGAAGACCATCGCGATCTTGTCCCAGCGGAACGCGCGCAGGTCGTCGCCGGACAGCGACGACAGGTCGATGTCGTACCCCTCCCGCGACGAGAACAGCACGCGGCCGCCGGTGATCCGCGCCGGCGGCTTGAGCAGCCGGGTGATCGCGTAGGCGAGCGTCGACTTCCCGCAGCCGCTCTCGCCTGCGAGGCCGAGGATCTCGCCGCGTTCCAGCGTGAGCGAAACGTCCCGTACGGCGTGCACGGTGTTCTCGGCGAGGTAGTCGACGCTGAGGTTCTCGATGCGCAGAACACTCATGCCTTCACGCTCCACTTGTTGCGTTCGGCCCGGGTCTGCGAGCGCAGCTTCGGGTTGATGATCTCGTCGATCGAGAAGTTGATCAGCGACAGTGCCGCGCCGAACAGCGCGATCGCCAGCCCCGGCGGTGCGAACCACCACCAGGCGCCGAGCCGGAGCGCCAGCCCGTTCTGGGCGTAGAACAGCATCGTGCCCCAGGTGAACGACCCGGAGGCGCCGAGGCCGAGGAACGACAGGCCGGCCTCGCCGAGGATCGCGAAGATCACCGCGAACACGACCTGCGAGGCGAGCAGCGGGATCAGGTTCGGGAGGATCTCGACGAGCAGGATCCGCCAGCGCTTCTCACCGCCGATCCTTGCCGCCAGCACGTAGTCGCGGCTGCGCACGCTGAGCGTGAAGCCGCGCAGCACGCGGGCGGACCCGGCCCAGCTGGTGATGGCGAGTACGGCGGCCACCAGCCAGATCGACTTGTTCGGCACGTAGCTGGAGATCACGATCACCAGCGGCAGGCCGGGAATGACCAGCATGAGGTTGGTGAACAGCGAGAACGCCTCGTCCGTCCAGCCGCCGACGAACGCGCCGACGACGCCGAAGAACGACGACAGCAGCAGCGTGATCGCACCGACCACGACGCCGATGATCAGCGAGCCGCGGGTCGCGTACGCGAGCTGGGCGAAGACGTCCTGACCGCTCTGCGTCGTACCGAGCAGGAAACCGTTGCCCGGTCCGGTGAGCCCGATGTCGCGGACCCTGGACGGGCTGCCGACGAGCAGTGGGCCGAGGACGCCGAACAGGACGATCAGACCGGCGATCGTCAGCCCGACCGCGAGTTTGAGGGTCATCGGCGGCAATCGCCGGCGGGCCGTCGCCGCGGGGGTCGGGCCGTCCGCGGTGGCGGCCTGCGCCGCTCCTTCAGTGGTGATAGCCATGAACACCTTCCTCAGGACCGCGCACGGGTGCGGGGATCGATGACGCCGTACAGGAGGTCGACGAGCAGGTTCGCGCCGAGGACGGCCAGCGTGATGATCAGGAACACGCCCTGCATCAGCGCGTAGTCGTTGTTGCCAACGGCGAGCAACAGCGCGGATCCGATGCCCGGGTACGAGAACACCGCCTCGGTCACGATCGACCCGGCGACCACGAACCCGAGCGAGATCGCGAACCCGGACACCGACGGCAGGATCGCGTTCCGGGCGACGTACCGGGACCGGATCCGCCGCGGCGTCAGGCCCTTCGCCTCGGCGGTCACCACGAAGTCCTCGGACAGCGTCGACACCATCATGTTCCGCATCCCGAGCATCCAGCCGCCGATCGACGAGATCACGATCGTCAGCGCCGGCAGCGCCCCGTGGTACAGCACCGACTGCGCGAACGGCAGGCTCCAGCCCGGTGTCACGGAGTACACGTCGTACCCGCCGCTGAGCGGGAAGACCGGCCAGGTGCTGCCGAGCAGGAACAGCAGCAGCAGCGCGAGCCAGAAGTACGGCACCGACTGCAGCATCGTGGTGAGCGGGATCAAGTTGTCGATCCACGATCCGCGGCGCCAGCCGGCCGCCCGGCCGAGCAGGATCCCGACCGCGAACGAGATCACCGTCGCGATCCCGATCAGGCCGACGGTCCAGGGCAGGGTCTGGCCGATCACCTGCGACACCGGCGCCGGGAAGTACGCGATCGACGTACCGAGGTCACCGGTCAGCAGGTGGTGCAGATACGTCCAGTACTGCGTCCAGAGCGACGAGCTCGTATCGGTCCCGAGCAGTGCCTCGATCGCGTTCCGGGTCGTCGGCGTGACCGGGCCCTTGGTGGCGAGCTTGGACAGCATCAGGTCGACCGGGTTCCCCGGCATCAGCCGGGGAATCAGGAAGTTCAGCGTGAGGGCCGCCCAGAGTGCGGCGACGTAGAAGGCGATTTTCCGCAGCAGATAGCGCACAGCCGCCCCGCGCTCAGCTAGCAGGCTTGATCGTCTTGAGGACGATGCCGGCGTCCCATGCCTTCCAGGCGGCGGGCAGGACGTAGAGGTTGTCCTTGGTCGGCCAGCCGGTCGCGCGAGAGGTGTTGAACTCGGTGAGCATCGAGTTCACGTAGACCGGGATGTACGGCAGCTGATCCTCGATGATGCCCTGGATCTTCGCGTACTCCGCCTTCTGGGCGGCCTGATCCGTGGTTCCGGCTGCCGCCGTGAGCGCCGCGTCGACGGCAGGGTTGGAGAATCGGGCCTGGTTGCCGGCCGAGGCGCTCTTGCCGACCGGCGCGGTGTTCGTGGTGGCGAGCTTGCTGTCGTAGGTGAAGTACGGGTTCGTGGACGCGCCGAGGCCGACCGAGTCCAGCGACAGCTGGAACTTGCCGTTGGTCTGCGCGGCGTTCCATTCGTTCCAGGAGACCTGGCTGGGCTTGAGCTCGATGCCGATCGTGGCCAACTGCTGCTTCAGGGTGTCGTTGATCAGGATGTAGTCGCTCCACCCGGTGACGGTCTGCACGGTCAGCGACAGCCGCTTGCCGTCCTTGGTCCGTACGCCGTCACTGCCCTTCGTCCAGCCGGCCGCGTCGAGGAGCTTGTTCGCCGCGTCGGCGTCGGCGCTCTGCGGGAGTTTCGCCGTACCGGCGTCTGCGATCCACTGGTCGTCGCGGCCCGGGAGCAGCAGGGTCGGCGAGCCGACACCGGCCACGCCACCGCCGGCCAGCTTCGCGAGCTGCTCGCGGTTCATCGCGAGGTTGATCGCCTTGCGGACGGCCGGGTCGGTCTGCGGTCCGGTGCACCCGAGAGCGGCGTTGGAGCAGGTCACGATGACGGTCGTCATCACAGGCGTGTTGACGTAGGTCAGGTTCTTGCCGGACTTCATGATGTTGTCGATCCCGGGCAGGTACGCGCTGGCCCAGTCGACCTTGCCCGCGACCAGTGCCGCGCTGGCGGCGTCCGCGGAGGTGACCGGGAGGTAGCGGACCTCCTTGATGGAGGGCTTGCCGGCTTCCCAGTACTGGTCGTTCTTCGTCAGCACGAAGCTCTGCGGCGTGTACGACTTCACCTTGAACGGGCCGGTGCCGACCGGGTTCTTGTTCAGGTTCGTCGTCGGGTCCTTGATGTCCTTCCAGATGTGCTCGGGCACGATCGCCTGGTTGGCGAGCACGGCCGGCTCCTGCATCAGGGACTTGGTCTTGAAGGTCAGCACGGCGGTGTCGTCCGAGGTCGCCTTCGCGGTGGCGGCCAGACCCGACGGGTTCAACGCGGGCGTCTTCGCGACCAGGTTGAACGTGAAGGCGACATCCTTCGCGGTGAACGGCTGGCCGTCGTTCCACTTCACGTCGTGCCGGAGCTTGATCGTGAGCTCGGTGCCGGCGGCGTTCCAGGAGAAGCCGGAGGCGAGCACCGGCGTCGGGTCCGACTGCTTCGCGAAGTTGTACCAGTACAGCGGCTCGTAGATGACCCCCAGCGTCGGCTGCAGCGCCGTACTGCTGAACGGGTTGAAGTTCTCGGTGGTGATGTCGCCGGCCGCGACGGTGATCGAGGCGTCCTTGTTGGCG
>DASXXB010000416.1:0-2417 GCA_036503355.1 Kribbella sp. | reverse complement strand
CAACTCCCGCCGCCAGGAGAGGACCAGCAGATGCCCGACGAAACCTCCGCCGCGGTGGTCAACGAGTTCGAGGCGGAGTCGTGGCCGCTGGAAGCAGCCGCCGACAGCCTGCACCAGGTGATCGAGGGGTTCCACAACGGCGACACCCGGCCGCTGGTGATCGGCGACGGCGACCAGCCGGTGCTGGTGGTGCTCGCGATCGCCGACCTGGCCGACTTCCGGGCGCGGATCGCGGAGCTGCTGGGCAACCCGGTGGACGCCGGCTGGCTGCGCTACTACCTGCGGTCGAATTTCGACATGAGCTCCGAGCGCCTGGTCGAGCTGCTCGGCGTGGACACCGACCACGGGCTGTCGTCGCTGGCCAGTCAGGTGAACGTCGAGCAGGCCGCGACGCTGATGCCGGACCACCTCCGCCGTACCGAGGCCGGCGGGAACCCGCTGATGCTGATCGGCGACGGGACCATGGCGACCGCCGCACTGCTCTCGTTCCAGGCGTTCCAGGTGCTGCTGGCGATGGAGGGCGGCGGGAAGAACGACGACGACTCCTGCGCGCACGACGACGAGGAGAAGCCGACCACCCCACTCGAGGTCCTCGCCGAGCGGATCGGGCCGGTGTCGACGCAGCTGGTCGCGCAGATCAACGCCGGGCGCGAGCCGGGCCTCCCGCGGTACGAGTTGCACTTCGAGGACGAGCTCGTCGAGCACCTGCGCGACCTGGAGGCACGGGCCCAGAAGGCGCCGGGCGGCGGCGCGTACGACGAGTTGAACGAGCTGCTCCACCAGTTCGACCAGATGCGCAGCGGCCTGGTCGAGGCGCAGACCGACGAGCCGGACGAAGCGCCGTACCTGGAAGCCACCGATCTGAAGGCGGCGATGCCGGACATCCGGGACGCGTTCCGCGACGGCGCCGACGACCCGTACCTGATCGGCCTGGACGGGCGACCGCTCGCGGGGCTGATCTCGTTCGACCTGTACGAGGAGCTGCAGCAGGTCTCGGTCGAGCTGGACGGCACCGACGAGGCGCCCGTGCTCCCGTTGCCGCAGCCGCGCTGGGAGGACGGTCCGCGACTGCTGCCGTTCGAGCTCGCGGTCGAGATGTGCGAAGCGGTCTGCGAGGACATCACCAACGGTCAGGCCTCGATGCTGTTCATCGCCGACGAGGACGGCGAACCCGAGCTCGTCCTGGCTCCGCTGGTCTGGCTCTGGGCGTACGTCGACCACCTCAACCTGGAAGGCGCCGAGGCCTGACACTTCGAGGCGGCTCGAAGTGAGTCCGGGGCGTGCCACTCTGGGGTGGTGAATCGGTCCATACCGCTGGTTGCGGCCGGCTGTCTGCTCCTCGCCGGGTGCTCGTCCGGCAAGACCGTTCTGACCGTCGACCAGACGATCACGCTCGCCGATCAGGCAGTGCATCTCAAGGTGACCGGGGTCGAGCCCGGGAAGCCGGTGCAGGTCGGCGCCGAGGCAGTCGACCGGGTCGGAAAGAAGTGGCACGGCGAGGCGACGTTCCGAGCCGACCAGAACGGCACGGTCGACCTGGACTCGGCGAAGCCGTCCGGAGGCCCCTACCAGGACGTCGACGGCATGGGCCTGTTCTGGTCGATGAACCCGCCCGACGGCGATCCCGACTCGCAGTCCCTCATCCCGCCGTCGGTCGACGGGGCGCCGGTCGAGCACGTCGACGTCTTCGTCAGCTCGGGCGGGAAACGCGTCGCGAGTACGACGATCACGCGACGGTGGGCCGCGCCCGGCGTGACCACGCGATCGGTCCCAGCCGGTCTCACCGGGGCGTACGTCGTACCGAAGCCGGACGGTGGCAGGCATCCCGCCGTACTGCTGCTCGGAGGTTCCGAGGGCGGCGTGCCGTCGGAGTCGACCGCTGACCTGCTCGCGTCACACGGCTACCCGGTGCTGCGGCTGGCGTACTTCCGCGCGCCGGGGCGACCGTACGATCTGCGAAACATCCCGATCGAGTACTTCGCGAGCGCGGCGCGGTGGCTCGGCAAGCAGCCCGAGGTCGATCCCGCGCACATCGCCGTGATGGGTACGTCGTTCGGCTCCCAGCCGGCGTTGCTGCTCGCGGACCTCTTCCCGGAACTCGTCCACGGCACGGTCCTGTTCGCGCCGGGCGACAAGATCATCGGAGCGTTTCCGGCGAAGTCCGGCTTTGCGTGGACCTACCGTGGACACCCGTTGCCGATCGACGAAGAGATCCCGGTCGACGGGGTGGACGGTCCAGTGCTCGCGGTCGCCGGGTACGTCGACCTGCAGTGGGAGTCGCGGCTGTACGCGCAGTCGATCATGCGCCGCCTCGACGCCGCGCACGACAAGTACCCGCACGAGGCCGTGATCGTCGACGGCGCCGGGCACGGTGTCGGCGGCACGCCGTACCTGCCGCACGGGACGAGATTCCAGCA
>DASXXB010000415.1:0-75783 GCA_036503355.1 Kribbella sp. | reverse complement strand
TCCGGTCTGCCTGCCGCGACCCGTTCGAGTACTACCTCGAACTGCCGCACCTCGGTGTCGCGTCCGGCCAGCTCAGGCGGCCGCTGACCGGCGCCGGGCGCATAGGGATTCCGGATCGGATCCATGCTTTCACTGTATGAGCCCGTCTAGCGTTTTCCGTAGATTGACCGATCGACGACCAGAGCGTGTCGCGACAACTGTCTACAGCTTTCTAGTGAAAAGACTAGAAAGCGATAGACACCACGAGCGACCCCGCGACCACTAAGGTTCGGCCATGGTGGAGTGGGCGCCGCAGGCCGGGGCGTTGTACGAGCGGGTGCATCAGCAGTACGTCGGTGGCGCGCGCAAGCTCGAGGCGCTGATCAATGAGCTGATCGGCGAAGAGGAAGGCATCAACTACCTGAGCGCGACCGCCCGCGCCAAGGACCCGGAGTCGTTCCTCGCGAAGGCGTCGAAGCCGCACCCGGACGATCCGACCCGGCCGAAGTACGACGACCCGCTGAACCAGATCACCGACCTGGTCGCGGCCCGGGTGATCACGTTCCTGGTCGAGGCGGTGGACCGGGTCTGCGAGGTGATCGAGGAAGAGTTCGAGATCGTCGAGCACACCGACATGGGCGCGCACACCCGCGCGCAGGGCGTCTTCGGGTACGCCAGCAAGCACTACCTGGTCCGCTTGAACGAGCATCGCCGCGAGCTTCCGGAGTACGCCGTACTGAAGAACCTGGTGATGGAGATCCAGGTCCGGACGGCGGTCCAGCACGCGTGGGCGGAGTTCGAGCACGACATCCGGTACAAGCTGGACATCCCGCCGAACCGCAAGCCCGAGTTCGACCGGCGGTTCCTGCTCGCGGCCGCGTTGATGGAGCTGGCCGACAACGAGTTCACCGAGATCGACCGGCTCTACCGCGAGCTGGCCGCGACGGCGCCGGACAAGGCCCCGCTGGACCTGACGACCGCCACGCTGACGCCGTACCTGAACCGCCGGTACCCGGACGCGCCGCACGCGAAGACCACGCACTACGCCTGGATCCTCGGCATCCTGCACCGCCTCGGCATCACGACCGAGGAGCAACTCACCGAACTCCTCACGGGGATCGACAGTGAAGCAGTACAGGCAGCCATGACGCACCGCGCTCCCGCCGGCACGGTACGCCGCCTCGACGACGACCTGCTGGCGGCCAAGGGCCCTGCCTATCTGGAACTGTTCCCCGACGAGGAGCGCCGCCAGAAGATCCTCCGCGGCCGCCTCAAGGCCCTCACCCGCGCAGGCATCATCCACCCTTGACCGAGGCGTTCCCGGCCGGCCTCCAGGCCTCGGGAAAACGGTTTGACTGACTGTCGGCGGGGCCACCTACGCTTGATGTGTTCGCCTGGTCAGGCGCCCTGTCTCAATCCTTCTATGCCTCTTTGTGAGACGTCATGTCGCTGCGCCTCGTTCCGTTCGCCGATCCGGGTGTGCCAGATACCCGGTCCGGCCTCCGACTCATCTTCTGGCTCGAACATCAGCAGCTCCGCGGGCAGGCCCTCGCGGTGTTCTGGGGGCTGGTGTACTTCGGCGGCATCGCCGCGGCACCGGTCGCCGTCGGGCTCGCCGTGCAGGCGGCCATCGACCTGTCCTGGCCCAAACTGATCCTGGCCGGCGCGCTGCTGCTGGCCTTCGGTGCGGCCAAGGCTGCCGCCGACTCGTTCTTCCACCAGGCCGTCGTGACGAACTGGATCAGTACTGCGTCGCGCCTGCAGCAGTTGCTGTTCCGCAAGGCCGCCGAGCTCGGCTCGCTGCTGACCCGCCGGATCGCCGCGGGCGAGGTGGTCCAGGTGAGCAGCGGCGACGTCGAGAAGATCGGCTGGTTCGTCGAGGTGCTGGGCCGGTTCGTGGCCGCACTGCTGACCTGCTTCGCGGTCGTCGTCGGCCTGCTGCTGTACGAACCGCGGCTCGGGCTGGTTGTCGCCGTCGCCGTCCCGGTGCTGGCGTTCTCGATCGTGCCGCTGATGGGTCCCGCGGAGCGCCGCGCGGACGAGCAGCGGGCCAAGGGCGGCCGGGCCACCGAGCTCGCCGCCGACACCGTCGCCGGTCTGCGCGTGCTGCGCGGCATCGGTGGTGAGCAGCTGTTCCTCGAGCGCTACCGCCAGGCCTCCCAGCAGTACCGGACGAGTGCGGTGCGCAGTGCGCGGATGTGGTCGCTGATCGCGGCCCTGCAGGTGCTGCTGTTCGGCCTGTTCCTGGTGCTCGTCGTGTGGATGGGGGTCCGGTTGGTCACGTCCGGCCACATCTCGGTCGGCGAGCTCGTGACGACGTACGGCTTCATCACGTTCATGCTGGTGCCGCTGCACACGTTCGAGGAGACGGCGAGCGCGTTCATCTTCTCGAAGGTGTCGGCCCGCCGGGCCGCGCGCGTGCTGTCGCTGCAGCGGACCGACGAGACCAAGGGCACCGCCGACGCGCAGTTGCCGGAGGGGGACCTGCTCGACCCGGTGACCGGGCTGCATGTGCCGGCCGGAAGCTTCACCGCGGTCGTCAGTGGCAACCCGGACGCCGGCGGTCTGCTGGCCGACCGGCTGGGTGGTCACAGCCCGACGGCGACGGACGAGGCGTCCGTGCTGCTCGACGGCGTCGCGCTGGACGACCTCCCGCTGGACTCGGCGCGGACCGTCGCGCTGGTGCAGGACAAGGACCCGGTGCTGTTGTCGGGCACGGTGCGCGAGCTGTTCGACGTGCCGGCCAGTGGTGCGGTCTCCCCGGAGACAGCGCTCGAGGCGGCGCAGTGCGCGGACATCCTCGACGTACTGCGGCAGACGCTGCCCGCCGGCGAGTCCGACCCGATGAACGCGATGCTGACCGAGCGGGGCAGATCCCTGTCCGGTGGCCAGCGGCAGCGGGTGGCGCTGGCGCGTTCGCTGTACGTCGACCCGCAGGTGCTCGTGCTGGACGAGCCGACCAGTGCGGTCGACGCGCACACCGAGGCGCGGATCGCGGACGGTCTGCAGCTGCTCCGTGCGGGCCGGACCACCGTGGTGTTCACGTCCAGCCCGCTGATGCTGGACCGGGCAGAGCGCGTGGTGTTCGTGCCGGACGGCCAGGTGGCCGCAGTAGGTACGCACCAGGACCTCCTGCACGGCAACGCGCAGTACCGCGCTGTTGTCACTCGTGAAGAAGAAGCAACGTTCGAGGAGTCGGCGTGAAGCGCCCGTTGTACGACCCGGCGGCCCCGCAGGAAGTACTGCGGCTCCCGGTGGCCAGTGGCGCGACCGTTCGTGCCTACGTCAAGACGCTGTTCCGGCGGCACCGGCGTCAGTTCCTGTGGCTGACCGTGGTGAATGCGGTGGCAGCGCTCAGCGGCATGGTCGGTCCGTGGCTGCTCGGCAATGTCGTCCAGAAGCTGTCCGAGGGCCGGACCGATGTGAAGCTGCCGTCCGTCGTGCTCGGCTTCGTGATCGCGCTCGCGGTGCAGACCGTGTTCGTGCGGCTGACCCGGCTGCGCGGTGCGGTGCTCGGTGAGGAGATGCTCGCGGACCTCCGCGAGGACTTCCTGGTGCGCGCGGTCGGGCTGCCGCCGGGCGTGCTGGAGCGCGCCGGCACCGGCGACCTGCTGTCCCGGATCACCACCGACATCGACCGGCTGTCGCACGCGATGCGGGACGCCGTACCGCAGTTGACGATCGCGATCATCTGGGCGGCGCTGCTGATCGGCGCGCTGATCGTGACCGCGCCGGCGCTGGCCGTGGCGGTCGTGATCGCGACCCCGATCCTGATCATCGGCGGCCGGTGGTACTTCCGTCGCGCACCCTCGGCGTACCGGTCGGAAGCAGCCGGGTACGCCGCGGTCGCGTCCGGGCTGGCCGAGACCGTCGACGCCGGCCGCACGGTCGAGTCGCACCGGCTCGGCGGCCGCCGGATCGAGCTGGGGGACACCCGGATCGGTCAGTGGGTCGCCTGGGAGCGGTACACGCTGTTCCTGCGGATGATCCTGTTCCCGATCATCAACATGACCCACACGGTCGCGCTGGCCGCGGTCCTGGTCATCGGTGGCGGGTTCGCGATCCAGGGCTGGCTGACGGTCGGCGCACTCACCACCGGCGCGCTGTACATCCAGATGCTCGTCGAGCCGGTGAACATGATGATCCGCTGGTACGACGAGTTGCAGGTGGCGCAGGTGTCGCTCGCGCGACTCGTCGGCGTCCACGAGGTGGAGACCGCCGACACGACCAGCGACGCCGAGCCCGACGGGCGGACCGTGCTGGCCGACGACGTGCGGTTCGGGTACCTGGAGGGTCGCGACGTACTGCACGGTGTGACGCTGACCGTCCAGCCAGGTGCCCGGGTGGCGCTGGTCGGGCCGTCCGGTGCGGGCAAGTCGACGCTGGGCCGGTTGCTGGCCGGCATCTACTCGCCACGCGTCGGGGACATCACCTTGGGTGGTGCGGCGCTGGACCGGATGTCTGCGGAGCAGGTGCGCAGTCACGTCGCCCTGGTCAACCAGGAGCACCACGTGTTCGTGGGCAGCGTGCGGGACAACCTGCGGCTGGCCAGGCAGGACGCCTCGGACGCGGACCTGTGGGCGGCGCTGCGGTCGGTGGACGCCGACGGCTGGGTCGCCGGGTTCGACGACGGGCTGGACACCGAGGTGGGTTCCGGTGGGGTCTCGCTGACGCCGGCACAGGCGCAGCAGGTCGCACTGGCCCGGCTGGTGCTCGCCGACCCGCACACGCTGGTCCTGGACGAGGCGACCTCGCTGATGGACCCGCGCGCGGCCCGGCACCTGGAGCGGTCGCTGGCGACCGTCCTGGAAGGCCGGACTGTGGTGGCGATCGCGCACCGGCTGCACACCGCGCACGACGCCGACGTGATCGCGGTCGTCGAGGACGGCAAGATCGTCGAGCTCGGCGGCCACGACGAACTGGTCGACGCCCAGGGCGCATACGCCGCCCTCTGGCACTCCTGGCACGGCGACCGCTGACAACAGGGTGCCCGGCAAAAGCAAACCGCCGGGCACCCTGCTGAGGGGTTGTGATGTAGAGAAGGAGATACTCAGGACCCGGACGAGCCTGCAAGAAGAGATTAAGAAAAGAAGAGATTTAGAGTGGTGGTCGGCTTCGGTGGTCAACTGAAAGTCTGACTTAACGACGTCAGGTTGCTAACCCTGGTCCCGGCGGCCACCTCCGATCGGGACGTCTGCCGGCCAGAGCGACGCCGCTCTCGCCTACTGGTCGTCGCGGTAGGCATTCATAGCTCGCAAACCCTGCCGCGGTTGCCGGTCAGCCCATGCCGCATCTCACGGAGGCCGCCGAAGCCAGCCACCACCCTAAATCTCTTCTTCTTTTCTCTGTTCTTTCTTCCTATTTTCCTATTCCCTTGTCTCTGTCTTGTCCTTTCTTTCAAGGTCGTCGGGCGCCCGGGACCCTTCTCGTGTGAGGATGGTGGGGTGCTGCTGACGACGTTGTTTTCGCTGCCTACGACCATGGCTCTCGACATCGACGACGAGGGCCGGATGCTGGTTCTGTACGACGGCACCGGCACCCGGCAGGTCAACGAGGTCACGCCGGACGGGACCTGGCGTGCGCTCACCGATCTCGGCGATACGTGCCGCGGCGCCCGGTTCATCCCCGGCAGCAGCCGGGTGGTCGTCGAGCACGACACGGGTGGCGACGAGCGCAGTCAACTGTCGCTGCTCGACCTCGCCGACTCCGGCCTGCCCGCGCTGGAGCCGCTGGTGCACGACGCGGAGTACATCCACCACCTGGTCGACGCGCGCGCCGGACGCGTTCTCTACACGACGAACCGTCGCAACGGCGTCGACTTCGACCTGGTGACCCGCGACCTGGCCACCGGGCGCGAGACCGTCCTGTACGACGCCGGCGGCTGGGTGATGGGCGTCGACCCGTCGCCGGACGGCAAGTGGGTCGTGCTCTCGAAGGCCAGCAGCCCGGCGAACTCGCGGCAACTGCTCCTGCTCGAGACGTCGAGCCGCTCGGTCACCGAGCTCACCGCGGAGGACGCGCACAACGACCAGGGCCCGGTCGCGTGGCTGCCGGACTCGTCGGCGTTCCTCGTCTCGAGCAACGCCGATCGCGACCGCCTGGCGCTGCGCCGGTACGACGTGAGCGAGGCGGCGTGGACCGACCTCCTGGTGGACGACGCCCGCGACCTGGCCGGCTGGCCCTCACCCGACGGCCGGCACCTGCTGGTCGGCGTACTCGAGGACGGAGAGGTGTCGCTGGCATTGCACCGGCTCGAGGACGGGTCCGCGATCGCGCCCCTCGACCTGCCTGCCGGCGGTTGCGCTGCGCTGACGATGGCCACCCCGGATCCGATCTGGTCACCGGACGGCTCGTTCGCGGCGATCACGTACAATTCCCCGCTCACTCCGCCGACCGTGTACCGGTTCGTGCCGAACGGCGAACTGGCGCCGATCAGCACGGTCGAGGTTCCGGCCGAGCTCGAGCACCCGGAGAGCCTGCGGGTCCCGTCGTTCGACGGCGAGCAGGTGCCCGTGTTCGTGTTCCGGCCGACCGGCCAGAACCTGGGGTCCACGGTGGTCCACGTGCACGGCGGCCCGGAAGGCGCCGCGATGCGGATGTGGAGCCCGATCATCTCGGCGCTCGCGGGCGAGGGGCACACGGTCGTCGTACCGAACGTCCGGGGCTCGGCCGGTTACGGCAAGCGCTGGTACTCGCTGGACGACCGCGAGCTGCGGCTGGACTCGGTGAAGGACCTGGCCGCGATCAACGCGTGGCTGCCGACCATCGGCGCCGACCCGAAGCGGGCCGCCTTGTGGGGCGGTTCGTACGGCGGGTACATGGTCCTGGCGGGCGTCTCGTTCCAGCCGGAGCTGTGGGCGGCCGGTGTGGACATCGTCGGGATCGCTTCGCTGGTGACGTTCCTGGAGAACACCTCGGACTACCGCCGGGCGATGCGCGAGCGCGAGTACGGGTACCTGGCCACGGACCGGGAGTTCCTGGAGTCCGCGAGCCCGCTGAGTCGCGTCGACGACATCCGCGCACCGCTGTTCGTGATCCACGGCGCCAACGATCCGCGCGTCCCGCTGTCGGAGGCCGAGCAGATCACGGAAGCGCTGACCGCGCGCGGCGTACCGTGCCAGCTGCTCGTGTACCCGGACGAGGGCCACGGCCTCGCCAAGCTGAAGAACCGCCTGGACGCCTACCCGCAGGCATTCAGCTTCCTGCGAGACCACCTGGCGTAAGGGTCCCGGCGGTCGCGTCGAGCCTTACCGGCAGTCCGAGCGGTACAGCGAGGTTCAACGGCTCGTGCCCGATCGCCGCACCCTCCACCATCGGTACGCCGAGCGGCTCGAGCCGCTCGCGGATGGTGTCGTCCAGCCCTTCACCGCCCTGGCTGAAGTCACCGATCACCAGCCCGGTCACCTGGTCGAACCAGCCTGCCCGGAGCAGCTGTGTGAGCAGCCGGTCAGCCTGGTACGCCTCCTCGTTGACCTCCTCGAGTACGACGACACCTGTCGGCGGCGCGTACGTCGGCGTACCAACGCTTGCCGCCAGCAACGCCAGGTTGCCGCCACGCAACACGCCTTCAGCCACACCGCCGACCACAGTGCGAGCGCCATGTGGCGCCAGCAGATCGGTGACGGTCTCGGGCTCGAACAGCAACGCCCGGAGCCGCTCACGTCCTTCTGCCACGGCCAACTGCTCCACAGCTGCAGCCATCGGCCCGTGCAAAGTCACGAGACCACATGCGTTCAGCGGCTCGTGCAGCGCAGTGATGTCGCTGAACCCGACGAACCACTTCGGTACGGCGACCAGCTCGTCGAAGTCGACGTACTCGACCATCCGCTGCACGCCGTACCCGCCGCGAGCGCAGATCACAGCGGCGTACTGCGGATCCAGCCACGCGTTCCGCAGGTCCTCGGCCCGGGCCTTGTCGTCGGCAGCCAGGTACTTGAACCGCTCGTGCCCGGCCAGCACCGACGGCATCACCTCGACGTCGAGCCCCCACGCTGTGAGGTGCTCCACCCCGACCGCCAGCCGGGAACCGTCCACCCGGCCCGACGGCGCCACCACAGCGACCCGGTCTCCACTCCGCAGCCGCCGCGGCAGCACCACATCATTCACGCCGCCGACGCTACCAATCGACCTGGATGGCCGTGCTCTTGGAGACCCCGTTGACGGTTACGCCCAGCTGGGCGGTGCCGGGGCGGAGGGCGGTCAGTTGACCGGTGGACGGGTCGTACGACGCTACTGCCCAGAACGGTGCGGTGCTGGCAGGGCCGATGTGCATCGTTGACGAGCCCCACCAGTCGGCCGAGACCGGGAACGAAACCGGGACCCGACGACTGTCCTGGACGACGGTCGCTGCTGCCGTGGCGGTCTGACCGCGGCGTAGAGCTGCAGGCGCGGCCAACTCCAGCGAGTCCACGTGCGGCCGGAGCTCGACCTGGAACCAAGGACGACCCGGAGCGTTGGTGATACCGACCAAAGCCCAGCCGGTGAAGCCACCGGCGTCCGGTGCGGCGGCGGGGCTCTTGCCCGAGTTGCCGGTCAGCGGCAGCAGTACGCCGTCGGTGCGGGTCGCGGCGAACGTGCCGGCATGCCCGGCCATGTACGCGGCGCCCTTGCCGGTGGTCTTCCGGAAGTCGGCCAGCCACTTCACGATCATCGCGGCTTCCTTGCGGTCGCCGAGTTGCGAGTTCTGCGTCGGCGACGGGTCGTCGATCGGGTGGTGCGCCATCACGACGACGTCGTGGATCGTCTTGTCCTGCGCCGCGTCATCGAGTTGCCTGCGCAGATCGAGGATCTGGTCGAACCCGCCGGCCCGGAGCGATCCGAGCGACGAGTCCCGCAGTACGAAACGGGTGCCCTTGTGGTCGAACGTGCTGGTCGCGTTCCCGAAGACCTTCTTCCACTCCGACAGGTCGCCCGGTCCGTAGGTCTCGTGGTTGCCCGGCACGTAGTACAGCGGGACCTTGCCGCCGACCTCCTCGTCGATGATCTGCTTGGCCAGCGCGATGTCCGGGCCGAACGCGCGGTCGACGAATTCACCGTTGATCACCAGGAAGTCCGGCTTCTGCGCGAGCGCCTCGCGGATCGTCCGGCGGGCCTGCTTCACGTAGTCCGAGTTCGGATCGTCGGAGGTGAACTGGGCGTCCGACATCACCGCGAATCGCCAGCGGCCGCTGGTCGTGACGGTGCCGTCGGTGACCACCATCGGGTCGATCACCTTCGCCGGCGGGTCCATCGTGACCGGCGGCGCGCTACGCACGGTCAGGTCGTCGACCACGATCCGGCCCGAGTACTGCCGGGTCGGCGAGGTCTCGACGACATAGATCCGCCAGAACCGCAGCGGCATCGCCAGACCGGGCGGGACGTCCGCCTCGACGTACTTCCAGCCGGTCCAGTCGACCGCAGCGGCCAGGTTGAGCGTCTGCGCAGTACCGCCCGCGGCGTCGTACGCGTTCGCCCGCAGCCAGGCGCCCTTTCCGTCGCCGTACACCCACGCGCCGAGCTTCTGCGGCTGTCCGGGCAGCGTCTGCTGCGGGGTCTGCGAGAGGTACGCCGCGCGCGTGGCAGTGCTGCCGGTCAGCGAGTAGTCGAGGGCGATCGCCTGCCCGCCGTCGTGTCCTTCGGCTGCGGACAGGGATGCCGTTGCCTTGCCTGCCGGTACGGCGTTGGCGGCCCACTTGGTCACGTCGTCGAGCTCGTCGACGACCGTGCTGGTCAGGCCTGCGGTAACACTCAACTGGGTGCTCAAGGCACCGACCTGAGCGGTGATCACGGTCGAGGTCGCCTCGGTACCGATCGCGGTCACCTCGAAACCGTTGCGTGCAGCAACTACCTTGACCACGGCAGGGTCGTAGCTGAGCTTGACGTCACGCGGCTCGACCCAGGTGGAGAACCCGTCGGCGTCGTACCCGTCGATCTCGAAGAAGCCCTTGGCGTCGGTGTCCGCGAGCGACACCTGACGGGTGCTCGGCGCCAGGCGCACCGGCGTACCGAGAACAGTCATCGGGAACCTTCCGTACGCCGTACCGCGGGCCGCCGTCACGATCACGTCTCCGGCACGGCGGCCGGTGACAACGCCCTGCTGGTCGACGCGGACGTTACTGCCGGCGTACCAGGACGGCGTACCGGTGGCATGAGCGTACGTCTCGTCGTACCCGGTCGCGTCGAGCACCCGGCTGAGCCCGGTGAGGACGCGGGAGCTGCGGGAGATGTCGGCGTCCGGACCGGCCTCGGACGTACCGGTGGCCTGGATGCGGAAGCCGTCCAGTTTGCCGGAGCCCTTCACCGGCAGCAGGCCGAGTCCGTTCGGGATCAGGCGCTCGCCGCCGTCGGACGGGTCGTTGACGACGTCCGGCGCGGCCTTGCCCGGCGTACGGGCGAGCATCGTCGAGGAGCCGCCGCCGTCCAGGTTGAGTGCGTCGTCGGCGCCGAGGCTGATCATCAGCTCGCCCATTTCCTTCAGCGACAGACCGCGGGAGCCGGTCGCGCGACCGTCGACGGTGAGCAGGATCATCCGGCTGCCGTCGGCGTCGAACCCGATCGCGGTCCGCGGCGCGAGGTCGGCGTCCGGTACGTCGGCCGGGACCTTGCCGTCCTTCGCGAGCTGGTAGTTGCCACTGACCGCGGCCGCGACATCGGCGGCGTCCGGTCGCAGGCCGTACTCGATGGTGACCTTGTCGCCGACCTGGAGAGCTGTGAGCGCGTCGGCACCGGCCTCGCGGCCGATCAGCGCCTGCTCGTTCGCCGCCAGCGGAGTGGTGGCCGGAGTGGTCGCGGACGAGACGACCACACCGTCGCGAAGGATCACCTCGCGGACGGTCGGGAGGCCGTCGACGGTCCGGGTCCGGGCCGCATCGCCCCACTCCGGGGTGTACAGGCCGATGCCACCGGCGTTGACGGTCGGCGAGTTGAGGTTGGTCAGCTCGAGCTTCACCGGCCCGTCGGTCGCCGTACCTTGCAGGAACAGCTGGGCGATCCGGCCGAGCCCGTCCTTGCCGACCACGGCAGTGTCGTTGTGGCCGGCAGCCGGCGCGTTGAGCAGCTTGCCGGACTCCACCCCGACGCCCAGCGGCGCCGTCGTGTCGTTGATGTCGAAGAAGTCGCCGTTGACGCCGGCGATCGCGCCCTTGCGGGCGAGCTGCTGACTGAGCGGCTGACCGCCGGACACCTTGCCGGTGTTCACCAGGTCGACGGTCACACCGTGCTTGGCCAGGTCCGCATCCAGGATGTCGCCCCGCTGCCAGCCCTTCGGGTCCAGCCGATCGAACGACGTGTAGTTCACCCCGGGCGCCACCGGACTGTCGGTCCGCGACGTCAGCACGCCGTTCTCAGCGATCGCGGCGTCCGGGATGCCCGCCGTACCGGGTTGGCCAAGAGCAGGAGCAACCAGCGTGCCGGCGAGCAGGCCGCCCACGCCGATCGCTGTGGTCAAGGGACGGATGAGCGACACAGGAGCCTCCCCACGGTGGACGGACGCGGTCATCCGACGCCGCGCGGTCTACCGCCTCGTGAGCCGCAGGTGTACGCCGATCAACCGACCGGTGACAAAGTAACCCCTACGATCACCGTGTGGAAGGTTTTCTTCTCGCAGTCTTAGTTGGTGCTCATCGGGCGGCCTGAGAGTTCCCAGGCGTGCATGCCGCCGTCGAGGTTGATCGCCTCGCGGCCGACCTGGTTCAGGAACTGGGTCGCCATCCCGGAGCGGCCGCCGACCGCGCAGACGCAGAGCACCTTCTGGTCCAGCGGCACCTCGCCGACCCGCTCCTGCAGCTCGCCGAGCGGGATGTGCTTGGCGCCCTCGATGTGGCCGCGGTCCCACTCGTCCGGCTCGCGGACGTCGAGGACGAACGCCTCCGCCAGCAGTGCGTCGTCGAGCTCGCCCACCACGACCGAAGGAATCTCCTGGTTCCGGAACATGCCCCCAGCATGCCAGAGGGTGACGAACGACGGTCTACGGCCTGCGGAAAGCGGTTGACAGTGAGCGGCCGGGGAACGGACCGTGGCTCGGAGGGAGGCTGCGGTGGCGCTGATTCAGGGGATCCCGGGGGAGTTCGAACCGCAACCGTGGGGCGAGGCGATCCTGCGGAACCGCGAACTGCTGCTCCGGATCGCGCGCCGCCCGGCCGATCACGAAGTACGGCTCCCGGGTCTGGCCACCACCCCGCGGCACGTCGTCGAGGACCACACCGGCAAGGCTCTGACCTGGCGCCGCGACGGTGACGATCTGGTCGTCCGCCTGCCCGAGGCCGGTGAACCGCCGGTCGTCCGGGTCGCGCTGACCGGCAAGCTGCGGATCGTCCCGGAGGACACCGTCACCGCGAACGCGGACGGCGTGTGGGATCTGACCCCGAGCGGTACGACGGCGCACCTGGTCGCCCGCCGCGCCGCCGACGTCGCCGTCCGGTTCGTCGGCATGGTCGAGCCGGACAGCCGGCACCAGGTCCGGCTCGGCGGCCGCCGCCGGTACGGCGTGACCGGACACCAGCTGACCCTGACCACCATCGGCCCCTTCCCGATGCCGGAGCGCCGCGTCGTACCGCTCGCCGTACCGGCCGGCGTACGGCGGGTCCTCGTCGCGCCGGTCGGGACGGTGCTGGCATCGATCCACCCGGGCCGCGACGAGGTCACCGTGGTCGTGACGAACTTCGGCCGTACTCCGGCCCGCGGCGAGGTCGGGCTCCCGCTGCCGCCGGAGTGGTCGGCGACCGAGCAGACCTGGACGTTCGACGGTCTGGACCCCGGCCGCTCGGTCGGCTGGGCCACCCGTGTCACAGGACCGGCAGGCAGCCACGAACTGCGAGCACACCTCGACGCGGGGCGCCGGTCGGCGTCCTCGCCGTACGTCGTCCACCTATGACGCCTCGACCTTCTCGGCCTCCTGCTCGCGCGCCGGCAGGCACTTGCCGAGGTTCACGAAGAAGAAGATCAGGCCGAGGGTGATGACGATGTGCCCCAGGCCGGAGATGCCGTCGAGCGCTGCGCCGGGCTGGTGCCCGAGCACGGTCATCGTGCCGCGGACGATCATCAGGCCGACGGTGAGCGCGAGGCCGGCGTTGTAGACCCAGAAGAACGCGTTGAACAGCTTGCCGTCGGTGAGCGTGAAGAGCTTCTCGAGCGCGAGCACGATCAGGAAGAACAGCATGCCGAGCGCCAGGATGTGGGTGTGCACGACACTCAGCTGGGAGTCGCCGGTGAAGTCCTCGGCCTTGGTGAGCTCGCGGTAGTACAGCCCGCTGATCAGTCCCAGAATCATGTAGACGTGTGCCGCCACGTAGATCTTCCGCATGGGCGGCAACCTACTTGAGCAGCTTCGACAGCCTCCGGTCGGCCAGCGGCTTGCCGCCGGTCTGGCAGGTCGCGCAGTACTGCAGGGAGGAGTCGGCGAAGCTGACCTCGCGGACGATGTCGCCGCAGACCGGGCACTTCTGGCCCTTGCGGCCGTGCACCCGCAGGCCGGACTTCTTCTCCGACTTCAGGTCCTGGACGGCGAGCCCGGCGGAGCGGTCGACCGCGTCCTGCAGGGTTTCGCGCATGGCGTCGTACAGCGTCTTCAGCTCGTCGTCGGACAGGTTCGACGCCGGTTTGAACGGGCTCATCCTCGCGACGTGCAGGATCTCGTCGGAGTACGCGTTGCCGATGCCGGCGATCACCGACTGGTTGCGCAGGACGCCCTTGAGCTGGACGCGGCCCGCGCGCTTGAGGATCTCGCCGAAGTCCTCCAGCGAGAGCGTGAACGGGTCCGGACCGAGACGGGCGATGCCCGGGACGTCGGCGACGTCGCGCACGACGTACACCGCGAGCTTCTTCTGCGTGCCGGCCTCGGTCAGGTCGAACCCGGAGCCGTCGTCGAGCACGGTCCGGAGCGCGATCGGCCCCTTGCCCGGGCGGACGAGGCCGGTGTTCTGCTCCTCTTTCCAGCGCAGCCAGCCGGCGCGTGCCAGGTGGATCACCAGGTGCACGCCCTGCGCCGAGATGTCCAGGAACTTCCCGTGCCGCTGCACGTCGTCGATCAGCAACCCGACCATCGCCGACACCGGCGGGTCGTAGGTCTTCAGTGCGCTGATCGCGGTGATGTCCGCCCGCACGAACGCATGCCCCACCGCCCGCTCCCGCAGGAACACGGCCAGCGACTCCACCTCCGGCAACTCAGGCATACCCCCAGTGTGCCCGACACCAGGGACAGTTCCGGTGGATTACCTATGGAGGGGGGTTGTGACGGGCGGTAGCGTCGGTGGCAACCGAGTAGGGAGGCCCTCGATGGGGTTCGTGAAGACAATGCTCAAGGGCGCCGTAGTCGCCAAGCTGGTGCAGGTCGCCCAGCGTGAGCTGAGCAAGCCGGAGAACCAGGCGAAGATCAAGCAGGCCGTCCAGAAGGTCCAGCAGCGCCGGGCTCACTGAGCAAGGGGTAGAGGTAGCTCTACCCCGCGAAGAGGATTCAGCGCGACTGTGCGAGGCCGCCCGGGCTGATGTGCTGGTGGCATGGGCCAGGTACTGGAACGGACGCGGATTCAGGACGTCGACGCGTTGCGTGGTTTCGCCCTGCTGGGCATCTTGGTCGTGAACATCACGTTCGCCGCCTCCGGGTTTCCCATCCACATCGCGCAGGATCCGGCGTACGACTCCTGGCTGGATCACGCCGTCCACTGGCTGTCGTCGGCCTTCGTGGACATGAAGTTCTACCTGCTGTTCTCATTCCTGTTCGGGTACAGCTTCCAGCTGCAACTGCAGGCGGCGCAGCGTGTGGGCGCTGCGTTCCGGCCGCGCATGCTGCGCCGGCTGGGCGGGCTGTTCGTGCTCGGCGTCCTGCACGGCGTCTTCCTGATCACCGGCGACATCCTCAGCGTGTACGCGATCATCGGCCTGGTCCTGGTCGCGCTGCGACGGGTGAAGGACCGTACGGCGCTGCTCGTCGCCGGCGGGATCTACGCGTACCTCTTCGTGACGCTGGCAATCGCGGCGGTCTTCCTGGACACGTCCGCGGTCCTCGACCCGGCGGCAGCCGTCACGGCCGCGCAGCAGACGACCGCCAACCTGGCGGGCTCGTTCAGCAGTGTCATCGGCGAGCACATCCGCGCGCTTCCGACGTACGGCCTGTCGCTGCTGACCGTTCAGGGCCCGACGACGCTGGCCGCGTTCCTGATCGGCATGGTGGCTGGTCGTCGCCGGTTGCTGGAGAACACCACCGATGCGGATGCGCTGCTGCGACTGATCCAGCTCGTCGGCTTCGCGATCGGTATCACCGGCGGCGTCGTCTACGCGTCCGGCGGCAACGGTGATACCAGGGCGGTGCTGATGAGCGTGATGACGGCGCCGTTCCTGACCGCGGCGTACGTCGCTTCGCTGCTACGGATCATGCACTCCGAGATGGGCGAGGACGTTCGCCGCCTGCTCGCCCCGGCCGGCCGGATGGCGCTGTCGAACTACATCGGCCAGTCCGTGGCGACCGTACTGATCTTCACCGGCGTCGGGTTCGGGCTGGTGGGTCAGGTTTCGCCGTTGGAGACCGTGGGCCTCGCGGTCGGGATCTTCGTCCTGCAGCTGATGCTGAGCCACCTGTGGCTGAGCAACTTCCGCTACGGCCCGGTCGAAGGAGTACTGCGGGCGGTCACCAACACGACCGCCCCCAGCTGGCGGACTCAGGCCGCGTGACGGCCGTGGGTTACGCGGGCGGTACGGATGTTGTGCACCGTGCCGGTGGTCGAAGCGGGCTTGTGGGTGAAGGGCTTGACCGCTGCGCCGAGCGCGAGCAGGTCGAGCTTGGTCCGGGCCAGGTCACGGTCATCAGCGACCCAGGTGCCCTTCGGTCCGGCGGCCGGACCGGTCGCGTGGCGCCTGTTGCTGATCTCCAGAGCCGCGATCACGGCCAGTACGAGAACGATGAGAACGATGTATCCGGTCATGGCAGTAATGATTCTACCAATTAGATCCTGCCACCAGTGGCGGTATTGACATAGTCCGACAAATTACTGCCATACTGGCGGCATGCTGCAGAAGATCGCCGTGGTACTGATGGAGGACGTCTCCATGTTCGAGTTCGGGGTGGTGTCCGAGGTCTTCGGGCTCGACCGCACCGATGACGGTGTCCCCCCGTTCGACTTCAAGGTGTGCTCGACCACGCCGGGCGTCCCGATGGAGACCAGCAGTCACTCCCAGGTGATCGCGCCGTACGGGCTGGAGGAGCTCGAGGACGCCGACCTCGTCGCCATCCCGGCCACCACCTGGCGGCACGAGTACGACGAGCGGACCCTGGACGCACTGCGCAGGGCCGAAGCGCGCGGGGCGATCCTGCTGACGGTGTGCTCGGGTGCGTTCGTGCTCGGCGCCGCCGGCCTGCTCGACGGCCGGCCGTGCACCACGCACTGGCGTTACATCGACAAGTTCCACGACCAGTTCCCGTCCGCGAAGCTCGACCCGGACGTGCTGTTCGTCGACGACGGCAACATCATCACCAGCGCCGGCACCGCGGCCGGCATCGACGCCTGCCTGCACCTGGTCCGGCGCGAGCTCGGCAGCGCCGTCGCGACCCGGATCGCCCGCCGGATGGTGGTCCCGCCGCAGCGCGACGGCGGCCAGCGGCAGTACGTCGACGTACCGGTGCCGGAGTCGTCCGGTGAGAGCCTGCAGCCGGTCCTCGACTGGATGGTCGACAACCTGACCACTGAGCACACCGTGCCCGCACTCGCCCGCCGCGCCCAGATGTCCGAGCGCACCTTCGCCCGCCGCTTCGTCGCCGAGACCGGTACGACGCCGCTCAAATGGGTCACCACCCAACGCGTCCTGCGCGCCCGCACCCTGCTCGAGCAGACCCGGATGGGCATCGAACAGATCGCCGCCGAGTCCGGCTTCGGCACCGCCGCACTCCTGCGCCACCACTTCCGTAGGGTAGTGGGCGTGCCTCCACAGGATTACCGTCGTACGTTCCGGACCGCCGGGTGATGGTTGCCTACCGCAACGCCGGCCCCGATGACGCCGACGCGGTACTGGCCTTCTGGGCCACAGCTGCCGAAGATTCACACCGCCCACCCGACTCCACCGATGCCGTCCGACGCCTGATCGCGCGCGATGCACAGGCACTGCTCCTTGCCGTGGACGACGATCTGGTCGTCGGCTCGATCATCGTCGGCTGGGACGGCTGGCGCTGCCATCTGTACCGGCTGGCGGTCGCGCCGACGCACCGCCGCCAGGGCATCGGACGCGAGCTGGTCGCGCGCGCCGAGGCGAGCTTCACGGCGTACGGCGGGACGCGCGCCGACGCGATGGTGCTCGACGACAACAGCCAGGCGCACCGGGTCTGGTCCACCGCCGGCTATGCGCGGCAGCCCGAGTGGTCACGGTGGGTCAAGCCACTGTGATGTGAGGAAGGCAGCACGCTGCGGATTTGCGTCGACACCCCTTGTCCTGCCTAAGGTCACAGGGGGGTAACGAGCGCCGACGCAGATGGAGTTGTTTTGACGACGCCGGACCGCCCTCCGGGCAGGACCGCACGCAGGCTGAGCTGGGACGTGGTGCGCGTCGTGGCGGTGCTCGCGGTGATGTTCACGCATACGACGTACATGGGCCCGTTCCTGCACCCCGAGCTCGGCGCGCCGCTCGGCCGGTACCCGTTCCAGGTCGGCGCGAGCATCCTGCTGGTGATCAGCGCGTACTTCGTCTGCGTGACGATCCGGAAGGGCTCCACGCCACGGTGGCTGTGGCGGCGGGCGTGCCGCGTGCTGCCGCCGTACCTGATCGCCGTGCTGTTCACCTACACGGCCGTCGTGCTCTTCGCGCCGAGCAACTGGATCCTGCCGACGCGCCGCGACCTGTGGGGCAATCTGACGCTGGCCGCCTCCTTCGACCCGGGCATCCAGCTGATCGACGGCTCGTACTGGACGCTGCCGCTGCAGTTGATGGCCTTCGCCGCGGCCGCACTGCTCTGGCCGCGTGGCATCGGTCCGCGGATCACCACGATGCTGTGGATCATGATCCTCGCACCGGTCGCGCTGCAGTGGAACGGCCGGATCGACCACAGCCCGGTCTGGGTCGTCCAGGCCTGGAACGGGCTCGGCCTGCACCGGATGCAGCTGTTCGCGATCGGCATCGCGATCTGGCTGTGGTCGCAGCGGCGGATCGGTGTGGCGCATCTGTCCGCGCTGCTCGTGGCGACGGTCTTCGCGCAGCACGCGCACACGGCGGACCTGCCGTCGTCGCTGGGGATCGGCGTCCTGCTCGTGCTCGTCGCGCTCGCCGCCCGCGGGCGGGACTGGACGGTGTTCGCGCGGTTCCGCCGGCCGATCCAGTTCCTGGCCCGGATCTCGTTCGGCCTGTATCTGCTGAACCAGGTGGTCGGCTACCTGATCGCGTACCGCCTGATGGAGCTCGGCGCGGGCCGGCTCCTCCAGATCGCCGGCGCGGTCGTCGGCGTGACCGGGCTCGCCTGGCTGCTCACGAAGTACGTCGAGGAGCCGTCGTACCGCGCGCTCGCGGCGCTCCGGGTCCGCAGTCTGCCGGCCCGCGCGTTCGCCTGGCTGACTACTTGACACCGGATACTCGGATGCTAATACTCGATCTCGAGTAATCGAGATCGAGGAGGCCGTATGGCGCGGCGCAAAGTGGCGAACCCGCTCGCGTTCGCCGTGCTCGGGAGCCTCGGCGAGCGGCCGATGCACCCGTACGAGATCTCGACGATGCTCCGGGCCCGCGGCAAGGACCAGAGCATCAAGGTGAACTACGGCTCGCTCTACTCGATCGTGTCCAGCCTCGAGAAGCACGGCTTCATCGAGGCGCAGGAGACCGTCCGCGAGGGCAACCGGCCGGAGCGGACGGTGTACCGGATCACCGACGCCGGCCGCGCGGAGTTCGACGACTGGCTGACCGAGCTGGTCGGTACGCCGTCGCGCGAGTTCCACCCGCTCGAGGCAGGGCTCGCTTACCTGCCTGGTCTGCCGCCGGATCGGGCCGTCGAGCTCCTCGAGCAGCGACTGGCGGTGGTCGACGTCGAGATCGCAGAGATGACCGCGATGCACGAGCAGATGGCGTCGGCGGAGTTTCCGCGGATCTTCTGGGTCGAGTCCGAGTTCCGGCTCGCGCTGCTGCGCGCAGAGTCGGCGTACGTCCATCGGCTCGCCGACGAGATCCGCACCGACAAGCTCGACGGGTCGGCCTTCTGGCGGATGGCGTGGAAACACTATCTGGACGAGGGAATCTCCCCGGGCGAGCAGTTGAAGGATCCGGTCAAGTACTTCGGGCAGGAGTTCGCCTGGATGCAGGCGGTGCCACCGGAAGCCCGGTAAGAAAGCGGCCCTCGATCCACGGTGCGGCAACACCAGGACCAAGGGCCGCGAGTTCCTCGAGTCGGTCCGAAGACCTGGCACCCAAGGGCACAACCATCAGGATAGCCAGCCGACGACCGGCTCCCGCACCCACAAGGGAGTCATCTGATGGCTACGCATGCCGTCGAAGCGGTCGACCTGGTCAAGACGTACCCGGCCGGCCGGAAGAAACCACCACTGCGGGCGCTCGACGGGCTGACCGTGAGCGTGCCGGAAGGCATCGTCCTCGGCCTGCTCGGGCCGAACGGCGCCGGCAAGTCCACCACCGTGAAGATCCTCACGACCCTGTCCCGGGCCGACTCGGGCAGTGCGCGGGTCGCCGGGTACGACGTCGGTCGCGAGCAGGACAAGGTCCGGCACGCGATCGGGTACGTGCCGCAGAAGTCGAGCTCGGACCCGATGGCGACCGGCCTCGAGAACCTGGTGCTGAGCGGTCGCATCTTCGGCCTGTCCCGGCAGCAGTCCGTGCAGCGCGCCCGCGAGTTGCTTGCGGGCTTTGACCTGGCGGAGCACGGCGACCGTCCGGTTCGCACGTACTCCGGAGGTATGCAGCGGAAGCTGGACGTCGCGCTCGGCCTGGTCCATCGCCCGAAGGTGCTGTTCCTGGACGAGCCGACCACGGGTCTCGACCCGGAAGCACGCGCCGATCTCTGGAACGAAGTACTGCGGCTGTCCGGGCAGGAGGGCCTGACCGTCCTGCTCACGACGCACTACCTGGAAGAAGCCGATCGGCTGGCAGGTCAGTTGGCGATCGTCGACCACGGCAAGATCGTTGCCGAGGGCACCCCGGAGTCGCTGAAGTCGGAGTTGCGCGGGGATTCGGTACAGGTCGAGCTGGTCGACCCGGACAGCGACGGGACGGTTCGGGCGCTACTCGGGCGGTTGCCCGGAATCGGCGAGATCGTTGTCGAGGGCAACACTCTGCGCGCACGGGTCGACCGCGGCGCCACCGCCGTACCGGCTGTACTGGGAGCCCTTGAGGACAAGGCGATTCCGGTGGTTGCTGTGACCGTGTCGCGGCCCTCGCTGGACGACGTCTATCTGCAGCACACCGGCCGTTCGTTCAGGGTTGCGGAGGAGGCGGCATGATCACGCACACCGGTCTCATCCTCGGACGCTGGACGCGGGCGTCGTACCGGCAGCCGGCGTTGATCGCGTTCACGTTGGTGCAGCCCGCGATCTGGTTACTGCTGTTCGGGCAGCTGTTCCAGGGCGTCGTACACATTCCTGGGTTCGGCGACTCGTCGTACATCGCGTTCCTGACACCGGGGATCGTGATGATGACGGCGCTGATGACGAGCGGCTGGAGCGGTACGTCGTTCGTGCAGGACATGGAGCGTGGCGTGATGGACCGGATGCTCGCGTCACCGGTCAGCCGCGGCGGGCTGATGGCGGGGCAGCTGCTCAGCAATGCGACGACCACGTTGATCCAGACGATCCTGGTGTTCGCGATCGGGTTCGCTGCCGGCGCACGGTACGACGGCGGGATCGGGGGCTATCTGGTCACGATCGTCGCGTCGATGCTGGTCGGGCTGTCGTTCGGCTCACTGTCGAACGCGGTCGCGCTGCTCACCCGGCAGCAGGAGGCGCTGATCGGGATCTCGCAGTTCGTCTCGCTGCCGCTGACCTTCATGTCGTCGATCATGATCGACCCGACGGTGGCACCGCACTGGGTCAACGTCGCGGCCCGCTTCAACCCGGTCGACTGGGCCACCGTCGCCGCCCGCCAGTCCCTCGCCGCCACGCCCGACTGGTCCTCGGTCTGGCGGCACTGCGCCTATCTGCTCGCCTTCACCCTCATCGTCGGCTGGCTCTCCACCCGGGCCTTCCGCACGTACCAGCGGTCAGTGTGACGCGTACCAGGGCTTGATGACGTTGTCTATCAGCGCGAGGCGTTCGTCGAAGGGGAGGAAGGCCGACTTCATCGCGTTGATCGCGAACCACCGGAGATCGGACAGGTCGTAGCCGAACGCCTCGGCGAGCAGGGCGAGTTCGCGACTCATCGACGTACCGCTCATCAACCGGTTGTCGGTGTTCACCGTGACCCGGAAGCGGAGCTTGGCGAGCAGGCCGATCGGGTGCTCCGCGATCGAGGCCGCCGCGCCGGTCTGCAGGTTGGAGCTCGGGCACATCTCCAGCGGGATCCGGCGGTCCCGGACGTACGCCGCGAGCCGCCCGAGCTCCACCTTGTCGCCCTCGTGGGTGATGTCGTCGATGATCCGTACGCCGTGCCCGAGGCGGTCCGCGCCGCACCACTGGATCGCCTGCCAGATCGACGGCAGCCCGAACGCCTCACCGGCGTGGATGGTGAAGTGCGCGTTCTCGCGCTGCAGGTACTCGAACGCGTCCAGGTGCCGGGTGGGCGGGTAGCCCGCCTCGGCGCCCGCGATGTCGAACCCGACCACGCCCGCGTCCCGGTACGCGACCGAGAGCTCCGCGATCTCCATCGAGCGCGCCTTGTGCCGCATCGCAGTCAGCAACTGCCGCGCGACGATCGACCGCTCGGCGACCGCCATCCCGTGCTCGAACCCTTCCCGCACCGCATCCACCACCTGCTCGAGCGTCAGCCCGCGGGTCAGGTGCTGCTCGGGCGCGTACCGGACCTCGGCGTACACGACACCGTCCGCCGCCAGGTCCTGGACACACTCACTGGCCACCCGCTTGATCGCCTCGGCGGTCTGCATCACCGCGACGGTGTGGTCGAACGTCTCCAGGTACCGCTCCAGCGACCCCGAATCCGCCGACTCCACGAACCACGCGCCCAACTCGACCGCATCCGCCCGCGGCAACCGATGCCCGATCTCCCCCGCCAACTCCACCACCGTCCCCGGCCGCAACCCCCCATCCAGATGGTCATGCAACAAGACCTTGGGCGCCGCAACCAGCTGCTCGGGGGTGATCATGTCGCCATCTTCGCACCGGCTCACGAGGCTGGACGGTTGATCCGGCAAACGTTCAAGACTTGGGGTGGTGGGGGTGTCATCGTGTTGGGATGGTGAGCCGATTGGTTGAGCGGCCCGAGTGGCAGTTCTTCGGGGTGCTGCCGCGGGCGGATCGGGCGCTGGCGGCGGCCTGGTGGGGGCTGCTGCTGGCGCGCGGCGCGTTGCCGGCGATCTTCGCGATCGCGATGGGGTGGTTGGTCGGCGCGGTGCAGCACGGGGACGCGCTGGCGGCGCCGTTGAGTTTGATGGGTACGACGTTCGTGCTGCTCCAGGTCCTGACCCCGGTGCATCAGGCGGTCAGCGCCAACCTCGGCAACCGCGTGTCGGCGTACCTGAACGACGCGCTGGCGAAGTCGTGCGTCGGGCCGCCGGGGATCGGGCATCTCGAGGATCCGGGGTTGAGCGAGGATCTGACCGTCGCGCGCGAGTTCGACCGCGGGCAGACCGGTCCGCCGATGTACCTGAACGTGGACTTCGTGGCAGGCAGTCTGGTCGAACTCGTCGGCGGGCTGGCGTCCGCCGTGGTGCTGTTCGGGTTCACGTGGTGGGCGCCGCTGGTGCTGGTCGCCGGTTGGGCCGCGACGCATTGGCTGCTGCGCGAGAGCGGCGTCTGGAGGGATCGCAACACGGCCGAGGTCCGCTCGGCGCAGCGGCATGCGAACTACGCGTACCAGCTCGCGGTGGAGCCGGAGGCGGCGAAGGAGCTGCGGCTGTTCGGGCTCGCGGACTGGACGGTACGCCGGTTCACGGAGCGACGCCGACGTCTCTTCGAGCTGCAGTACGCCGCGACGCGCCTGCGGGAGCGCCCGATGATCTGGAGTCTGTTGATCGTTGTGGTCGCCAACGGTCTGGTGTTCTGGGCGCTCGGTGCGTCGGCGATCGACGGGCGGCTGCCGCTGGATCGGCTGGTCGTGTTCGCCCAGGTCGCGATCGGGGTCGGGATGATCGCGTTCGGCGGACTCAACTGGGCGCTGGACGGTGCGGCCGCACCGGTGGCCGCCGTACGCCGACTCGAACCGGCAATGGCACCGGCAGGCGCGCTGCAGTCCGGCACCGAAGCACCGGGGAGCGGGGCGGTCGGGCTTGAGCTTCGGGGCGTGGGTTTCCGTTATCCACAGAGCGATCGGCAGGTGTTCGACGGGCTCGACCTGACGGTTCCGGCCGGGTCGTCGCTGGCAGTCGTCGGTCAGAACGGCGCGGGTAAGACCACCCTGGCGAAGTTGCTCTGCCGGTTGTACGACCCCGACTCGGGCACGATCAGGGTCGACGGCACCGACCTTCGGAACCTCGACGTCGACGCCTGGCGGACGCGGGTGGCCGCGGTCTTCCAGGACTTCCTCAAGCTCGAACTGCCGTTGCGGGACAACGTCGCGCCGGCCGGTGCGCCCGAGGAGGACATCCGGGCCGCGCTTGCGGACGCCGGCGCCGCGGACCTGGCCGACCTCGATACCCGGCTGGCCACCGGGTACGGCGACGGCACCGACCTCTCCGGCGGGCAGTGGCAGCGGATCGCCCTGGCCCGGGCGCTGTGCGCGGTACGGCAAGGCGCCGGTCTGGTTCTGCTCGACGAGCCGACCGCGCAGCTGGACGTTCGCGGTGAGGCGGCGATCTTCGACCGGATCCTGACCGCGACCCGGGACGTCACCACGATCCTGATCTCGCACCGGTTCTCGACGGTCCGGCACGCCGACCGGATCTGCGTCCTGGAGCACGGCCGGGTCGTCGAGCTCGGCACGCACGACGAACTGATGAACCTCGGCGGGCGGTACCGGACGATGTTCGACCTGCAGGCCCAGCGGTTCACGGCCGAGGTCGACGAGGAGGGGCTGAGCTATGACACGCTCTGACGACCTGCCCAGGGCGATCCCCGCGATGTGGCGCCTCTGCAAGCTGGGCTACCAGCACGAGCCGTGGCTGCTGGTCGCCGCGTTCGCGATGACGCTGCTGGCCGCCGTACCGGATGCGCTGCTCGCGTTGTGGCTCAAGATCCTCGCGGACGGCGTACTGCACGACGACCGGCGCGCTGCCCTGCTGGCCGCGGGCGGACTGGCGTTGTCCGTCACGGCGACCTGGTTCCTGCGCACGCTGTCGACGCGGATCTCGCGACGGTTCCGGGACCGGGTCACGATCATGCTCGAGGCACACGTCGCGCGCCTGCAGGCGTCGGTCGCCACGGTCGAGCACCACGAGCGGCGCGACTACCTGGATCGCCTGTCCGTACTGCGCAAGCAGGTGTTCGTGCTCGACCACATGTACATGTCACTGTTCTCCACCTGTGGCTGGATCCTGCGGCTCGCGGTGACGGTAGCCCTGCTGATGTCGATCCATCCGGCCCTCGCCCTGCTCCTCCTGTTCGCCCTGCCGACCGTCCTCAGCTCCAGCTGGCGACCGGGCGTCGAACGTCAGGTCGAGGAGCGGTACGCCGCTCACAGCCGGCTCGCCGAGCACTTGTTCAAGACCGCGACGACACCCGCACCAGGCAAGGAGGTCCGGGTGATCGGTATCGGGCTCGACCTGGTGACAGGGCGTCGCCGCGAGTGGGAGCAGTGGTACCGCCCGATGGCCTCAGCGCGGTGGGTCAGCGCCGCTTGGCACGCGGTCGCCTGGGCGTTGTTCGGGGCGGCGTACGTCGCTGCGGTGCTGTTCGTCGCGTCGGGGCTGCACGGGTCGGTGGGCCAGGTCTTGCTGATTCTCGCGGCCGGTGCGCGCCTCTCGTCGTACATCGGAGCGACGGTCGGAGAGATCGGGTTCCTGCGAGGCATCTGGCTGGACGGGTCGCGGCGGCTGGTCTGGCTGGAGAACTACGCGGCGTCGTTCGGCAGGACCGCGGACCTGCCGGCGCCCGAGCGGCTCGTCGACGGCATCCGGCTGGAGCAGGTGTCGTTCACGTACGCCGGTTCCGACCGGCCGGCGTTGGAGAACGTCGACCTGCGGTTGCCGGCCGGCAAGGTGGTCGCGGTCGTGGGTGAGAACGGTGCGGGCAAGTCCACGCTGGTGAAGCTGATCTGCAAGCTGTACGAGCCTTTGAGCGGGAGGATCTTGCTGGACGACCGGCCGCTGGACCGGATCCCGGCGGAGGCGTGGCGGGAGAAGATCGCGGGCGCGTTCCAGGACTTCTTCCGGTTCGAGTTCCGTGCGGCGCACAGCGTCGGACTCGGAGACCTGCCGCGACTGGACGACGTACCGGCTGTGACTACTGCTGTCGGGCGTGCCGGGGCCGAGGACGTACTGCAGCGGCTCGAGTCAGGGCTCGATACGCAGCTCGGTTCGACCTGGCCGGACGGAGCCGAGATCAGCTTCGGGCAGTGGCAGAAGCTCGCGCTGGCGCGTGGGTTCATGCGGGACCGGCCGCTGCTGCTGGTCCTCGACGAGCCGACCGCGGCGCTGGACGCGGAGACCGAGCATGCCCTCTTCGAGCGGTACGCCGCGGCGGCGCGGGACACCGCCGACGGCCGGATCACGATCCTGGTCTCGCACCGGTTCTCGACGGTGCGGATGGCGGACCTGATCGTCGTACTGGACGGTGCCCACGTCGTCGAGACCGGCACCCACGAGGAGCTGATGGCCCGCGACGGCCACTACGCCGAGCTCTACCGGATCCAGGCGGCGGCGTACCACTAGCCGATCTTGAAGACCGGGACGCCGGGGGCGATGTGGTGCAGGACCTCGTCGGGGGAGTCCTTCGTGACGTCGCCGCTGAAGAATGCGCCGACCTCCCAGGCCCACTTCTTCAGGTACAGCCGCAGTGCGGGGATCTTGTCCGCGTCGGCGAGCTCCTCGGCCTGGAACGTCTCGACCTTGCTCCCCAGCTGCAGCCGGCCGGTGCCACTGGCGCGCAGGTTCTTCACCCACTGGGTGTGGCCGCGCGGGGCGACGAGGTAGCGCTGCCCGTCGATGACCAGCAGGTTCACCGGGGTGCTGCGCCACTCGCCGGACTTGCGGCCCTGGATCGAGAGCACCCGGCTGCCCATCAGGCTCAGACCAAGCTTCGTCAGCCGGGCGACGATCTTGTTGAAGACACGCATGCTGCCCTGGTTCGCCGTGACGACGCGCTTGCTGTCGTAGGTCTGCTTGTACTCGGTCATTGTCTTCTCCTCGATCGAGAGCGAGAGCGGTGCTCTCTGTTGTGATCAGTGAACACCAGAGCGCTGATCCCTGTCAAGAGCACTGCTCTCGGTTGTGGCACACTGGGCTTATGAACGCCGGACGTACTGCCCGTGAACGTGCCCGGGCCGAGCTGACCGAGGAGATCAAGACGGCTGCCCGGCGGCAGCTGGCCACCGTCGGCGCCGAGGCACTCTCGCTGCGCGCGGTGTCGCGTGAGCTCGGGATGGTGTCCTCGGCGTTGTACCGGTACTTCGCGAGCCGCGACGAGCTGCTCACCGCGCTGATCATCGACGCGTACGACGCCCTGGGCGCCGCGGCCGAGGCAGCCGCCACCGGAGGCGATCCCGTCGACGAGTGGATTGCGATCTATGCCGCCGTACGGGACTGGGCGCGGGCCAATCCGCAGGAGTACGCGCTGATCTACGGGTCGCCGATCAGCGGGTACAAGGCGCCGCAGACCACGGTCGCGCCCGCAACCCGGGTGCCCCTGCTCCTGCTCAGCGTGCTGCAGCGCGCGCAGGCGGCAGGGCGACTGGATCCGCCGGCCGACGCGCCGGCGCCGTCCGGTGCGCTGGCCCAGCAGACGGAGGTGCTGGTCGCGCTGGCGCCGGACCTGCCGCCTGCTGTCCTGGTGCGGACGATCATCGTGTGGACGCAGCTGTTCGGGATGATCAGCTTCGAGCTGTTCGGTCAGCTGGTCGGGTCGATGGACCCGGCGGACGAGTTCTTCGCGTCGGCGTCGCGGCAGATGGCGGCGTTCCTCGGGCTCAGGTGAACGCCTTCGGCAGCGGTACGTCGACGGCTCGCGCGACCCGTCGTACGTAGGTCTCCCGGGGGATCGAGACCGCACCGAGCGTGGCCAGATGGTCGGTGACCCACTGGATGTCGAAGACGCGATCGGCGGCGTACTCGTCGTTCAGCAGCTCGATCGTGCCCGCGACCGCCGCCTTCGAGCCATCGGTCTTGTGGTGGAACATCGACTCGCCCGCGAACAGCCCGCCGATCGCCACGCCGTACAACCCGCCCGCCAGCTCGTCGCCGTCCCAGGCCTCCACCGAGTGCACCCAGCCGAGCCGGTGCAGTTCGGTGTACGACGCGATGATGTCGCGATCGATCCACGACCCCGGGCGGCGCGGGTCCGCACACGCCCGGAGTACCTGGTCGAACGCCGTGTTGACGCGGATCTCGAACTTCGCGCGGGCGCGGCGCAAGGACCGGGACGGCTGGTAGCCGGCCACGTCGATCACGCCACGGTCCACCGGCGACCACCACAGCACCGAGCCCCGGTGGTCCGGCATCGGGAACAAGCCCCGCCGGTACGCCGCCAGCACGGTCCCCGGCGCGAGGTCCGCACCGCCCGCGACGACATCACTCGACCCGGCCACCCCGACGGGCGGAAACTCCCACGCGGAGGGAGCTGGTTCGACTGGCACGCACCCATCCTGACCCATGAGTGGCCCCTAGGGGACACCAAGGGTTTCTCCCGAGTGGCGGCGGCCGGGGAGCCACGTACTCTTGAAGCACGTCCGGGTTCTGACGCGTGGGGCCGGGCGGAAAGGAGCACCGTGGCCGGAGTAGCCAGGTTCGTCGCCAGTAGTCTCGCGCCCGCCGCCCAGCGGTTCGCCCCGACGGCAGCGGGCGGTGCCTTGCGACAGATCCTCGAGATCGCGATCGACGGGTACCAGCGGTTCCCGGGCGCGGAGCGGATCGCGGACACCAAACTGCAGCGCTGCGGCGGCGACGTGGCCCTCGCGATCGAAGCGGTCATCGACCAGCACATCCGGCTCGCCGGCGTCCAGGGCTTCGCCACCAGCATCGGCGGTCTCGTCACGCTGCCCGTCGCTCTGCCGGCCAACCTGACGGGCCTCGCGGTCGTGCAGTGCCGGATGGTGGCCGCGATCGCGCATTTGCGCGGGTACGACCTGGACGATCCACGCGTCCGTACGGCGGTGATCACCTGTCTGCTCGGTGAGGAGGGGGTCGCCGCGCGGCTGAAGACGTCGAGCCTGGTGACGTCCCCGCTGGCGATCGCGACCGCCCCGGTGTTCGACCCGGTGCTCGACCGGCAGGTGTCCGGCGAGGTCGTCGCGGAGCTGATCGGGCGGATCAGCGGCAAGCGGATGGCGTTGACCGTCACCCGGCGGGTGCCGTTGCTCGGCGGTGCCGTGGGCGCCGGCGTCGACGGCTGGTCGACGTACCGCGTCGGTCAGTTCGCGGACAAGAGCCTGATCCGGCGCATCCCGCGGCCGATCGAGCAGTGACTGGCGCCGTCCAGGGGCCCGACCCTGATCCGCGGGGCGGTCCGCCGGAGTCACGCTGACTGTCCGGCCGGCTGCCCGCGGGTGAGCGGGAGCTTGGCGCGGGTCTCCTCGTCCGCCGGTGATTCGACGAACAGGACCAGATCCGGGTGCGCCGACACGGCGAGCTCGGTGATCGTGAGCCGCAGCTCGCCGACCCTCGGGTTGCGGATCCGGCGCTCACGCGGCGTACGGGCCGACACCTCGTGCCGCGACCACAGGGCCGCGAACTCGGGGCAGATCGACTGCAACCGGGCGAGGTCCGTCTCCCAGTCCGGGTCGCCGACGTGCTCGCCGTACGCCGAACGCAGCCTGCCGACGAGGTACGGGATCTCGGTGTCGTAGTTCAGCAGCTGCTCGCGGGCGGACGGCTCGGTGATGATGCACCAGAGCAGGTTCTTGTGGATGCAGGGCAGCTGGTGCCAGTCGTGGAACAGGTCGTTGTACGCACGGTTCGCCCGGACGATGTCGAACCGGGTGTTGGTGATCACCGCGGGCAACGGGTCCAGCGCCTCGACGATCTCCGCGAACACCGCCTCGCTCGCGCAGTCCGTGGTCCGCGGCAAGCGCATCGGCGTCGCCTCGGCCAGCCGATACAGGTGCTCACGCTCGACCGGGGTCAGCCTGAGCGTCGTCGCGACCGCGTCCAGCACCTGCCCCGACGCATTGATCGGCCGGCCCTGCTCGAGCCAGGTGTACCAGGTCACCCCGACGCCGGCTAGCTGCGCCAACTCCTCCCGCCGCAACCCCGGCGTCCGCCGCCGCCCACCCCCGGGCAGGCCGACGTCCTCAGGCGCCACCCGAGCCCGGCGCGCCTTCAGGAACTCCCCGAGCTCAATCCGCTGCGCATTCACCCGGCCATCCTTCCTGCTGCCACCGACAGTTTTCAGCCGGCGAGGGCCTGCACTACCCGGCTCGGCGACGGCTTGCCCAGCTGCTCGGCCATCCAGGTGCTGGTGGTGACGAGTTTCTCGAGGTCCACGCCGGTCTGGATACCGAGGCCGTTGAGCTGCCAGAGGAGGTCTTCGGTCGCGAGATTGCCGGTGGCGCTCTCGGCGTACGGGCAACCACCCAGGCCGCCGGCGGAGCTGTCGACCGTCGTGACGCCGTCGCGCAGCGCGGTGAGAGTGTTGGCCAGCGCCTGCCCGTAGGTGTCGTGGAAGTGCACCGCGAGCTTGTCCACACCGACGCCGGCCGCCCCGAACGCGGCGATCAGCGCACTCACCTGGCCGGGGGTGGCGACACCGATCGTGTCGCCCAGGGACAACTCATGGCACCCGAGCTCAATCAGACGGGCGCCGACCTTGACGACCTGATCGATCGGTACGTCGCCCTCCCACGGGTCGCCGTAGCACATCGACACGTATCCGCGGACCGTCAGCCCGGCGTCCAGTGCGCGCTTGACCGTCGGCGTGAACATCGCGAACTGATCGTCGAGCGTCGAGTTCAGGTTCTTCGCCGCGAACGTCTCGGTCGCGCTCGCGAAGATCGCGATCTCGCGGACACCGGCCGCGAGCGCACGGTCGAGACCGCGCTCGTTCGGGACCAGGACCGGGGCGCGGACGCCGTCGGGCAGCTCGAGCTGATCGAGGAGCTCGGCCGCGTCGGCCAGCTGCGGAACCCACTTCGGGTGCACGAAGCTCGTCGTCTCGACCGTCGTCAGCCCCGCGTCGAGCAGCCGCCGGATGAACTCGGCCTTGACCGCCACGTCGACGACAGCGGACTCGTTCTGCAGCCCGTCGCGGGGGCCGACCTCGTAGATCGTCACCCGGTCGGGTAGTCCGTCGGCCTGGACCAGCTGCGGTTCGCGCATCGTGCTGCCTCCTCGTCGAGCGTGGCACGGGATCTCCGCGACAATGCTCCTGATGACCACTCTTGCTGCCATTCTGCGTGCCGTCGAACGCGGCGTCTTCCCACCCCCGGATCTCGGCGTCAGCATCGTCCCTCCGCCGTCCGGGCGCGAGTCGTGCGTCATCTCGTTCACCGGCCACATCGTGATCGCCGCCGACGTCGACCCGGCGTGGGTCGCGGAGCGGGTACCTCCCGGCGATCTGTGCGCACCCACCAACCCGCCGTTCCTCTCCGACCTCGAGGAATTCACCGGCCGGCGGGTCAGCGCCCTCGACGCGATGCTCCTCGCCCCGGCCCTCACGGACCCGGCCGAACGCGCGGCAGCAACCGCCGGCCTCACCGAACTCACAGACCTCGACCATCCACGCGTCGACCGAGCCTGGCGCTACCGCGACGAAGTCCGGGTGTACGTCGACGCGCACGGCGGCCTCGTACTGACCGGCCGCGGCCTGGCGGAACGCTTGGAGTGCGCAATCGAAGTACCGCCCGACGCCCGCCTCCAAGGCCACGGCCGCCGCCTCGCCCGCGCCGCCCGCGCCCTGATCCCACCAACCGCCTCGATCTGGGCCCAGATCACCCCAGGCAACGCAGCCTCCCTCCGAACCTTCCTGGCCGCCGGTTACAAACCGATAGGCTCCGAAGCCCTACTGGTCAAGTAACCACCACCCGAACAAACCGTTGCCAAAAGCCCCCATCCACACCTGTGGAAAACCCTGGGGAAATCAACGTCCGGCCCGGCTTGCGGTCGCTACCAGCCACCCGAGGGACCAGCGGGTTCCGGTACGCGTTGTTGGGCCACCGGTGAGGCATTGCTGCGGTTGGACTTCGAGGAGCGGGAGCCTGAACGGCCGGCCATCGGACCGCTCGCAGACGATGGAGTGATCGCACCGCCGCCGGACTCGCCGGCAGAGTGTGAGGCCGCTCCTGCGACTCCGCCTCCGACCTTTCGGGTAGCGGCGAGAGCGACTCCCGCTGGGCCGGCTATTGCACCGGCCGCCTTGGCACCGACTGACTGCGCCCCGGTAGCACCACCGCCACCGCCGACTGACCCCCCGGCCAAACTGCCTCCGCGCGATCCGCCACCCCTCCCGGAGCTGCCGATGTTGATCGCACCCGTCGCCATGCCGCCGGGGTCCGCGACCGAGCTGCCCATCGCGGAGCCTCCACCGGCCACGGCTGCCGTCATCGGCACCATGAACCGCAGCAACGCCGGCAACGCGAAGATCGCGAGCAGCATCATCATCATGCCGGTCATCGCCCGCACGACGGCATCGCTCGTGCTGCCGGCATGGATCTGCGCCATCTTCATGGCCGCCGCGTAGACCATCGCCGCCGCAGGTTTGTACGCGATGAATGCCAGGGACCAGCCGCAGAACTTCTTGAACCAGTTACGGCCGATCTCGGTGTTCGTCGCGGCGGCGGCCAACGGGAAGGCCCCCGCGAGCAGCACCAGAAGCGCCGAGCGCACCAGCATCAGGACGATCTGGATCAACGAGGCGCTGATCACGCCCAGGCCTGTCAGGGCCGCGATGATCGTCGGCATGCTGGACGCGACGAGGTCCTGCGCCTTGCCTGCGTCGTCCACCGGGCCCCCGAACGCGGCCGCCAGAGACATGTCCTTGGCGACCCGATCGATGATGTAAACCGAGAAGCCGTCCGACCACGACGTCAGCAACTGCATGGTGGCAGTTCCCATCGCCCCCACGACCACGAAGGTCAGGATCGCCTTGAGCAGGTCCTGAAGTGGCTTCGCGCGCTGTTCCCACGCGATCCGCAGACCGGCGATGATGATCGCGACGGCGAACACCGTCGCGGTGATCCCGAGCAGGCTCGAGTGCAGGAACTCGACCGTGTCGCTGTTCGCCCACGTGCGCTCGTTCGCCAGGGCCGGGGTGGCGGGCCGGATCCAGAAGGTCAGGGAATCCAGGACGTTCAGCGCGCCTTGGCTGATCTGGTGCCGGAAGTCTTCCATGGCGCTGTACGCGACCGCCTGGAGGCCTTCTGAGATGTGACAACCGATCTCCATCTTCCCGCACATCAGACACCACTCCAGGCAACGAACTCGGACAGGTCACGGTGCTGGGCGAACGGCGCTCCGACCGGGTCGCCGGGTGGTGGCGGCTGTAGTCGCCAGTCCCCGTCGTGCCAGACAAGGGTGAGCGTGAGGCTCATGTACGCGGTGTCGACGGGCGTCACGAGCATCAGACTCACGCGGTCCGGGCCGGCGTCGATCACGTGGTACCCGCCGAGCTGCGGCACGGAGTACCCGCTCTCAGATTTGTCGGCCCGCAGCTCGCGGATCAGCGCGTCGGTGTCGGGCCCCGGAACCATCAGCTTGCGCGCGGTGGCGACCACGTCGCTCTGGTCGGCCATCGCGGCGTACGCGCTGTAGGCGGCGTAGACCGCGCCGGTCGGCGAATGGGCGAAGCACCGGCGGAAGCCGTCTGGGTCGGTCACCGCCGGGCCGTACGTCGACGAGCGCGGCACGACGATCCGACGGCTGACGTCCCAGCCGTCCGCAGCCGGCGCTCGCTCGGGGATCGACTGATCGCCCGTCGCACGGTTACACCCGGAGGAGCCCTGCGAACGTGCGGCAGCGGGTGCACCGTCCGGCGTTGCCGGCCCGCCAACCTCCTCGGCGCCCGCGTTCGACGGCACAGCAGCTTGCCGTTGGGTGCCGCCCGACGCTGCAACGGAGGTGGAGGAGCTCCGACCGCCGA
Source organism: Kribbella sp. (assembly GCA_036503355.1). Lineage (GTDB taxonomy): Bacteria > Actinomycetota > Actinomycetes > Propionibacteriales > Kribbellaceae > Kribbella. The sequence continues at coordinate 42,583 of DASXXB010000415.1, read as the reverse complement.
GAAGAAGCAGCGCACCGCAGACCAAGACCGCGCCGACGACGATGCAGGCCGCGATGAAGCCGGCGCCGTAGGGCGACTTTTCTTGCTGGTCGTTGCTCATTCGCACTCCCCGATTCGCAGGTTCACAACCTCACGGATCAAGGGTGGCAAAAATCGGGCCGGCACCGCGGAAGTTATCCACAGGCCCGAATCTTCAGCTTCCGGGGCTCGTGTATCTCGGCATCATCTTGGAAAAGAAGCCGTAGCCGAGGGCGAGGGCGAGCGGGCCTGCGAGCGGTGAGGCGATGGTCAGCCAACTGGGCAGCGGTACGTCGGAGGCGCGGTCCAGGAGGACCGTGGCGGGCAGGAAGGAGATGAAGGCCATCGGGAAGACGGTGCAGAACGCGTAGAAGGTGGTCCGGCCGAACATGGTGAGCGGGTAACCGGAGAACTGGGTGATCGAGTTGTCGGCGAAGATCCGCAACGAGAAGGTGGAGGTGGCGACGAAGGACAGTCCGCAGAAGAAGGTCTGGATGCCGGTCTCGATCAGGCCGCCGCCGATCACCGCGAGGAGCAGGTAGGCGATCTTCAGTGCGTCCCAGTCGACGGGCGCGTGCAGGCTGAAGATGATCAGTGCGCCGAAGCCGAGCAGCGCGTCGCCCAGCGACATCAGCGGGAACATCCGCGTCACCAACTGCAGGAACGGGTTCACCGGACGCAGCAGGACCCGGTCGAACTCGCCGTCGCGCACCATCTCGTCGGTCAAGCGCAGCGATCCGAACGGGACGACGTACAGCGCGTGCGAGGCCAGCCGCATCGCGAACACGAAGGCGACCTCCGGGAACCCCCAGCCCGCGATCAGACCGAACTTTCCGAGGAGGACACCGAGGAACAGCAACTGCGTGCCCTGGTACGCGACGCCACCCATCAGCGTGGTCCAGAAGTTCACCCGGTACTGCAACTGGGCGCGCAGCGCGGCGCGCTCGAGGATCACGTACTGGCGGAGCCATGACTGCTCAGCCACCCTGCACCACCACCTTGTGGCGCGCGCGCCGCCAGATCAGTTCGAGGAGGAACGCCAGCACGACGACCCAACCCAGCTGTACGGCGACCAGCGCCAGCGCCTCCCCGCCGTGTGTCCGGCCGAGGTAGATCGACACCGGCGTGTAGACCTGCGCCTGGAACGGCAGCCATTCGACCGATGCCCGCAACCACCCGGGCATGAACCACAACGGGATCAGCGACCCCGAGAGGAACGCACTGCCGAACCGGTAGACGATCAACGGCCCACTGACCTCGAACGTCCAGAACGTCACCATCGACACGATCAGGTTGCACAACATCGCGACTGCGACACCGCACACGCTCGCCACGACGGAGAGGAGCAACGCGCCCCAGCCTGGCGGAAGTACCAGAGCGCCCACCGCGGCCGCAACCGCGAGCCCGATCGCGCCGAGCGGCAGGCGTGCGAGCAGTACGCCGAAGTTCTGACCGAGGACCTGCCCTATCAGACCGAGTGGCCGGATCAGGTCGGTCGAGATCTGCCCGGTGCGGATCCGCATCGGCAACGAGGAGAACTGCCACGGAAGGAGGACCGACTGCAGACACGCCGCAATTGCCGCGTAGGCAACCGCCGTTCTCGCGTTCACGCCGGCGACCGGACCGCGTCCGCCGTACACGATCCGCCAGACGGCGATCGCGAGTACCACCTGGATGACCAGTGTCACCGCGCCGGTGACGAGGTCACCGCGGTAGATCAGGACGGATCGCGTTCCGGCGCGGGTCATGCCGCGGAACGCCCTGACCTGTTCCGCCGTACTCACGTCAGCAGTCCGTCGTACAGCTGGGCGATCACGTCGGTCAGCCGTGGATCGACGATCGACAGTTCGTCGACCTGGTAGACCTGCGACGCCCGGGCAACCAGCTCGGGTGTGGTGATCTCCCGAGGATCGAAACGCAGTACGACGGTGCGGTCCGGGTACGGCAGGGCGGTGCCGGCGGCGCTGGTCTCCACCTCGGTCGCGAACGGGATGTCCGTGACCTGGCGGATGCTGCGCTCGGCGAGGGTGAGGACGAGGAAGCGGTACGGCATGAAACGTTCCTTCAGCCGTGCCAGGTCGCCGTCGTACAGGACGGTGCCGGAGTCGATCACGATGATGCGCTGGCAGAGCCGCTCGACGTCCTCCATGTCGTGCGTGGTCAGCACCACCGTCGTACCGGCGGTCCGGTTGGTCTCCGCGATGAACTCGGTCAGCCGGGCCTTCGCGACCACGTCCAGGCCAACGGTCGGCTCGTCGAGGAACAGGATCGACGGTTCGTGCAGCATGGCAGCAACGAGGTCGCCGCGCATCCGCTGCCCGAGCGACAGCGAGCGCACCGGTGTGTCCAGGAACTCGGAGAGGTCGAGCAGTTCGGTGAACAGGCCGACCTGCTTGCGGTACGTCGTTCGGTCCAGGTTGTAGAGATCCGCGAGTACTTCGAAGGAGTCGCGCAACGGGAGGTCGTACCAGAGCTGGGTCCGCTGACCGAACACGACGCCGATGTTGCGGGCGTTCCGGGCGCGGTCGCGGGACGGCTCCAGTCCGGCGACCCGGCACACGCCGGACGTCGGCGTGAGGATCCCGGTCAGCATCTTGATCGTGGTCGATTTCCCGGCGCCGTTCGGGCCGAGGTAACCGACGAGCTCGCCGGGCTCGACCTCGAAGTTCACGCCGTTCACGGCGCGGGTGACGTCGCGTTTCGTGCTGAACAGAGCGCGGAGTCGCGGCAATCGGCCCGGTAGCACCGCGGGCCGGCTGAACTCCTTGACCAGATCGGCCGCCTCGATCACCGCCATGCGTACCCTCCCCAGCGAGCGCGTCCGGTCATCCTCCCACCGTTCTCGCCCCGTCGCAGTCCGAATTCGACCGTTCTAGACCAGATCCGTTGGAGGTGGTCCGTTACGCTCAGAGGGTTTGCGGTTCTGGGTCGATCTGTAGCCGAAAGGTCACCCCGTGTAGCGAAGTGAACTGGTCAGCTAATAGAGTCCGCGCATGACCATCGCGCCTTCGCTTTGCTCGCCCCTAGCGCTCGCCGATGCAGACCCCACCCGCGCTGCCGAACCTTGGGAAAGCGACGTGCTCACGGCCTACGGCCTGCTGCGAGAAGCAGCAGCCGAGCTGGATCACCTGATGCGCCATTCCCTGAAGCGCAGTGGACTGCAAATGGCAATGTTCGAACTGTTGCTGCGGCTGGCCCGCAGCAACGGGGAGAAGCAGCGTCTCACCTCCCTCGCCCGGGACCTGACCGTCACCACCGGTGGCATCACCCGACTCGTCGACCGCGCCGAGAACCTCGGCCTGGTACGCCGGGAGCCGTGCCCCGACGACGCCCGCGGCTCGTTCGCCGTCCTGACCGAGGAGGGGAAGCGGCGGTTGCGCGAAGCACTGCCGGACCACCTGCTCGAGATCGACAGCCTCTGGATGTCTCAGTTGGCGGACGAGCGGGACGTCGTTCTCGGCAGGCTCCGGCGGGTCCGGGACAACGCCCGTCGCTGGCCGAACGGCCGGCCGGGACTCGGGCCGATCACGCCCGACCGGATCTGACCCAGCCGGGTCGGCACCGAACAACTGCACGAAGCATTACCCGCGACTAACGGATGGGGCGCCCGACTGGTGTCGGGCGCCCCATCGCGCAATGGTTGAGAAGTGAAGCAAGCCTCGGACCAGCCACGCCCCGGCACGAGCACCCCCGCCACCTTGCCCACCTACGTGGACAGCACCACCAACCACCCCAGCAGCAACTCCCCAGGCAGCCCCACAGCCGCCCCCGGCGGTAAGCACACGAGCACCCCCACTGATTCCGGCAGCACGCGCCCTGGTTCGAGCAGCACAGCGGCTGGTTCTGGCAGCACTGCCGCTGGTTCGGGCAGCACGCCCAGTTCCCGCAGCACAGCCGCTGGTTCCGGCAGCACTCCCGCCGGTTCGGGCAGCACACCCGCCGGTTCCGGCAGCACACCCGCCGGTTCCGGCAGCACAGCCGCCGGTTCCGGCAGGACGCCCGCTGGTTCGGGCAGCACAGCCGCTGGTTCCGGTACCACGCCCGCCGGTTCCGGTCGCACAGCCGCTGGTTCCGGCAGCACGCCCGCCGGTTCCGGCAGCACAGCCGCTGGTTCCGGCAGGACAGCCGCCGGTTCCGGCAGCACGCGCAGCGGTTCGGGCAGTGCACCCACTGGTTCCAGGGGGGCAGCCGGTGGTTCCAGCAGGACGGGCTCTGGTTCGGGTGGCGCGCCGGCTGGGGTCGGCGGCACGCTCGGTAGGTTCTCCGGGGGTGCGTCGGGTGATTCCAGGAGCACATCCGATGGTAGGTCCGGTGGAGGGGGCGCCGGTGGGTCGTCGGGTGGCTCGTCGGGTGGTTCTGGGGGTTTGACGGGTCGGCCGGAGGTCGGGCCGGGGCGGCGGACGGTGCTGTGGCGTGGGGCGGTTGGTGGTGTGCTGGCGGCGCTGGCCGGGTTGGCGGTCGGGAGTTTGGCGGCGGGGATTCTCGGTACGCCGCAGTCGCCGGTCGTGGCGATCGGCTCGGCGTTCATCGACCGGGTGCCGCCGTGGCTGAAGGATCTCGCGATCTCCTGGTTCGGCACCCACGACAAGACCGCTCTCCGAGTCGGCATCCTGATCGTGGTCGCGGTACTCGCCGCGGTCGGCGGAATTCTTGCCGTACGCCGGTACTGGGCCGGCGCACTGGTCACCATCGCGCTCAGCGGCGTCGCGGTGGCGGCGGCGTTCACCCGTGCGGACTCCGGCCAGACCGGGTTCCTCCCGTCGGCGCTCGCCGGCATCACGGCGCTCGTCGTACTGCGGTTGTTCAGCCGCCGGCTCGAGCCGCTCCTCGACTTCCCTGACGACGGCGTCAGCCGCCGCGGGTTCCTGCAGCTGTCGAGCGGGGTCGCCCTCGGATCGGCAGCGATCGCCGTACTCGGCAAGGTCGTCGGCGGGAACCGTGCCGCGGTTGCCGACGCCCGCAAGCAGCTCCAGCTCCCGCAGCCTCCGACGCTCGCCCCGCCGGCCGGCGTACAGGCGGACGGCGCCGTCCCGTGGGCCACGCCGAACGCGGACTTCTACCGCATCGACACCGCGCTCTCGGTGCCCCAGATCGTGCCCGCGGACTGGAAGCTGCGCATCCACGGCATGGTCGGGCGCGAGATCGAGCTGACCTTCGACGATCTGCTGCAACGCCAGGTCGTCCACAAGTGGGTCACGCTCACCTGCGTCAGCAACGAGGTCGGCGGCGACCTGATCGGGAACGCACTCTGGTCCGGGGTCCTGCTGAAGGACCTGCTCGAACAAGCGCAGCCACATCAGGACGCGGACGCGATCAAGTCGACGTCGAAGGACGGCTTCACCGCGGGTACGCCGCTGCCGACGCTGCTCGACGACCGGCAGGCGATGCTGGCGTTCGCGATGAACGGTGAGCCGTTGCCGGTGGAGCACGGGTTCCCGGTGCGGATCGTCGTACCCGGTCTGTACGGCTATGTGTCGGCGACGAAGTGGCTGGTCGACATCGAGGTGACACGGTTCGACAAGTTCGAGGGGTACTGGACGCCGCGCGGGTGGTCGGCGCTCGGACCGATCAAGTTGTCGTCGCGGATCGACACCCCGCAGGGGAAGAAGGTCGAGCCAGGCCAGGTGACGGTGGCCGGGGTGGCCTGGGACCAGCACGTCGGCGTGTCGAAGGTCGAGGTCCGCGTGGATGGGGGCCCTTGGCAACAAGCCATGCTGGCTACGGATCCGTCGATCGACACCTGGCGGCAGTGGCACTGGACGTGGGATGCGAGCCGTGGCACGCATGTCCTGCAGGTACGGGCGTTCGACGGCAAGGGCAACCCACAGATCGAGTCCTCGGCACCGCCGGCCCCGAACGGCTCGACCGGCCTGCACACGGTCAGCGTAAAGGTCGGCTGACTGCTTCGAGGACCATTGGTAGGAACGTGTGCTCGAGGGACCCGCTCGGGACGGCCCGCGGCTCGAGGAGGCTTTGTGAGCGGGCCCCTTCGTGGACGGCGATCACCATCCGGACGAACTGCTCCGCCGGGACCGTGAGCTCCAGCGCACTGGTCTGAGTGATCTCCTCGACCAGCCTGGTCAGGCTCTCCCGGAACATCGCCCGCTGCTTGTTCAGCGCCTCCGCGGCCCCCGGGTCTCGCAGCGCGTGCAGCGTGAACTCGGTCGAGATCAGATGCCACTGCCGCTGGTCCGGGGCGGTCTCGTCGAGCAGTCCGAGTACGGCGTCCAGCAGCGTGCCGGGCTGGTTCGCGAGATCCGGGAGCAGCGCCTCGATCTGCTCCAGCAACCGGTCGGTGGTGGCCTGGAACAGCGCGAGGGCGAGCTCGTCCTTGGACCCGAAGTTCGAGTAGAACGCGCCGCGGGTGAACCCGGCCCGCTCGCAGATGTCCTCCACCGACGCACCGTGGAACCCGCGCTCGGCGAACACCTCCAGGGCTCCCTCGAGAAGACGGGCCCGGGTGTTGGAGCGGCGGCGCTTGGGCGATTCCATATGAGTAGGATACAGTTCTGTATTGAATACACAACCGTATTGAACGGGGATGCAGGATGGAGCTCGAGGCCGCCGGGATCAGCGTGCGAGGCCCGCACGCGCCGATGCTGAACAACACGTCGGTGTCGGTCGCCGATCACCAGGTGGTGCTGCTGACCGGCTACCCGGGCGCCGGGCATGTGGCCGTGTCGCTGGGACTGTCCGGGCGGCTCAAGCCCGACACCGGCACCGTCCAGCTCGACGGCAAGGCCGACCTCGCGCTGCTGCGCCGAAAGGTCGCCGTGGTCGACGCGCCCGGCATCACCGAGCCTGACGACGCGCTGCCGGTGCAGACCGTTGTCGGTGAGGAGCTGGCGATCGCCGGCCGCAAAGCGGGTCGTAAGGCAGTGCTCGAGTGGCTGAACGAGCATGACGCGGCAGAGCATGCCGACAAGCGGTTCGAGCACCTGCCGGTCGCCGTACGGACCAGGCTCCTCACAGAGCTCACCGTGGCGCGCCCCGACGTACAGGTGGTGATTCTGACCATGCCGGACCGCCACGGTGGCGATCCGCACGACTGGTACGAGCTGGGACGCGGGCTGGCGGCAGAGGGGTACGGCGTGATCATCACGTGTGCCGACGCGTCGGCCCGGCTGCTCGACATCAAGGCGGCCCGGATGGGCGAGACCGACCAGCCAGACCCGGTGCAGGTCGCACCGATCGCTCCGGTGGAGCCAGTGACCCCGATCGAGGAAGAAGAGGAGACAGAGGCGTGACCGCGCTGCGGATGGCCCTGAGTGAGTTGCGGCGCCTGACGGCCGGACGCCTACCCAAGCTGGCGGTGGTCGCGCTCCTGCTGGTGCCGGTGCTGTACGGCGGCCTGTACCTCTACGCGAACCACGATCCGTACGGCCGGCTGGACAAGATCCCGACCGCGGTCGTCGTCGAGGACGAGGGTACGACGCTTGCGACCGGCGAGAAGCTCGACGTCGGGCCACAGGTCGCCGACGAACTGGTGAAGTCGAAGAGCTTCGACTGGCACCAGGTGGACCGCGCGGACGCGACCGGCGGGGTGTCCGACGGCAAGTACGAGTTCGCGCTCGTACTGCCTAAGTCGTTCTCGTCCGATCTGGCCTCGAGTGCGGACTTCAAGCCGCGGCAGGCGCAGCTGGAGCTGCTGACGAACGACGCGAACAACTACATCGCCCACACGATCGCCAACCAGGTCGTGGCGCAGGTGACGAAGACCGTGGCGTCGCAGGTGAGTGAGACGGCCGCGTCGCAGCTGCTGGCCGGCTACAACACCATCCACAAGCAGGTGAGTACGGCGGCAGCAGGTGCCGCCCAGTTGCAGACCGGGCTGACCTCGGCCGCTACCGGGGTCACGAAGCTGCAGTCGGGAGCCAAGCAGCTCAACACTGCGCAGCAGCAGCTGTCTGCCGGTGCGACACAGCTTTCTGCCGGCGCCACACAGGCCTCACAAGGCGCGTCGTCGTTGGCTTCTGGCGCTGCGCAGCTCGACAGTGGCCTGGGTACGTTGAAGAACAAGACGGCGAGCCTGCCCAAGCAGACGAAGCAGCTGGCCGAGGGCGCCGACCAGGTTGCTGACGGCAACGAGAAGATCGCCGGCGTCGGGCGACAGGTGGCATCGGCGTCCAGCACGTTGGTGAAGGACCTCAAGACGTTCGACACGCAGTTGGCAGCACAGTTGAAGGCGCAGGGGCTCAGCCAGCACCAGATCCGGGTGGTTCTGCAGGAGACGGCGAAGCTGCGCACCCCCGTCGTACGCGCGAACACGAAGATCCAGTCGACGTCCAAGCAGCTCAACCAACTCGCGACCGGTGCACGGAAGGTGTCGAACGGCGCCTCGACGCTGGCCAAGGCCACGCCGGCTCTCACGAACGGCATCAAGTCTGCGTCCAACGGCGCGCATCAGCTCAACACTGGCGCCGGCCAACTGAAGGACGGTCTGGGCTCACTGCAGACGGGTGCACAGAAGCTCGCTGCCGGTGAGAAGCAGGCCGTGACCGGGCAGGGGCAGTTGCTGACCGGCGTGAACAGTCTTGCGACCGGTGTGGGTCAGTTGAAGAACGGTGCGACGCAGCTGAACACCGGGCTGGCGAACGGCGTGAAGCAGATTCCCAACCCGACCGCGGACCAGCGCAAGGCGGTCGCTGAGACGCTGGGTGCACCCGTGACGCTACAGAACGTGTCGCAGGCCACTGCAGACAGCTACGGCGCCGGTCTGGCTCCGTTCTTCCTCAGCCTCGCGTGCTGGATCGGTGCGTACGTGCTGTTCCTGCTGGTGCGGCCGCTGTCGCCGCGTGCACTCGCGGCCCTGCAGTCGCCGTTCCGAGTTGCTCTCGGTGGTTGGTTGCCTCCGGCCCTCTTCGGCGCGGTGCAGGCGACATTGGTCTTCGTCGCCGTCGTTCTGGGACTCGGGATCAACGCCGCGCATCCCTGGCTGACGGTCGGTTTCCTGATCCTGACGTCGTTCACCTTCGTCGCGATCCTGCACGCGCTGTCGGCGTGGTTCGGTGCCGTGGGCAAGTTCCTCGGGCTGGTCCTGATGGTGGTCCAACTGGTCAGCGCCGGCGGTACGTTCCCGTGGCAGACGATCCCGCAGCCGCTGTACTTCTTCCACCACGCGCTGCCGATGAGCTACGCGATCGACGGCGTCCGCCACCTGATGTACGGCGGACCCGGCGCCTCGCTCGGCCGCGACCTGCTCGCTCTGGGCGCGTGGTTCGCCGTCGCGATCGCGGCGTCGACGCTGGCCGCGCGCAAGCAGCGGGTCTGGCCGGCGAAGAAGCTGCAGCCAGAACTGGTGCTCTGAACCATTGACCGGGGCCGATGTTTGCGTGAACATCGGCCCATGAGATCACCCGTCCGCCGGATCGCCGCCGCGACGCTTTCGGTCGCCGCCGCCGTCGCCGCCTTGACAGCTCCCACCACCTCGGCGGCACCACCGCCTGGCGACACGAACGCGTTCCGCGGCGTCAACTGGGCCGATCCGCGGGACAACTACGCGCACGACGCGGTGGTCCCGTCCGGTCTGAGTACGGCGGACAGCTACACGACGACGTACCGGAAAGCGGACGGGATCGTCGGCGAGTTCCACAAGGAGCTCAAGGCCAACACGGTCCGCCTGCCGATCAACCCGTCGAGTGTGGGGACCGCCTGGTGGAACTCCTACCGCGGCGCGATCGACGCGGCGGTCGGGCGCGGGTTCAAGGTCATCCTCAGCTACTGGGAGGCCGACAACGCCAAGGACGGGCGGGTCGACGATCCGGCGGCGTACGCGGCGATGTGGGACACCGTGGTCAAGGCGTACGGCAAGGACCCGCACGTGTACTTCGAGCCGATGAACGAGCCGTTCGGGTACTCGCTGTCCGAGTGGGTGTCGCTCACGTCGGGCTGGATCGCCCGGCACAGCGACGTACCGCGGAGCCGGATCGTCATCTCGGGCACCGGGTACAACGACAACGTCACCGGCGTGGGTGCGGCACCGGAGCTGCAGGGCACGCTGCTGTCACTGCACTTCTACGGCTTCTGGGCCTCCGACACGACCGAGGCGGCGTGGCTGGCGAACCTGCGGCCGCGGATCGGGTCGTACGGCTGGCGGACGATCATCGACGAGGCCGGGTCGCCGATGACGATCGGGCTGAACTACGGCAATCACGAGGGCAACGTCTACACGTCGTACCTCGGTGCGCTCACGCAGGTCGCCCGCGAGAACAACATGGGCATCGTGTACTGGCCGGGGCTGCGCACGGGCGACTCGTACTCGATGACCACGCAGGTCGGGCCGGCGGACCTCCAGGTCAACAGCCAGAGCGGTCTCGCCCAGATGTGGTGGGGTTGGGGCCTGTTGAAGGACGAGCCGACGAACACGGCCCCGCCGGCCCCGCCGGGTGAGCCACTGCGCGGCGTCGCCAGCGGCCGGTGTGTCGACGTACCGGGGTTCTCGACAACACCTGGTACGTCGCTGGACCTGTGGGACTGCAACAACGGCGGCAACCAGTCGTGGAACTACACCGCGTCCAAGCAGCTGACCGTGTACGCCGACAAGTGCATGACCGCCGGCAGCGCAGTCACCATCGAGAACTGCACCGGCGCCACCAACCAGGCCTGGAACCTCAACGCCGACCAAACAGTCACCAGCGCCGCCGACACCACCCAATGCCTGACCGCAGCAGGCACCGGCAACGGCGCACCCATCGCAACCACCCCCTGCAACGGCACCAACGACCAGAAGTGGACCCGTTAGCGCGTGTGCGCGGGTCAGGTGTTTGCGAAGTCGGTGGTTTGTTTGAGGAGTTGGTTGGTGGTGGGTTGGTCGAAGAAGGTGATGAGGGCTTCGTAGGTGCCGGCTTCGGCGGCGGCGGGGTCTACTACGTAGCCGAAGTAGCCGTCGGTGTAGCCGATGACGCGGGTGATGGGGTGGGTGCTGTCGGCCTGGAGGCAGGCTCCGTGGACGGCGAAGAGTTCGACCGGGAGGTTGATCCAGCAGACGTCGCCCATGGTGACGGTGCTGATCCACAGATCGAGGGTCGGCGGCAGCGACGCGGCGGCCATCATCGCCTGGCCGCGGGCGCCGTCGAGCCGGGTCTGCGAGATCCGGCCGGACGGGTCGTCGGAGCCGTGCACATGGCTCGCGGCCGCGGAGACGACCTTCTCGGCCTCGACCGCGGGCGGGATGTTGCGCACCGGCAGGGTGAGTGTCGTACGGCGGATCACCGGCGCGGACTGCGGTAGCTCCAGGCCGGGCTCCGCAAGCGCTTCGCGGACGCGGCCGGCGAGCAACGATCCGAGGCGCGTGACCTCGGCGGCGCCGCGGCCCTGGCGGGTGAAGCGCGGGCTGACATCGCCGGCGGCGCCTTGGAGGAACCCGACGACGGCAGGCGCGAGTGCCGCACGAGCAGCGCCCGGCCAGTCGGCGGAGTACTGCAGGTTCTCCGGGCCGTACGTCGTCGGGTGGCACGCGAAGTCCAGCAGCACCGCCTCGAGCGAACCCGTGAGCGAGTGCAACGCGAGGATGCCGACGGTGTTGTCATGGGGGCCGTTGCGACGGTGCCGGTTCGTGCCGACGCCGACCACCTCGATCGACCGCCAGGACGCGGTCACCGGTTGCGGCTCCAGCTGCACCGAACCCACCGCCCCGACCAGCGCGTCGACCAGATCGCGCTCACGGGAAGCAGGGATCACCGGATGGATCTCGCCGGTCCACCCGGACGGGCCCGAGTGCGTGTGCGACGCGGACACCACGACGTGCGACGGCGGAATGCCGGCCGCGGCGCCGACCGCCTCGGCGAGCTCGGCCCGCAGTTCACAACCGACGGCGATCGCGTCCAGCGTCAGCCACAGCACGCCGGGATCGTCGGCGGTGGACAACCAGATCACGGTCGCGGTCAGCGGGTCCGCAGTACCGGTGGCGACGCCGGCGCGGGCGGCGTACCCGTCGAGCAGATGGCCGGGCGGAGGCGTCACGTCCAGGGACTTCGCAGCCAGGCGGAGTTCGGTCACTTGAGGGCTCCCGCGGTCATTCCGGCGCTGATTTGGCGATGGAATCCAAGATATACGGCCAGGACCGGAATGATCGAGATGGTCAGTCCGGCGAACAGTCCGGAGAAGTCACTGTGGTACCCCTGGGTGACCGCGATGTTCGCCAGCCCCTGGGTGACCAGGTACCGCTTCTCGTCGGTGATCAGGACCAGCGGCAACAGGTACTCGTTCCACATCCCGAGGAACTGGAAGATGCCGATACTGACCAGACCGGGTCTGGCCAGCGGCAGCATGATGCGGAAGAGCACACCCCAATGAGAACACCCGTCCACAAGTCCCGCCTCGGCAAGCTCCTTCGACTGGGTCTTGAAGAAAGCGGTCAGGAAGAACACCGAGAACGACATCCCGTGCGCGGCGTACACCAGGATGAGCCCGAGGTAGGTGTTCATCAGCCCCAGGTTCTGTACGACGAAGAACAGCGGCACCAGCGCGAGGAACCCCGGAAACACCATCCCCGCCACGAACACGTAGTACAGCACCCGTGAACCCGGGAACTCGAACCGTGCGAGCACGTACGCGACCGCCGACGACAGCAGCAGCGTCAGTACGACGCCGGCGCACACCACGACCACGCTGTTGAAGAAGTACGAGCCGATGTGTGACTCGTTCCACGCGCGGGCGAAGTTGTCCCACCGCCAATGCGACGGCAGGCTCCACGGGCTGGTGAAGATGTCCTGGTCGGACTTGAACGAGCTCAGCACCGCCCACAGCAACGGGAACACGACCATCGCGCCCCACACCAGCAGGAACCCCTGCGACACCCCGCCGAGTACCCGCGAGCCGACGCCACGACCGGTCGGAGGACGCGGTACGTCGGGAGCCGGCTGCGTGCTGCTCCGGGTCGGGGAGGTCAGGATCGCCATCGCGGGCTCCTCAGTACTCGACCCGCTCGCGGCGGGTCAGCCGGAACGTCAGCAGGGTCAGGACCATGTTGATCGCGAACAACGTCACGCCGATCGCGGAGGCGTACCCGAACTTCCCGTAGGTGAACGCGTTCGTGTACATGTACAGCGAGATCACCTGGGTCGCGTCGTCCGGACCGCCCGGCCCGACCGACAGGATCTTCACCAGCGCGAAGAGGTCCAGCGCCCCGATCACCTGGAACGCGAGCGCGGTCTGCACCGAGTTCCAGATCAGCGGCAACGTCACCCGGAAGAACGACTGCGCGGCGCCGGCACCGTCGAGCAGCGCCGCCTCGTACAACTCGCGAGGGATCGCGGCCATCGCGGCCGTGAACAGTACGACGTAGAACCCGACGCCGCCCCAGACGACCACGGCCATGATCGAGCCCAGCGCCGTACGGCCGTCTCCGAGCCAGAGCCGGGCCAACCCGTCCAGCCCGATCGCCCGGAGGAACCCGTTGAGCAGACCGTTGCGCGGCTCGAAGACGAACTGCCACAGCACCCCGACGATCGCGATCGACAGCACGCCGGGGAAGAAGTACACGACCTTGTAGATCCGCGATCCCGGGACGCCGCCGCGGTAGTTCAGCGCGGCCGAGAAGAACAGCGACAGCGTGACGATGATGATCGGCAGCGAGATCAGCAGGAACAGGTTGTGCCGCAACGCCACCCAGAACACCGAGTCGTGGAACAGCGTCACGAAGTTCCCGAAGCCGATGTACTGATAGCTCGCCGACAACCCTTCCCAGTTCGTGAACGCGATCGGGAACGCCTGCACGTACGGCGAGATCACGAACACCGCGTACACGGCCAGCGGCACCACCAGCAAGCTGATGACGAAGCGGTACTTCCCGTGGTGCATCAGGCGTGGAACTTCTTGATCGACGGATCCTTCGCCGTCTCGTCGGCGTACTTCTGCATCTGCTTGCTCCACTCGTCCGGCGTGACGTCCCGGTTCATCAGCGCGGCCATCGCCTTGTCCGAGTTGTCCAGGAGCTTCTTGTACCAGAGCCGGAACGACCAGTCGAGGAACATGTTCGTGCCGGCGGCCTCGATGACCGCCTGCATGGACTTGTTCGCCGACGACAGCTCCAGCCCGTCGACGGCGCCCTTGGTCACGGTCAGCGAGTTGGTCAGCTGGGTGAAGTTGCGCATGCACTGCTTCGAGACGATGATCCGCAGCAGCTCCATCGCGCCCTGGGGGTTCTTCGCCTTGGCCGGCACGATCAGGGCGCCGCCGGGGCCACCGGTCACGGTCTCGAACGGCGCCTTGTCGTCCTTCGAGAGCCCTGGGACCGGCACCATCGTCATCCCGAGGTCCTTCGGCGCGATGTCGCCGAGCTCGTTCTCCAGCCAGCCGCCGCACGGGATGAAGACCGCCTTGCCCTGTGCCCAGTAGGTCTGCGACTGGGTGTGCGTCAGGGCCTGCGAGCCCTCCAGCAGGTAGCCCTTCGAGGCCAGCTCCTGGTAGCCCTCGGCGGCCGAGATCAGCGCGGGGTCACGCCAGGCGTTCGGCTCGAGGTTGTCGATCCTCTTCTTCAGGTCCGGACCTGCTGCCTTGTACGCCGTCATCAGCATCGGGCTGGTCAGGTAACCGGGGAACTTGCCCTGGTACGTCCACGGTGCCAGGCCGGTCTTCTTGATCTCGGCGCAGAGCGCGAGCATCTCGTCCCAGTGCTTCGGGTAGGTCCAGCCGTGCTTGTCCATCAGCGGCTGGGAGTACCAGATGCCGGCGACGCCGAAGACGTACGGCATCTCGTACTTCACGCCGTCGTACACGCCGTGCTCCGCGACACCGGGCAGCAGGGTGTCGCGAACCTTCACGCCCGGCTGGCCGTACGCCTCCATGTCGAGGACCGGGCCGATGTCCATGACCTGCTTCTGCGCGGCCAGGGTCGCACCGTCGAGGCCGACGTTCTCGATCAGGTCGGGCGGGTTGCCCTGGATGAACCGCGGCTGCAGCTGCTGCTGGAGCTGCTGGCCGCTGTTCAGCTTCACGTCGGCGTTCGGGTACTCCTTGCGGTACAGGTCCAGCGGCAGCTTGGTCCATTCCTTGCCGTAGCCGCCGTCGAAGTTGAAGAACTCCAGGGGCTTGCTGCCGTCCACCGACGTACCTGCGCCGGCGGCCGGCGCGGCCTTGTCCTGGACGGGCTTCGCGCAGGAGGCGAGCGTGGCGACGGCGGATCCGGCCAGGGCGGCGCGGAGCAGGGTACGGCGGTCGACCTCGATCATGATGACGAGTCCCTTCGGGCGTTGACTGCGTCATGGATACGCCGCCGGACCGCGAGTGCGGAAGGGGATTCGACCCCGGTCGACAAGATCGACTAGACCACTGTTCGTGGTCTATGGGACGGGGATCGCGCCGACGAGGCGGGCGGTGAGGTCCACCGGGTTGGTGATCGCGTGGCCGACCACGACGGCGTACGCCCCCGCATCGCACACGCTGCGGACGTCTTCAGGCGTCCGGATCCGGCCCTCGGCGACGACCGGGCAGTCCAGCTTTGCCGCGAGCTGCCGGACCAGTTCGACGTCAGGTCCGGCCGGCGGACGGCCATTGGTATACCCCGACAGCGTCGTCGCGACGATGTCGGCGCCCGCTTCCCGGGCCGCCAGCCCGGCGTCCAGGGTGTCCACGTCGGCCATCACCGGTACGCCGAGGTCGGCGTGGATCCGGGCGATCTGGTCGGCCACCTGCTGCCCGTCCGGCCGCGGCCGCAGCGTCGCGTCGAGCGCGATCAGGTCGGCCCCGGCGGCGACGATCCCGACCGCGGCGTCGTACGTCGGGGTGATGAACACGCCGGCCGGATCACCGAGCTTGTGGATCCCGATGATCGGCAGGTCGGTCACCGCGCGGATCGCCGCGACGTCCCGCGGGCCGTTCGCCCGGATCGCGCCGGCGCCACCGGCCTCGGCCGCCTGGGCCATCAGTGCCATCCCGGCCGGTCCGTAGAACGGGTTCTCCGGACCTGCCTGACAGGACACCGCCAGGGTGCCGGGCGCAAGGGTTCTCATCGATGGTGCATCACAATCAGATCGGCGTACGTTCCTGCTGGTCCGGTGGCGAGGCGTTCGGCGCCGTCGAGCGAGTTTCCGGCCGCGGGCACGAGCCGGGCGCGCGCGGGCAGGGCTTCGCGGACGGGTTTCAGCAACTGCTCACCCGCCCCCGCGAACAGCCCGCCGACGCACGCGACCGGCACGGATCCTTCGCCCGCGAGCTGAGCGACCGCCGCGGCGATCGTCTCGGCGATGTCGCCGGCCGCCCGTACGACGAGCTCGTGCGCGACCGGATCGCCTTCGCCGGCACACCGCAGTACTTCGGGAGCGAACCGCGCGACGTCGTCGACGAGGGTCGACGAGCGGTAGAGCGTCACCGGGTCGAGCGCGGTGTCGGCGAGCTTGGTCGCGGGGCCGCGACCGTCGCGAGCACGCTGTACGGCGACGAGCCCGGCGCGGCCGATCGCGAAGGCGCTGCCCGCGTCACCGAACAGGTACCCGTGACCGTCGAGCTTCCGCCACGTCCCGTCGCGGTCGACCGCGAGACAGACCAGACCGGTGCCTGCGGCAACGACCACGCCGTACCCGTCGGGAAGCGCGCCGGCGTGCGCGGTGACCATGTCCTGCGTCAGCCGGACCTCGTCGGCGTCCAGCAGCGCAGCAACGTCCGCAGCGAAGCGCTCCGCGGCGCCGGGCGCTTGCGGATACCCGGTCAGGCCGAGCGCGACGACCTCGACCGGTCCGGTCACCCCGGCCTCGGCCGCGGCGGCACCGATCGCGTCGAGCATCGTCCGGACGGCGTCAGGCCCGTGCGTGTAACCGGGCCCGGTGCCGGTCCGGCCGGACGGGAGAACACGGAGACGAAGGGCGGACTGCCCGCCGTCGACGGCGATGCGGGTCATGCGGTGATCCAATGGGAGTAGTCCTGCCAGGGAAGGTGCCAGCGGTTCACCTTGCGGGTACGGCGGTCCTGGCCGGCGGTGTCGTTCGCCACGAGGCGGACGCTGCCGAGCAACTCGTCGTACATCACGGCCGGTGAGCCGGTGAAATGCAGCGTACCGACAGGTTCCCACGGGGTGTGACCGCCGCGGACGTCGATCATCGAGCAGTGGTGGATCCGCCGGTCCGCGCCGAGCACGTACACCTCGATCGCGTCGGCGCCGGCGTTGAACGCGATCACCGGATCGTCGGCGAGTTCGAGGTCGCCGACCTGTTGCCAACGGCCCTGACCGACACGGTCGTCGAGGTAGGTGTGGTGCAGGTGGTTGTCGGCGCCGCGGACGTAGATCTCGTACGAGTTCGCCGGATCGTTGCGCGCCCACACCGGTTCGCCGCCCGCCTGCAGCTCACCGAGGATCGCCTCGACGCCTGCCTGACTGCGCACGACCCGGCCGTCGTCGCGACGGTGGAAGCTCGGCTCGGCCGGCTCGCCGTTCGCGATCGAGGCGAACTCCGCACGGACCTTGGCGACCAGGTCGCGTTGATCCCGGACGCCGGGCTCGGGGAAGAATTGCCCGCCGCGCAGGTACTGCATGGCCGCGATCAGGCTCGGGGCGACCGACCAGCCGGTCTCCACGCAGTACGGTCCCCAGCCGAGGTCGGCGTTCGAGCCGAAGTACTCCCAGCCGTCGAAGTCGAACGCGCGCTGCCAGGTGCCGTCGAGCTGCTCGTCGTCCGGGTCGTCGATCTGGATCCGGCTCAGATAGTCGAGGACGCCGTGGGCGAGCTCCTCGAACACGGGTTCCCCGGTGATCTGGTGCACGATCGGCAGCGCCCAAGCGGCGAACGGCGTGCCGTACAGCTGGTCGGTGACCGGGTCGCCGTTGGCCTGGAAGATCGACGCCTCGTCGACGCCGTACGCCTCGTTGCTCGGCGGGCACTTGCCGTCCCACTCGGCGAATCCACCGTCAGGTCCCTGGCGGCTCTTCAGGTACTCGGCGAGCTTCAGCATCGTCTGCAGGTACAGGGGTTTGCGGGTGTAGAAGTACCCGCCGGCGAGCGGCAGCAGGAACCGGCCGGCTTCGCAGGTACGGCTGGTTTCCAGCCGGGCGCGCGGGTGGTGACTCGCCATGTGATCCAGCCCGCGTTCGGCGATCTCCAGGTACGACGGTTCGCCGGTGACGCCGTACGCGTAGAGATAAGCGCACAACGCGGAGCTCTGCCAGTGCGAGGTGAGGTCGAGGCCGTCCTCGATCGGGCTGCGGCCGAACTCGTCCCAGCCCTTCACCATCAGCGTCGACGGCGTCCGCCACGGATCGACCTGCAGGCCCAGCTCGGTGTTCGCGGTGCGGATCAGCGACTCGACGCCGCGCAGACCGGACTCGGTGTCGCCGGAGATCAGCGCGAACAGTGCGATCCACCCGCCGTCGTCGGCGAACAGGTTGTTGGTGGCCGTCAGGTCGGTGCGGGTGCCGCGCGGTTCGAACGCGCCGTACAGCGGGTTGCGGTCGGTGAGCTGTTCTTCCTCGACGACGTGGCGCATCAGGTTCGCGGCGATCGTGCGACCGCGCGGGAAGTCGGCGAGGTCGGCGTACATCCGGAAGGCGTGCGCGGTCTGCGTGTAGCAGTCGCCGCGCGGGACCGGGCGGAACGGGAGCTTGCCGTCGAAGCCGATCTCGTTCGAGAAGCCTTCGGCGACACCCTTGGATCCGTCGGGGGCGTCGTAGAACATGCCGGCCTTGTCGAACCAGGCGATCCCGCGGTCGACCATCCTTCGGTACCGCTCGGTGCGCGGGCCTACGATGACGGACGTCGTGTGCTCGCCGACCGCGAACGTGTGTTCCCCGTCGGGCAGGACGGTTGGCTCGGACTCGTACCGTCCTGGCGACACTTCGAGCAGTTCGACATCCGCCTGCGGTTCGGCCGTCGTACGGACGACCAGCTTCACCGGTTCGCCGGACGCTGCCCACACGCGAGGCTCGGTGAAGACCTCGAGGTCGGGTGGCGCGTCGGTGCCTGTCAGTTCGGCGACGATCAGTTCGAGCAGGCGGCGCCAACGGCGTACCGGCTTGTAGCGGCCCTGGAGGTAGTGGCTCAGCGCGGTCGTGGCGTAGAGCAACCGGCCTGCTTCGACCGGGATGTCGAGAAGTGCGGGGTACGTGTGCTCGGGCGGTCCGAAGACCGCCTTGTGGGTGCCCGCGACGGAGCCGTACGTGAGCAGCTCGGTCGAACCGTCCGGCGCGCTCACCTCCTGAGCGCGCGACAGGTGCTCGTCGAGGATGCTGAGCGGTTCGATCCCGGCCAGTGCCTGGGTGGTGAAGATCCGCTCGATGTGCGCGTCCCGCACCGGACCGGCCGGCAGGAATCCGTCGTCGTCGAGCGCGAATTCGACGTACGCCGATCCGCCCTCGCGCACGTACTCCGCGATGGCCGCGGTCGGGACCCGCACCGGCTCGGGATAGCAGCCTGCCAGCACGATCACCGCCCGGTGCGCGGCGAGCTCGGTGGGCACCTCGTCGTACCGGACGAACGCGAGACCGGCCTGGTCGAGGGCGGAGGTGAACGCGGCCGCCGGGCCGGGCGGACCGATCAGCGCGACAGACGAAGCAGGCATCGGTTCACTGTTGCCGACGAATCGCGGCCGGTAAAGCACCTTGGGTAGACCACTTGAGCCGCCACCGGACCGGGCGGTCTCACCGGACAGGGTGTGGTCGCGCGCACCACGCCCTAGGGTCCTCGGGTATGGGTGACTTCAACGGACTCGACCTGCATCTCGGCAACCTTGCGCGGCTGTCGTCCGCGCAGACCTACTCGATCAGCGCGGAGAACCCGGACGGCGCCAAGGCCGGCGGTGCGCGGGCGACCGAAGGGATCCTGTCCCGGCAGGCACGCGACCTCGGCCCGGGCTGGAAGATCCAGCCGTGCGTCAACCTCGCGCCGGAGTCGACCACGACGCTCGCGGACATTGACGGCTCGGGCGCGATCACGCACCTGTGGATCACCGTCGACTCGAAGACCTGGCGTTCGCTGGTCCTCAGGATGTACTGGGACGGGGAGGAGACGCCGTCGGTCGAGGTACCGCTCGGCGACTTCTTCTGCAACGGATGGGGCCGGCACTGCCAGGTGAGCTCGGTGCCGATCGCGGTGAACCCGAAGGGCGGGTTCAACAGCTACTGGCAGATGCCGTTCCGCGGCAGCGCCCGGATCACGATCGAGAACCTGCTGGAGACCGAGGTCTCGAACTTCTTCTACCAGGTCGATTTCACCCGGACCTCGGTCCCGGACGACATGGCGTACTTCCACGCGCAGTTCCGGCGCAGCAACCCGGTCCCGTACGGCGAGGTGCACACGCTGCTCGAAGGCGTCCGGGGGCAGGGGCAGTACGTCGGGACGTACCTGGCGTGGGGTGCGAACAACAGCGGGTGGTGGGGCGAGGGCGAGTTCAAGTTCTACCTGGACGGCGACGACGAGTACCCGACGATCTGCGGCACCGGCACCGAGGACTACTTCGGCGGCGCGTGGGGCTTCGAGCACCCGGAAGGGCAGTACGCGACGTTCACCACGCCGTACCTCGGGATGCCGCAGGTCATCGAACCGGCCGGCTTCTTCGACAATCAGCAGCGCTTCGGCCTGTACCGCTGGCACATCCAGGACCCGATCCGCTTCACCGAGGACCTCCGCGTCACCGTCCAGGCCCTCGGCTGGCGCCGCGACGGCCGCTTCCTCCAACTCCAGGACGACCTGGCGTCGACGTCGTACTGGTACCAGACCGAACCCCACACCCCCTTCCCTTCACTACCCCAGAAGGACGACCTCGAGGTGGTCTAGCGGCTTGTGTAGGGGAGCGACGGCTTGGCGACCTGGAGGAGCTCGCGCACAGGCGCGAGTTGGTCGCGAGCGACGAGCATCTTGAGCGTGGGTGAGTGCGAGACAACACTCGACACCCTCAGCTCACCGACCAGGCTGAGCAGCGCATTCGCCTCCTCGAAGCCAACGTGCTTCGAAAAGGCAAGATGATGCGCCGCGTCGGAGATCGCTTGGGTGTAGGCGTCCTTCTCGGTGAAGCGGCTGCACAGGTGAACAATCGTGCCGGCCGTCTCGACCAGGGGCCGGTGTGGTTGTGTGCCGCGATGGATCTCGACGCGCAGCACACAGCGTGCGCCGATCTCGATCCCCTGGCCGCTCACCTCGCCGTCTCCCATCGCGGCGTGGGCGTCGCCGACCACGAATCGGCCCGCGCCCACGTCGTCGTACAGGTAGAGGACGGCGCCGGGTGACAGTTCGCGGGTGTCGAGATTGCCGCCGTGGTCCCACGGGTCGGCGATCAGCGATTCACGCACCAAACCGATCCAGCCGAGCATCGGCCGTACGGCGATCGTGTGCCGGCCGTCGAGGACTGCGCGGTCGCCGACGATCTCCGCGTGGCCGACGTACTCCGCGCCGGCGGTCTCCCGCAGTACTCCGCCCCACGGCTCCCAGGGCTTCGTCGTGGTGGCGAATCCGTACCGACCGGTCGAGTCCAGCTCCAATCCCTCGAGATGGAACGCGAGCGTGTCACCTGGTCGTACGCCGTCAACACGCAGCGGGCCGGTGAGGAACGGGTACTCGGCAGCCGAACGGGTCCGGATCGCCACCTGCTCACCGGGGGCGATGACCGCCGCATCGAGCTGGTCGAAGCAGGCGAGGTCGACGGCGGGTACGTCGATGGCTCTCATCCACGCGACGGTAGAGCAAACGCCCCGCCGTCGCAGCCCAGTTCAACGGCCTGCGGGGACCGGGAGGCGAACGGCGTCGTCGAGTGAGACGCCTGCCAGGTGGAGGTTCTGGGTGGTCCAGTCGTTGAGGATGGGGGTCTCGGTGGTGAGGTGGCCGGTGAGTTCGGACTGGGTGAGTTCGAAGAGGTGGGCTGCGTTGCCGGTGAGGTCTACGACCGTTTGCATGAGGCGGCTGACCTGGGCTTCCCAGACGGGGTCGTCGGACTCGTGGTGGTCAGGGCGGATCAGCAGGAGGTCGACGTCACTGTCCAGGTCTCCGTCGGCGCGGGCGATCGCGCCGTACAGGCTTGCATGCACCGGCGCGATCTGCCAGCCGCCGATCTCGGCGGCGAGGCGGTCGATGAGGGTACTGCGGAGATTCGCGAGCTGCTCGACGATCGGTGCGACCAGATGTTGGCGATTGAGGCGATAGAGCAACGAGTTGCCGAGGTCGTCGACGTGGACGAGACCGGTCGCCGCGAGGCGCTGCAGCACGAGCCGCACGCCGGCGACGCTTCCCGCGCCGGCCAGCTTGTGGATCTGCCGGCCCGACAACCCTTCCTCGGCCGCGGCCAGCACGAGCAACACCGGACCGTCCAGGGACGGCACCACCGTGCTGATCGGGCTCTTCAGATCCATGATCCGAACCACCCTAGTGATCACCCGGCGCCCCGGAGTAATCACCGTGACACGTCAGAGACCCTTGGCATTGGCGCGAGGGCCCGGCGTGGTGGTGCGGAGTTCGGTCGTGAACGCGTAGCGGTCGCCGCGGTAGACGGCGGAGGTGTACTCGAAGACGCGGTCGCGGCTGTCGAAGCTGATGCCGTGCAGGGCGATGCACGGCTGCGTGGTCGGGATGTCCAGCCAGCCGGCCGTCTTCGCGTCGGGCATGATCGGCTCCAGGCGCGAGGTGGCGCTCACCAGGTCGATGCCGTAGCGGCTCGTCAGCAGGTCGTACAAAGAAGCGTTCAGGTCCTCGGCGCGCAGGCCGGGGACGTACGCCGCCGGGAGCGTGGTGCGCTCGACCACCATCGGATGATCGTCGGCGAGCCGCAGCCGGGTGAACGCGATGATCGCGTCGCCCACCGGGATCCGCAGCCGCCGCGCCGCGGCCCGCTCGGCCTTCTGGTGCCGGAATTCCAGCATCGTGCTGCCCGGCCGCATCCCGCGCCGGCGGATGTCCTCGGAGAACCCGATCATCCCGAGCCAGCGCGCGACCTTCGGCCGGGTCGTGTACGTGCCGCTGCCGTGCCGGCGTACCAGCAGTTCCTCGATCACCAGCTCGTCGACGGCCCGGCGCAGCGTCATCCGGGCGACGTTCCAGCGGGCGGCGAGCTCGCGCTCGGGTGGCAGCGCCGCGCCTTCGGGCAGCGTGTCGATCAGACTCAGCAGCAGCGCCCGGATCTCGGCGGCCTTCCCCGGCAGCGAACCATGCATTGCACCTGACTAGCACCGACTGGACCACTCCGAAAGCCTTTCGACACCTGTTGAACAGACCACTCGCGCAGGCGCAGTAAAACAAGCACGCTTGATTCTTTTCTGTGGTCGTGGGACGCTCGGCTGCACGAGCGGCTCGCGAGGGAGTGCAGCGTGCAACTGGACGAAGTGCTGGCGGACCTGTGGGCCGAGAGCGCCGAACTGGATCGGTTGGTCGGTGGTCTGGCCGCGGATGAGTGGTCTACTCCGACACCGGCCGAGGGCTGGACGATCGCGCACCAGATCGCGCACCTGGCCTGGACCGACGAGGCGACCGAGTTGGCGGCGACCGATCCGGACGCCTTCAAGGCGTCGCTCCAGAAGGCGGCGGACAGCCCGACGACGTACGTCGACGACGGGGCCGCCGAGACCGCAGCGCTGCCACCGGACCAACTGCTGACGTACTGGCGGGAGACCCGGGCCGGTGTCGCCGAGGCGCTCAAGAAGGTGCCGGCGGGCGAGAAGGTGCTCTGGTACGGGCCGCCGATGAGTCCGACGTCGATGGCGACCGCTCGGTTGATGGAGACGTGGGCGCACGGGCAGGACGTCTGCGACGCCCTCGGCGTACGGCGGCAACCGAGCAACCGTCTGCGGCACGTCGCCCACCTCGCGGTCCGCACGCGGGACTTCGCGTACTTGCTGAACAACCGCAAGCCCCCGGCCGAACCGTTCCGCGTGGAGCTGACCGGACCTGACGGCGACGCGTGGAGTTGGGGTCCCGAGGACGCGGCCCAGCGGGTGAGCGGTCCGGCGCTGGACTTCTGCTTGCTGGCAACGCAACGTCGGCACCGGGACGACCTGGCGGTGCGCGCCGTCGGCGCGGACGCCGAGGAGTGGCTGGGCATCATCCAGGCGTTCGCCGGGTTGCCGGGCAAGGGCCGCCGGCGAGGACAGTTCGCGTGAGCGGGCCGAGCCGGTCGGGCAGGCCGGGCAGGCCGGGCGGGCCGGGCAGGCCGGGCGGGCCGGGCGGGCCGGGCAGGCCGGGCAGGTCGGGCGGGTCCGGCGGGCCCGAGCCGTCGCCCAGCCCGCCGATTCGGATCGGGAACGCGTCCGGGTTCTACGGCGATCGGTTCAGTGCGGTGCAGGAGATGCTGACCGGTGGGCCGCTGGATGTGCTGACCGGCGACTATCTGGCTGAGCTGACGATGCTCATCCTCGGGCGCGACCGGCTGAAGGACCCAGGGCTCGGCTACGCGCGGACGTTCCTCAAGCAGCTCGAGAGCGGTCTGGGTGAGGCGCTCGACCGAGGCGTGAAGATCGTCAGCAATGCGGGTGGCCTGAACCCGTCCGGTCTCGCGGCCGCGATCCACGACCTGGCCGACAAGCTCGGGCTGCATCCGAACATCGCGTACGTCGAGGGCGACGACCTACTCGGCCGAGCCGACGAGCTCGGACTCGGTTCGCCCATGACGGCCAACGCCTACTTGGGCGCTTGGGGGATCGCGGAGGCGTTGCAGGCCGGCGCGGACGTCGTGGTGACCGGCCGGGTCACCGACGCCTCGGTCATCGTGGGACCGGCGGCGGCGCATCACGGCTGGAAGCGGACGCAGTACGACGAACTCGCCGGCGCGGTCGTCGCCGGGCACGTGATCGAGTGCGGTTGCCAGGCGACCGGCGGGAACTACGCGTTCTTCACCGAGATCCGCGACTTCGGCCGCCCCGGATTCCCGATCGCGGAGATCCACGCGGACGGCAGCAGCGTGATCACCAAGCACGACAACACCGGTGGCGCGGTCACCGTCGACACCGTCAAGGCGCAGCTCCTCTACGAGATCACCGGCGCGCGGTACGCCGGTCCGGACGTCACCACGCGCCTCGACACGATCGAACTCTCCGACGACGGTCCCGACCGCATCAGGATCTCCGGCGTCCGTGGCGAGGCCCCGCCGCCGACGTACAAGGTCTCGCTGAACAGCGTCGGCGGCTTCCGCAACGAGGTCGATTTCGTGCTCACCGGGCTGCAGCTCGAGCAGAAGGCCGAGCTGGTGCAGCGGCAGTTGGAGCAGGCGCTGGCGAAGCGTCCGGCCGAGCTGAAGTGGTCGCTGGCGTGGACCGAGAAGCCGAACGCCGAGTCCGAGGAGGAGGCCAGCGTCTTCCTCAGGTGCGCGGTGAAGGATCCGGATCCGAAGGTCGTCGGTCGCGCGTTCAGCAGCGCCGCGGTGGAGCTGGCGCTCGCGAGCTACCCCGGGTTCCACGTCACCGCGCCGCCCGGTGAGGGTTCGCCGTACGGCGTGTTCCGGGCCGGGTACGTCGACATTCACGCGGTCGAGCACGTCGTCGTACTGCCGGACGGCTCGCGTCACGTGGTCGAGCCCGCGTCCAGGACCCAGCCGCTCGAGCCCGTCGACGACATCGAGGAGCCGATGCCGTTGCTGCAGCTCTCGAGCGGACCGCCGCGGACCCGCGAGGTTCCCCTCGGGCGGATCGCCGGCGCGCGCTCCGGCGACAAGGGCGGCGACGCGAATGTCGGCGTCTGGGTCCGCGACGAGAAGGCGTGGCGCTGGCTCGCGCACACCCTGACCGTGCAGCTCTTCAAGCAGCTCCTTCCGGAGACACAGCCGCTGACCGTGACGCGGTACCTGCTGCCGAACCTGTGGGCGGTGAACTTCGTCGTCGAGGGTCTGCTCGGTGAGGGCGTCGCGGCACAGGCCCGCTTCGACCCGCAGGCGAAGGCGGTCGCGGAGTGGCTCCGGTCGCGGTACGTCGACGTACCGGAGGTCCTGCTGTGAGCGACTTCCGCGCGTCGGTACGGCGCTTCATGACGGCCGAGGTACTGCCGCACCTGGATCAATGGGAGCGGGACGGTGAGCTGCCGCGCGAGCTGCACAAGAAGGCCGGCGCGCTGGGGTTGCTGGGCGTCGGGTTTCCCGAGGCGGTCGGTGGTGGCGGCGGTTCGCTGCTCGACGGGATCGACGTGGTCGAAGAGATGCACTACGCCGGCGGCTCCGGCGGCCTGGTCGCATCGCTGCTCACGTGCGGGATCGCGCTGCCCCACATCATTGCTGGAGGCAACGAGCAGCAGGTCGAGCGGTGGGTTCGGCCAACGCTGGACGGCGAGTTGATCGGGGCGCTGGCGATCACGGAGCCCGGCGGTGGATCGGACGTGGCCTCTCTTCGTACGACGGCGCGGCGCGAGGGTGACGTGTTCGTGGTGAACGGTGCGAAGACGTTCATCACGTCTGGTTGTCGTGCGGACTTTGTTACTACAGCAGTCCGTACCGATGGCCCTGGACCGCATGGGATCAGCCTGCTCGTGATCGAGAAGGGCGCGGCCGGGTTCGAGGTATCGCGGAAGCTCGAGAAGATGGGCTGGCTCTGCTCGGACACGGCTGAGCTGTCGTTCACGGATGTTCGCGTTCCGGCCGAGAATCTGGTGGGGGCCCAGGACTCTGGGTTCGTGCAACTGGCGGTGAATTTCGTTGCCGAGCGGCTCACGTTGGCGGTGCAGGCTTACGCCGGTGCCCAGCGCGCGCTCGACGTCACCGTCGAGTGGTGCCGTCGGCGGGAGACGTTCGGGCGGCCGTTGATCTCGCGGCAGACGGTGCAGCACACGTTGACCGAGATGGCGCGGCGGATCGAGGTTGCTCGGGTCTACGTGCGTTCCGTGGCCGAGCGAGCGGCTCGTGGTGAGGACGTGGTCGCCGAGACCTGCTTCGCGAAGAACACCGCCGTCGAGGCCGGCCAGTGGGTGTGCGACCAGGCGCTGCAGTTGCACGGCGGCCTCGGCTACATGCGGGAGGCCGAGGTGGAACGCCAGTACCGCGACCAGAAGATCCTCGCCATCGGCGGCGGCACCACCGAGATCCTCACCAACCTCGCTGCGAAACGACTGGGGTTCACCACATGACCAGACGGCAGACGGCCCTCGACCACCTGCGCGGCGTACGCACCCCCAACCATGAGGCCGCGGAGCGAAGCGGAGCGGCCGCATGAGCAACCGGGAAGCCATGCTGGAGAAGCTCGCCGCGCTGGATGCAGAGCACGAGAAGGCGCTCGCGGGTGGCGGACCGAAGTACGTCGATCGGCATCGCCGGCGCGGCAAGTTGCCGGCCCGCGAGCGGATCGAACTGCTGCTCGACCCGGACTCGTACTTCCTCGAACTCTCGCCGCTGGCCGGCTGGGGTTCGGACTTCACCGTCGGCGCGAGCCTGGTGACGGGGATCGGGGTGGTCGAGGACGTCGAGTGCCTGATCACCGCGAACGACCCGACCGTCAAAGGCGGTTCGAGCAATCCCTGGACGCTGAAGAAGGCCCTCCGAGCGGATGAGATCGCGCGGGCGAACCGGCTCCCGGTGATCAGCCTGGTCGAGTCCGGCGGCGCGGACCTGCCCACGCAGAAGGAGATCTTCATCCCCGGCGGCGCGATGTTCCGGAACCTGACGCGACTGTCCGCGGAGGGGATCCCGACGATCGCGCTGGTGTTCGGCAACTCGACCGCGGGCGGCGCGTACATCCCGGGTATGAGCGACCACGTGGTGATGGTCGACGGCGGCGCGAAGGTGTTCCTCGCCGGGCCGCCGCTGGTGAAGATGGCGACCGGCGAGGACGCGGACGACGAGTCGCTCGGCGGAGCCTCGATGCACGCGCGGCAGTCCGGCCTGGCCGACTACTTCGCGGTCGACGAGCGGGACGCGATCCGGCTCGGGCGGCAGATCGTGTCCCGGCTGAACTGGCGCAAGCTGGGTCCGCCGGCCGCACCGACGTACGCCGAACCTCTGCATCCCGCCGACGAACTGCTGGACATCGTGCCGGGTGATCTGAAGGTCCCGTTCGATCCACGGGACGTCATCGCGCGGGTGGTGGACGGGTCGGTGTTCGACGAGTTCAAGCCGCTGTACGGGTCGTCGCTGGCGACCGGGTGGGCATCGGTGCACGGGTACCCGGTGGGCATCCTGGCGAACGCGCGGGGCGTGCTGTTCAGCGAGGAGTCGCAGAAGGCGGCGCAGTTCATCCAGCTGGCGAACCGCGCGAACACGCCGCTGGTCTTCCTGCACAACACGACCGGGTACATGGTCGGGCAGGAGTACGAGCAGGGCGGGATCATCAAGCACGGCGCGCAGATGATCAACGCGGTCTCGAACTCATCGGTGCCGCACATCTCGATCCTGATGGGGGCGTCGTACGGCGCCGGGCACTACGGGATGTGCGGACGGGCGTTCGATCCACGGTTCCTGTTCGCGTGGCCGTCGGCGAAGTCGGCGGTGATGGGTCCGCAGCAGCTCGCCGGCGTGCTGTCGATCGTCGCGCGCGCGGCCGCCGAGGCGAAGGGCATGCCGTACGACGAGGACGGCGACCGGCAGATGCGCGCGTACGTCGAGGGGCAGATCGAGGCGGAGTCCCTGCCGATGTTCCTGTCCGGCCGGCTGTACGACGACGGCGTGATCGACCCCCGCGACACCCGAACGGTCCTCGGCATCTGCCTGTCCGCCATCCACTCGGCACCCGTCGAAGGTACGTCGAACTTCGGCGTCTTCAGGATGTGAGGCCGATGATCACCTCTGTACTGGTCGCCAATCGGGGCGAGATCGCTCGGCGCATCTTCCGGACCGCCCGGTCGCTCGGGCTGTCGACGGTCGCGGTGTACTCGACGGCCGACGCGCGGATGCCCTTCGTGGACGAGGCGGATGCCGCCGTACATCTGCCTGGGAGTGCTCCTGGTGAGACCTACCTGCGCGCCGACCTGATCGTCGAGGCCGCGCGGCGGGCGGGCGCGGACGCCGTACATCCGGGGTACGGGTTCCTGTCGGAGAACGCTGCGTTCGCGCAGGCCGCCGTCGAGGCGGGGCTGACGTGGATCGGGCCGCCGGTGGATGCGATCTCGTCGATGGGATCGAAGATCGAGGCGAAGAAGCTGATGGCGGCGGCCGGCGTACCGGTGCTGGACGAGCTCACGCCCGCGGAGGTGTCGTCGGACGACCTACCTGTGCTGGTGAAGGCATCGGCCGGTGGTGGCGGGCGCGGGATGCGGGTCGTCGCACGGCTGGAGGATCTCGCGGCGGAGATCGACGCGGCGTCGGAGGAGGCGTTGTCGGCGTTCGGCGACGGGACCGTGTTCTGCGAGCGGTATCTGGCGACCGGGCGGCACATCGAAGTACAGGTCATGGCCGACCGGCACGGCACGATCTGGGCGGTCGGCGAACGCGAGTGCTCGATCCAGCGCCGCCACCAGAAGGTCGTCGAGGAAGCCCCGTCGCCGCTGGTCGAACGGATCCCCTCGATGCGTGCGCAGTTGTTCGACGCGGCACGAAAGGCGGCCGCGGCGATCGGGTACGTCGGCGCGGGCACTGTCGAGTTCCTCGCCGACGAGAACGGCAACTTCTACTTCCTCGAGATGAACACCCGGCTTCAGGTGGAGCACCCGGTGACGGAGGAGACGACGGGGCTGGACCTGGTCGAACTGCAGTTCGCGATCGCCGCGGGCGAGCAGCTTCCCGCCGAACCGCCGCCGACGGTCGGCCACGCGATCGAGGTGCGACTGTACGCCGAGGACCCGCTCAACGACTGGCAACCCCAGACCGGCCGGCTGCATCGATTCCAGGTTTGTGGAACTTTTTGGCCGCCTGGTGACCAAAAAGTTCCACAAACCCTCCGTGTCGACTCCGGAGTGGAGGACGGGTCCGACGTTTCGCCGTACTACGACCCGATGCTGGCGAAGGTGATCGCCCACGGGGCCGATCGGACCGCGGTCGCGCGGCGGTTGGCCGGCGTACTCGAGCGGGCGAAGATCCACGGGGTCGGGACCAACCGGGACCTGCTCGCGTGGATCCTGCGGCATCCCGCTTTCCTCGCGGGGGACACCGACACTGCGTTCTTCGACAAGCACGGCGTGGGTGGCGCGGTCGATGACGCGGTGGTACGGGCGTCGGCGCTGGCAGCCGCGCTGGCGGACGCGGCGGGACGGCCTACACCGGTGCGGGTGCCGCGAGGGTGGCGGAACCTCTCGTCCCAACCGCAGCGGAAGAGCTACCGGTACGGCGATGACGTGGTCGAGGTCGAGTACCGGTTGACGCGGGACGGATTGGTTGTCGACGGCAACACCGCACTGCTTTCCCTGGACGGTGCGCGAGTGGTGCTCGGGATCGACGGCGTGCGCAGATCGTTCGACGTCGCGGCGTACGACGGGCTCATCTGTGTGGACTCGTCACTCGGAAGCGTGAGCCTTTCGCCGGTGCCGCGGTTCGTGGATCCAGCAGACCAGGTCGCGGCCGGGTCGTTGGTGGCGCCCATGCCGGGGACGGTGATCCGGGTCGGCGTCGCGGTCGGTGACGTGGTGAGACAAGGACAACCCTTGCTGTGGCTGGAGGCGATGAAGATGGAGCACACGATCGCCGCCCCGGTGGACGGCGTCGTCAGTGAGCTGAAGGTGGACGCAGGACAACAGGTCGAGGTCGGCGCCGTACTGGCCGTGGTTGGGGAGGACGCATGAGCTTCGTCGAGTCCGAAGAACGCCGTGAGCTGCGGAAGGTTGTCAGTGAGCTCGGCAAGAAGTACGGCTACGAGTGGTTCAACAAGCAGGCCCGCAGCGGCGGCCACACCACTGAGCTGTGGCTCGAGGCCGGCAAGCTCGGGTACCTCGGGGTGAACCTTCCCGAGCAGTACGGCGGCGGAGGCGGTGGGATGGCCGACCTGTCGATCGTGCTGGAGGAGCTCGGCGCGGCCGGCTGTCCGCTGTTGATGATGGTGGTCTCGCCGTCGATCTGCGGCACCGTGATCTCGCGCTTCGGCACCGCCGAGCAGAAGCAGCGCTGGCTGCCCGGCCTGGCCGACGGTACGACGATCATGGCGTTCGCGATCACCGAACCGGACGCCGGCTCGAACTCGCACCAGATCACCACCACGGCCCGCCGTACCGGCGACGGCTGGTCGCTGACCGGGCGCAAGGTGTTCATCTCCGGCCTCGACGTCGCGAAGGCGGTCCTGGTCGTCGGCCGGACGGAGGACGCACGCACCGGCAAGCTCAAGCCGGCGTTGTTCGTCGTGCCGACCGATGCGCCGGGCGTGGAGTTCCGGCAGATCGAGATGGACCTGATCAGCCCGGACAAGCAGTACGCGCTGTTCCTGGACGACGTACAGCTGCCGCGCGAGGCGCTCGTCGGGTCCGAGGACGCGGCGCTCATGCAACTGTTCGCGGGCCTCAACCCGGAGCGGATCATGGCGTCGGCGTTCGCGCTCGGGATCGCCCGGCACGCCCTCGGCAAGGCGACGGCGTACGTCAAACAACGTCAGGTCTGGAAGGCTCCGATCGGAGCGCACCAGGGGCTCTCGCACCCGCTCGCCCAGATCAAGATCGAGCTCGAACTGGCCCGCCTGATGATGCAGAAGGCCGCGGCGCTGTACGACGCGGGCGACGATCTCGCGGCGGGTGAGGCCGCCAACATGGCGAAGTACGCCGCCGGAGAGGTCGCCGTACGAGCCACCGACCAGGCCGTGCAATCCCTCGGCGGGAACGGTATGACGGTCGAGTACGGCGTCGCGTCCCTGGTCGCCGCCGCGCGCGCGACCCGGATCGCGCCGGTGAGCCGGGAGATGATCCTGAACTTCGTCGCACAACACAGCCTCGGACTGCCGAAGTCCTACTGAGAAAGGCCTGGGCCGATGATCATCACCAGCGAGTTCCCGCCCGTCGAGGTGCTCGACGTACCGATCCACGACGCCGTGCTCGGCCGGGCCCAGGAGTACGGCGACCGGCCCGCGATGGTCGACGGCGTCACCGGCAAGTCGCTGAGCTACGCCGAGCTGGACCACCTGACCCGCCGGGTGGCGGCCGGTCTCGCCGAGCTCGGCATCCGGCACGGCGACGTGATCGCGCTCTACAGCCCGAACACGATCCTCTACCCGGTCGTGTTCTACGGCGCCACCCGCGCCGGCGCGACGGTGACCACGGTGAACGCGCTCTACACCGCGGACGAGCTGCACAAGCAGCTGGTCGACTCCAAGGCGAAGTTGCTGGTGACGATTTCGCTGTTCCTACCGGTCGCGACCGCGGCGGTCGAGGGCACCGATGTCTCGGAGATCTTCGTCTGCGACCAGGCCGAGGGCCATCGCTCGGTGCAGGAGCTCTTCGCATCGACCGGCCCGGAGCCGGTGGTGGACATCGACCCGGCTGAAGACGTCGCCGTGCTTCCGTACTCGAGCGGTACGACCGGCGCGGCCAAGGGCGTGATGCTGACGCACCGCAACATCGCGACCAACATCTCCCAGGCCGAGGTGATGATCACGCTCGGCGAACAGGAGCGGATCATCGCGATCCTGCCGTTCTTCCACATCTACGGGCTGTCGGTGTTGATGAACCTGCCGCTGCGGCTCGGCGCGACCGTCGTCGTACTGCCCAAGTTCGAGCTGCAGCAGTTCCTCACCACGCTCGACCAGCAGCGGATCACGCGGGCCTTCGTGGCGCCGCCCGTCGTACTGGCGCTGGCGAAGCACCCGGCTGTGGACGGGGTGGACCTGTCTGCTCTGAAGTACGTGACGTCGGCCGCGGCACCGCTCGACGGCGAGCTGGCGGAGGCGTGTGCGAAGCGGCTCGGGCTGCACGCCGTACTGCAGGCCTACGGGATGACGGAGCTTTCGCCCGGTACGCACGCCGTACCGCAGGACGACCAGGACCCGCCGCCGGGCGCGGTCGGCAAGCTGTTCCCGTCGACCGAGATGCGGCTGGTCGGTGCTGATGGCAACGATACGGACGAGGGCGAGATCTGGATCCGCGGGCCGCAGGTGATGAAGGGGTACCTCGGGCGGCCGGCCGAGACCGACGCCACGGTCGACGCGGACGGCTGGTTGCACACCGGCGACATCGGGAAGGTGGACGATCGCGGTTATCTGTACGTCGTGGACCGCGTGAAGGAGCTGATCAAGTACCACGGGTACCAGGTGCCGCCCGCGGAGCTGGAGGCCGTACTACTGACCGACGACCGGATCGCGGACGCTGCTGTGATCGGGGTCGATGCGGATGGCAACGAAGTACCGAAGGCGTTCGTGGTGCCGATGCCGGGGGTTTCGCTGACCGAGGCCGACGTGATCGAGTACGTCGCCGCGCGCGTCGCGCCGTACAAGAAGATCCGGCAGGTGGAGTTCATCGACGCGGTGCCGAAGGCGGCGTCCGGGAAGATCCTGCGCCGCGAGTTGCGGGCGCGTGAGGCTGCCCGTGAGTGAGGCGCTCAAGGCACCCCAGCAGGACCGCTCGCGGGCGACACGGCAGCGGCTGCTGGAGGCTGCGGTCGAGTCGCTCGCCGAGGTCGGGTACGCCGCGACGACGGTGAGCGTGGTGGCGACGCGGGCCGGGGTGTCGCGGGGCGCGGCGCAGCATCACTTCCCGACGCGGGCGGATCTGTTCGCGGCGGCGGTCGAGTACATGACCGAAGTACGGCTCGCGGAGATTCGGGCGCAGGCCGCGCGGCTGCCGAGTGGTGCCGGGCGGACCGAGGCGATCGTGGCGATGCTGGCCGATGTCTACACGGGGCCCTTGTTCAGGGCCGCGCTGCATCTGTGGGTGGCGGCGTCGACCGAGGAGTCGTTGCGACAACAGATCGTGCGGCTCGAGGCGCATGTCGGACGGCAGGCGCATCGGGCGTTGCTCGAGGTGCTGGACGTCAGCGAGCGCACGCCGGGGGTGCGGGAAACCGTGCAGGGCGTGCTGGACCTGGCGCGGGGGCTCGGGTTGGCCGATCTGCTGACCGACGACAGCGCCCGGCGTCGCGGCATCGTCCGGCAGTGGAGCCGGATCCTCGATCAGGCCCTGCGCGAGCCTGGCGTATGACCGAACGCGCGCCGGAACGTGTCGATGAACGCACTCGCCGACGCCCACCCGGTCCGATGCGCGACCCGCGTCACCGACTCCCCTTCCGCCAGGAGCCGGAGCGCCTCGTGCAACCTGAGCTGGGTCCGCCATTGCGGAAACGTCATGCCCAGATCGCTCTTGCACAGGCGGCTCAACGTTCGCTCACTCGCCCCGACCTGCCGCCCGAGTTCCGACAGCGTGCGGTTGTCGGCCGGGTTGTTCCGCAACAAGTCACAAGCCGCAGCAAGTCGTCCGTCCCGCGCCGTGGGCAGGTAGGTAGGCCGCTGAGGCGACCGCCGCAGTTGGTCCAGCAGCACGCCCCGCATGCGCGACCACTCCGCGCGCTCGCCTGACTCCTCTTCCTCGTCCAACGTGTAGGCGAGGATGAGTTCACGGAGTAGCGGGCTGACGACGAGGGCCGAGGGGGCGTCCAGGTTCAGCGGGTTCTCCTGCAGGCCCACGGTGTGCAGGGTGGTTTCGCCGTACGCGCGGTGCTGGTGGACGGTGCCCGCCGGTACCCAGATGGCGCGGGTGGCAGGCGCTACCCAGCTGCCGGCGTCGGTGGTCACGGACAGGACGCCGCGTCCGGCGTACACGATCTGGTGGCGGTCGTGCCAGTGCGGCTCGATGCCGCCGCCGGCCTGGATCGGACGGTGGCCGGTGTTCGCGGGACGTTGGCGGATTTCCGGCATCAATTGGCATTTTATCGGAAGCCGGACAGGCGCCTCCGTGGCGACGATCGTCAGGTGCGACGATCGATCGGGTTGATGGCGACCGGCCACGGGTGCGTGGACATCTACCAGGGCTGCGTGCCGGCGCTGGTCCCGTTCCTGGTCGCCGAGCGCGGCCTCGGGTACGTCGCGGTGTCCGGCATCACGCTCGCGGCGACGCTGCTCTCGTCGGTCGTCCAGCCCGTGTTCGGCGTACTGACCGACCGCCGTCCGCTCACCTGGCTGATCCCGGTCGCGATGACCACCGCCGGACTCGGCATCGCGCTGGTCGGGGTCGGGCACCAGTACTGGCTCATCTGGCTCGCGGCTGCGCTGTCCGGTCTCGGCGTCGCGGCGTACCACCCGGAGGCGGCCCGGATGGCACGCCTCGTGAGCGGCGGCAGCCACGTCGGCATGAGCTGGTTCTCGGTCGGCGGAAACCTCGGGTTCGCGATGGCACCGGTTCTGGTCACGCCGATCATCGCCGCGGGCGGATTGTCACTGACGCCGCTGCTCGTCGTACCAGCACTGGCCGGCGCAGCGATCACCTCCTGGGCGATCCGCTCGCGAGCCACCGGCACCGCCTCCAAGGTGCGGGCCGACGGGACGGACGACTGGCCCTCGTTCCTGCGGTTGTCCGTGATCATGGTCTGCCGATCGATCGTGTTCGTCGGACTCGGCACCTTCATCGCGCTGTACGCCGGGCAACGCGTCGGCGGCGGTACGACGACCGGCGGCATCGCGCTGTTCGTCCTGTTCGCGGCCGGCGCCCTCGGAACGCTCCTCGGCGGCCGGCTCGCCACGCGGTACGGACGCGTCCGCACGATGCGTACGTCGTACGCCGTCGCGGTGCCGGCCATCGCCTGCCTGGTGTTCGTCCCCGGACCGGCGTTCTTCGGTTTCCTCGCGCTGACCGCGATCGCGATGTCGGTCCCGTTCTCGCTGCACGTGACGCTCGGGCAGGACTTCCTCCCCGGCCGCGTCGGTACGGCGGGCGGGATGACGCTCGGCCTCGCGGTCAGCATCGGCGGCGTCGCCACCCCGATCCTCGGCACGATCGCGGAGCACACGTCCCTGCGTCTCGCGCTCAGCACGCTCATCGGCCTGGCGTTGTGCAGCAGCCTGATCGGCTACGCACTCACCGAGCCCGCGTGACTACGACCCTCCCGCTCCGCGATCCGGCGGTCCACCTTCGCCGCGAGCTCGTCCGGCATGCACTCGATCAGGTGGTCGCGGACGAGCAGATGGATGAAGGCGTACTGGCTGCGGCCGGTGCGCGCGAGTACGTAGCGGTCTGCGGCGTACTGCAGGAAGGCCCGGCGCCGCCACGGCAGGTACCCGGTCCAGTGCACCAGGAGGTCGTGCAGCCAGCGGGACAACGGTCCGGCGAGCACAGGTGGTCGGCGACGCCACGCCTTCGCAGCAATGGCCCCGATCACGATTCCTGCGACCGCCTCCAGCTGTGGCGACGACAGGTCCGCGCCGAGCGCTACTGCGATCAGGAACGCGGCCACTGCGCCACCAGCGACCCACACGTCCATTCGCCAGGTGTCGGCGATCTCGGTGGCCGGCAGGTAGTCCGTCGGCAAGGACTTGACCATGCGGATGCCTTGCGCCACCAGGAGTCCGATCGCGATCCCGGACGCGAACGGTTCGGCGTCCCCGAGGCCCAGCACGAGCCAGCTCGCCGCCACGACCAGCACCAGCCGGACCCCGAGCAGCAGCCGCCGCTTGTTGTCCTGGAACACGATCAGCTCGACGCAGTACGCACTTGCGATCAGTACAGCCTCGATGGCGAGGGCCAGCTTGGCGGTGAGCAGTTCCACAAGCCCCAGCGCAGCACCGGTCACCGCGATGGTCAGGGCAGTGCCTGTCAGCAGGATGACGGCGTAGAGCACGACCTGTCCCGGCCCGCTCCCCGTCGGCTTCTGCCATGGATGCGGCAGCAAGTGCACGAGTACCAGGGCTGAACCCGACACGGCCAGTCCGGCGAGTACGCCGTACTGCGCGATCATCATCAGCGTTGCGCCCGCACTGAGTGCTCCGAGCAGGGCCGGCAGGCAGACCGCGTGCGTCAGGTAGTCGACCTCCCGCAGCGGCAGCCCGTACCAGCCGTGGGGCGTCATCCACCGCGGTACGGCGGTTCGGTCGCCGGCGCGGCTGCGCGTCGACCACGCCAGACACCACAGGCGCCGTAGTGCGGTCCTGGGGTCGTACTGCCTGCCGGTCTTGCGGTTGCGGGCGAGGACCTCGCAGATGAACGTGTCGAAGAGTTCGCGGCGCTGCCGCAGGACACCGCCTGCGACGACCTCCTCCGGCGCGCGGCCCTGGTACGCCAGCATCATCACGTTGAGCATCAGCGGCGAGCTGATCAGGTCCCACAGCTCGTCGTCCTGCTCGATCGCTGCGCGCGCTCCATCGAGTGCCGGTCCGACCGTGGCGAAGTACTCGAGCACCTGTTGTCTCGTGAGCGGTCTGATGTGCACCGCGCCGAACAGGCTCAGCTGGCGGGGCAGGCGCTCGTAGTCGTGCGTCCGGCAGGTCACTGCGAGCTGACCGACCTGGTAGTTGTGGCGGAGCTCCTTGAGGACCGGTTCGAGCTTGGCACGGTTCGACTCGGCGACCTCGTCGAGGCCGTCGATCAGGAGGGCCAGTCGGCCTCCGCGCAACCAGGTGCGGCCGACGCCGGGCGGGATGCGGTAGCGGTCGCTCAGCTCGTACAGCAACCAGCGGACGAAGCCGGCCAGCACCGCGCTGTCGTTCGGATCGTCGTCCTTGCGGTACGACGCCTGCGCGCCCCAGCCGGCCAGGTCGACCACGACGGGGATGGGACGTTCCTGATCGGCATGGGCCTGCGCCGCGAGCCGACGGGCCAGGTCGAGGAGCAGTGTGGTCTTGCCCGCACCGGGTGCACCGAGGACCAGCATGCTGTCCTCGAGTTGGTCGAAGACCGTCGCGACGTCGGTGCCGTGCGGGATCCGCCGGGAGGCGCTGTTCAGCGGCTGCACGAGCAGGTCGAACGCACGGACCGCGTCCGGCTGGCCGTCCAGCGCCAGGGCGATCCGGGTCCGCGAGGCCAGCGAGCCGGCCCGCCGTTCGGACAGGTACCGGTCGATCCGGTCGAGGGCGTTCAGGCGGTTGCGCGGCAGGTCGGCGCCACGGTTCGAGATCCGCGGCCGGCGCCGGTTCCGTACCTCGAGCAGCGCGGTCCCGATCACGAGCAGCCAGAGCACTCCGATCGCCGGCCAAACCCAACCGACGTACGGCTCGAGGAAGTCCGGCGCGGTGCCGCCGGTGCCGACGTTGATCGCGATCGGCAGCAGCACCAGCGTCAGCGACAAGGTCACCACGAGCACGGCGCCGCTCACGAAAGACCGCATCCTCACTCTCGGAGCGTAACGGCCGGGGAGCCCACGCACCCTGACACCTGGCGTGCCTGTCTCGTCGTACCTGGGTGGCGTCCAGAGGGCGGTCCACGGCTGCGGGAATAGCTGCCGGTTCACATAGATTGGTTGGTGATATGACTACAGAGCGGATCGATCGCGCGGACGTGGGGCTCCGGTCGGAGCGCGGACCGATCCTGCTCGCGGTGATGCTGAGCGTCGGGCTGGTCGCGATCGACGCGACGATCCTGGCGACCGCCGTACCGTCGGTGGTCGCGGACCTCGGCGGCTTCACCCAGTTCCCCTGGCTGTTCTCGATCTATCTGCTCGCGCAGGCCGTGTCGGTGCCGATCTACGGCAAGCTCGCCGACCAGCGCGGGCGGAAGCCGATCATGCTGATCGGCGTCGGGCTGTTCCTGCTCGGGTCGGTGCTCTGCGGAATAGCCTGGAGCATGCCGGCGCTGATCGCGTTCCGGCTGATCCAGGGGCTCGGCGCGGGCGCCATCCAGCCGATCGGGATGACGATCATCGGCGACATCTACACGGTCGCGGAGCGGGCCAAGGTCCAGGGGTACGTCGCCAGCGTCTGGGGCATCTCGTCGTTCGTCGGACCGACGCTCGGCGGCGTGTTCTCCGACTACATCTCCTGGCGGTGGATCTTCTTCGTGAACATACCGCTCGGAATGGCGGCCGCCTGGGTGCTGGTCCGGCGGTTCGACGAGAAGATCGCGGAGAAGACCAGCCACACGATCGACTACGCCGGCGCGATCCTGCTCGCGGCCGGTGGCTCGCTGCTGCTGCTCGGGTTGCTCGAGGGCGGCGTGATGTGGGACTGGGCGTCGCCGACCAGCATCGCGATCCTGGCCGTCGCGGTCGTCCTGCTGATCGCCTTCGTCCTGGTCGAGCGCCGGGCGGCCGAGCCGATCCTGCCGCTGTGGGTGCTCGGGCAGCGGGTGCTGAACTCGGCGAACTCGGCCGCGTTGCTGATCGGGTTGCTGATGATCGGGCTGTCGACGTACGTGCCACTGTTCGCCCAGAGCATCCTCGGTACGTCGGCCTTGGTGGCCGGGTTCACGCTCGCCGCGATGACCCTCGGCTGGCCGATCGCGGCGTCGTTCGCGGGACGGATCTATCTGCGGGTCGGCTTCCGGACGACGATGCTGATGGGCGCGCTGATCGTCGTACTGGGATCCGGCATCCTGCTCACGGTCGGCTCCACGAGCGCCGTACTGCATCTGGCCGCCGCGTGTTTCGTGATCGGCATCGGCCTCGGGTTCTCCGCCTCGCCTTCGGTCGTCGCGGCGCAGTCGTCGGTGGACTGGCAGACGCGCGGCGTGGTGACGGGCGCGAACATGTTCTCCCGCTCGGTCGGCAGCGCGGTCGGTGTCGCCGTCTTCGGCGCGGTCGCGAACGGTGTCGTCGCCTCCCGGCTCGGCGACGACCACGCCGACCTGGACAAGGTCCCTGCTGCCGTCCTGTCCCCAGCCATCCACGACGTCTACTACGGCGCCGCGGCAGCCGCCCTCCTCCTCGTCGTCGCCGTCCTCTTCATGCCCAACCGCATCACCGAACGCCCACTGCGGTAGCTAGGTTGGGGATATGCGTCCTGTCGACTGTGTCGGTGCATTGATTCGGGACGCGGAGCATCGCGTTTATCTGCAGCGGCGTACGGCGGAACGGCGGTTGCTGCCGGGGATCTGGGACATCGTGGGCGGGCACCTCGAGGCCGGCGAGACGCCTGAGGAGGCGCTCGCGCGGGAGGTCGAGGAAGAGACGGGCTGGAAGGTCCGCGACATCGTCTGGACGGTCGCGGACTGGGAATGGGAGTGGGAGGGCCGGGTACGGCGAGAGGTCGACTACCTCGTCACCGTCGACGGCGACCTGACCCGCCCGCGGCTCGAGGACGGCAAGCATGACGCGTCCGCGTGGGCGGGGCCGGATGACCTGGACCTGCTGATGGTCAACCGAACCGACGGCGACCGCCGCCTGCGCGACCTGGTGGCACACGCGGTCCGCACCCGCTTCACCGACCGCCTCCGCCTCGAACCGATCACCGGACCGAACGGGGTCCTCCCCGGACATGCGCCGGACCTGCAGCGCATCTTCGCGGACCCGTGGGTGGCCCGCTGGTACGACGCGACGCTGTCACCGGACCAGGCGGCCGAGCAGGCGGCGAAGCACCAAGCGGACTGGGAACGCGACGGCGCCGGCAAGTGGATCGCGTACGACCGCACCACCGGCGAACTGGCCGGCCGCGGCGGCCTGTCCCGGCTACCCGAGGGCACGGCCGCCGAGGCGGTCGCCGCGCTGGCCGGCCCGGACTGGACAGGCCTCGAACTCGGTTGGGCGCTCGTCGAATCAGCCCGCGGCCGGGGCCTCGCCACCGAGATCGGGCGCGCCGGCCTCGACTACGCCTTCACCACGCTGCGCGCGTCGTCGGTCGTCGCGTTCACCGAACAGGTCAACACCGCGTCCCAGGCGGTGATGACGCGCCTCGGCATGCGCTACGCCGGCGAGATCCGCGCGGAAGGCTGGGCCGCCGCCCACCCCGACGTACAACCGGACGCCCCCTTCGCCGTCTATGTCACCGACCGCGAGGTCCGTGCACACGAGGTCGACGAGGTTGTGGACAACGCAGTGCAGTGGGCCGCGGACCGGCCGGACATTCGCGGGGTGGCGATGGTCGGGTCGTGGGCCCGCGGCACCGCTCGAATGACCTCGGACGTCGACCTGGTCGTGCTGACCGACGAGCCGGAGCGGTACGTCGGGAGCGACGACTGGCACGCTGCGTTCGGCGCCGTGAGCGTCGTACGTCGTCAGCAGTGGGGGCCGTACCTCACCGAGGTACGGATCCAGCGCGCGTCCGGTCTCGAGGTCGAGGTCGGCGTCACGACGACCGCCTGGGCCGCGACCTCGCCGGTCGATCCCGGCACGCGCCGAGTGATCACGGACGGGGTCCGCGTGCTCCACGACCCCGAGGGCCTGTTCGCTGCCCTGGTCCGGTCCTGCACCGGACCCGAAGCGGACATCTGAGCGGTTTTGTGGAAACAAATTGCCGCTGGGCAGCCAAAAGTTTCCACAAAGGCGGCTAGCCGTTCAGGGTGGTGACGAAGCGGGTCAGGAGGGTGGCGAAGGTGGCCTGCTCTTCGGGGGTCCAGTCGTTCATCGCGGCGGCGAAGCGGCTGCGGCGGTGGGTGTGGACGAGGTCCAGCCGCGCCTGACCAGCGGGGGTCAGCACGAGGTTGGTGCGGCGGCCGTCCGTCTGGTCCGCTTCGCGACGTACCAGGCCCGCGGCGACCGCGGCGGCGGTGAGTTTGCTGGCGCGGGGCTGGTCGACGCCCAGCGCGGCCGCGACACCGTTGACGCCGAGCGGCTCGGGCGCGGCGCCCTCGATCGCGTCGAGGACATCCTGGACCGGGTCCGCTCCGCCGGACTCGACGGCCAACGTACGGCGGCTCTGTCGCCGGCGGATCGCGACCATCGCCG
The DNA here is from genome assembly GCA_036503355.1 of Kribbella sp. Lineage (GTDB taxonomy): Bacteria > Actinomycetota > Actinomycetes > Propionibacteriales > Kribbellaceae > Kribbella. Next base: position 1,108 of record DASXXB010000415.1, on the reverse strand, counting down.
CCTCGACCACCCCGACCGGGTCGACAGAGTCCCCTGAGCCCACTGAACCCGCTGAGGCCGTCGCAACGTCCAGGTCCGGGCTGCCCTTGTCCATGTCCGGCTCCAACTATATGGTCAATGACATGCATATGTCAGGTGACAACAAGCCTATCGGCTGGTGGCTGAAGGAGGTCGACCGGCTGCTCGAGGCGTCGTTCGAGCGGCTGCTCGCGGAGGACGGGCTGACCCGTCGCCAGTGGCAGGCGCTGAACGCGGCCGCCGGCAAGCAGCCGGTGGCGGCGGCACTGTCCCCGTTCCTGAGCGGCGACCCCGCCGAACTCGCCGCGATCACCGAGCCGCTGGCCGCGCGCGGCTGGCTGGTCGGCGATGCGCTCACCGCTGACGGTGAGCGGGCGTTGCGGGCGCTGACCACGAAGGTCCAGACCCAGCGCCGCAGCATCACCAACGGGATCACGGACGCCGACTACCTGGCGACGATCGACGTACTGCGCCGGATGGCCGCGAACCTGGCCTGAACGTCAGAAGGCTCCGGGTGTGACCGCCCAGGCGCGACGGTCACACTCGGAGCCTGGCCACCTCAAGGGGGAGGTTCCCGGTGAGGTGTCGGGAGCCTCCGGTGTCCTACCGCCCAGGACACTCGGCCCTGCCTGACCCGAGGTGTCGGTCAGGAGGTGGGTTGGAACGGCTGGGCGGCGGCGACACAGGGACTCAGCCGCCTGCCCAGCCGGGTCGGTGGGCGGTGCGGTCCGGAGTTGAGGAGTACTCCGGACCGCACCTGGGTTTCGTCCGGGGCTGAGGAGGGCCCCGAACCTTCCCGCGCCGGCCCTGGACGTGAGGAGACTCCAGGGTCAGCACACCGGGTCTGAGGAGGACCCGGAAGCATCAGGTGTTTCAGTCGGTCGAGTCGAGCGGACCGAGCAGGTCGTTGGTGACCTTGAGACCGGCGAAACGGCGCCGCATCGCCTGCTCGTAGCGGGCCGCCAGCGGCGCCTCCGCGACGTACTGCGCGATCACGTGCTCGCCGAACCAGACCCGGACTCTGCGCCGGTGCTGTCTCGACGTCATTTCCGCGATGGTCACAACCTCTCACCCCGTAACTCTCAGGCCT